>CAKUBE010000010.1 GCA_934636715.1 uncultured Arachnia sp.
ACACTGCGATCTGGTGATGACGGGGCATCCCGCCCAGCACGTCCTCGCCGGAGGAAGCATTGATCAGTGCTTCCCTATGGTTTCGACACGAGTCACGATCGACCTCGTCGATGTGCCTCGGCTCAACCAGCGGTCGTGAGTACCGCTGGTTGAGCCGCCGCGTGAGCGCTAGCGAGCCGGCGTGTCGAAACCAATGAACCGTGCTTACCGACTGAGAAGCGTCTTACCGACCGAGAAGCGCAGCAGGCGCGAGCACGGACACCTCGGTGCAGCGCCATGCGGGACCCGACCGGTCGAGGCGGAACACGCAGCTGACCCAGCGCGAGGACGTCATCAACCGAAGGCTCGCCTCGACGGCTCCCGACGACGGCATCTGGGTCCTCAGCCCCGCGGCCTTCGTGTGGCGGAACGAGCCGGAGTCCGCGTAGTCGACCAGGGTGAGGAAGGCCCGCCCGCTGAGGTGCGGGCGCAACTGATGCAGCGGTCGACGCCCGGCCATGGCCTCGACGAGCGCGGTGATGAGGACGACGGCCGGGGCCGGCGCGGCCCCGGCTGACCGAGGCGGTTCGGACGGCGTGGCGGAAACGGGATGCGGAAACAGCGGTGCGAACATGCTCGCCAGCCTGCTGACCGGAAGCAGGCAACGCCAGGGTTTGAGGACCTCGGACAACACCTTCGGGGTTTCGGACAACACCCTGTGAGTTTCCTGTGAACCCGCACCGTGCTGGTTGAGCCGAGCCATCGCCGCTGGTTGAGCCGGGCCGCCGCGCGAAGCGCCGGGCCCGTGTCGAAACCAATGGAGTCTGGCTATCCGCCGAACATGAGCAGAAGCCCTGCGACGGTGAACACGACCATTGCGGCCAGGAGTGGGAGGTGGACCCTCGCGCCGGTTGGGGCGCTGCGCAGCGCGATGTCATGGGTCACGAGAACGCCGAAGGCGTGGCCGGCGACGATGAGCACCACCTGCGCCACGGCGATGGCGGTGGGAAAAGCGAAGAGGCTGGTATCCGGGGCGGCTTCGATCATGCCGAAGAGGTTCGACCCGCGCCCGAACGGGTCGCTGAAGCGGAAGAGGGTGCGCTGGCCCTCGAGGTAGAGCATCGTTCCGTAGTGTGCGAGGGCGTAGCCGACCACGAGCGGCACGAGGCCCGGGGCGAGTTCGTCCATCGACAGCCCGCGGTAGGCGAGGGTGCCCAGCCGGAAGAGGCCGAGCACCAGAGCCATGCAGCCGAGCAGCGCCGCGGTGGACAGCAGCGTCGCGCCGTTCTCGATCCCTTGGGTGCCGCGCACCCACCAGGAGGTGTTGGAGAGCGCGTCGAACAGCGTGCCGCCCAGGAGGACCGAAGCCAGGGCGGCCAGTCCTCGCGGGGCGCGCCACGAGGCGAGGTTTCGCAGGGGACTGGTCCACATCAGCAGGCCGCGGGCTGATCGCGCCCACGGCGACAGGCGCGCGACGGTGGTGGCGAAGGCCTCGAACGGGTCCGCGCGGGCGATCCACGTCGGCGTGACGAGCGCGCCCACCAGGACCCAGGCCGCCCATGCGGCCGCGTACCAGCGCAGCACCGGCACGGTCGCCCCGCCGGGCTGCACCAGTTCCAGAAACAGGAAGACGGCCAGCGCCGCAGCCGCCGGTAGCAGCGATCCCGTCGGCTCCGCATGCGACGGGGTGGTTGCGCCCCGAAACCACAGCACCGTCCGCAGCGGATTGGTGCGGCGGTGCACCTGTCCCAGCAGCAGCGCGGCGGGGACGAGGCCCACCCACAGCCACACGTAGACGAATCCGATCGCGGGATTGTCGATCCGGTCTACGCCGAACAAGAGGGCGACGGCGGCCAGTCCCCACACGGCCAGCCCCGCGGCGCGGAGTGCGAGGTTCGCCCACCGCGAGTCCACGAACCGGGTGAGCCGCGGCAGCTCCGTTCCCTTCTCCTCGCGGCAGCGCGGGGCGCGCCATGCGAACAGCGCCACCCAGAACGTGACCACCAGCACGGCCGCTCCCGCGGCGACGACCAACCCGAAGGGCAGGGGAAGGTCGTGCCGGGAGGCGATCCCGTGCAGCAGGATCACGACACGACCAGGTTCAGCCAGACGGCCTCCGTGACGTGCGACTCCAGCTCATAGGAGCCGGACATCGTCGCGGTGAACGTCAGGTCCGTGGGCACGCCGGCCGGGATCTCGACCTCCACGTCGTAGCCGTGGAGGTGCGCCTCGTCGTCGGTTGGGGTCGTGATGGTGATCGTCACCTCGGCCCCCAGCGGGATCTTCACCTCCGCGGCGGGGGCTGGGGGATCGGTCACCACCAGCTGGATCGTCTGCGGCGCGGCGGGCGCGGGCGACCCGCACGCCGCCAGCGAGACGGCGAGGACGAGGAACAGGAGCGAAATCACGATCTTCATGGCAGGCTCGACACTACCGCGTGGCATAGGCTGGCCCCGTGAAGCGTCAACTGGTGTTCCTGCCCATCGCCGCGTCCGAGATGGGCGTGCTGAGCGGTGAGATCGCCGTCGTCGACCGCGTGGCCTACACCGTCACGCCGCGGCTCCTCGACGAGTTGGGCTACGGCGAGAACGACTCCGAGGATGCCGAGTACGCGGCGCTCGTGCTCGCGTCGGTCGCCGCGCTGACCACCCATGGCGAGCGGCTCGTCGTCGTGGCCGAGGTGGACCCTGGCCTCGTTCGCCCCGGCGACGACGTCGACAACGGCCAGATCGTCCTGGCGAGCTGCGCGGCGTCGGCGATCACCGCATGGTTCGCCGATGAACCGGGTACCGACGTGGCGGATGCGGCAGCCATCTCCAAAGGGCTGACCATCGACGAGGCGTGGGACCTGCCTCAGGTGCAGGCCTTGTTGCACGAGCACGACCTGTTGTGGAACGACGTCGTCGAATACCGCAGGGGATAGGGGACAGAGCATGCCAAGGGCGATCTGGAAGGGGGCCGTGTCGTTCGGCCTCGTGTCGATTCCCATCCGGCTCTTCGCCGCGACGGAGGAGAAGGACGTCTCGTTCCGCCAGGTGCACTCCACCGACGGCGGCCGCGTCCGCTATCAGCGCGTGTGCGAGAAGTGCGGAGAGGTCGTGGCCTTCGCGGACATCGCGAAGGGCTTCGAGGCCGCCGACGGGCGCATGGCCGTGCTCACCGACGAGGACTTCGCGCAACTGCCGCTCAGCACGCTGAAGGCGGTCGACGTCGTGCAGTTCGTCAACGAGGACGAGGTGGATCCCACCTTCCTCGACCGCTCGTACTTCCTCGAGGCGGAGGCTGCGGGTCAGAAACCGTACGTGCTGCTGAGGGAGGCGCTGGCCGCCGAGGGCAAGGTGGCCATCGTCAAGGTGGCGCTGCGCAGCCGCGAGGCGCTGGCGATGGTGCGCCCCAAGGACGACCTGCTCGTCATGCACACCATGCGGTGGCCCGACGAACTGCGCGACGGCGAGTTCGCCGCCCCCAGCGCGGACATCGCGATCACGGACGCCGAGATGGCGATGGCGAAGCTGCTGATCGACCAACTGGTCGGGACCTTCGACCCTGCCGCGTACGCGGACACCTACCGCGAGGCGCTGATGGAGGTCGTGAACGCGAAGCTCGCCGGTGTCGAGATCCCGGAGAGCGAGGACACCTCCGCGCCGGTGGGCGACGTCGTCGACCTCATGGCGGCGCTCAAGGCGTCGGTGGAGGCGGCGCGGAAGCGGCGCGAGCAGGCGCAGCAGGCCAAGGCCGGCTAGCGGGCTATCGCGAAAGCCAGTCGGCGGCGCGGCGCTCCAGACCGTCGAAGGCGTCGTGGATGAAGGGCTCGAGCTGGGTCTCGACCTTCTTGCCCACCAAGGGGATCCGCACCTTCAGGGTGCCCGTGTAGTGCGCCCGTGTGCCTTCGGTGACCGGCGACAGCAGGGCGTTGGCCTGCACCTCCACCGGCATGCCGGGGACGTCGACGTCGACGGTGCCGCGGATCGCGCCGTCGGAGCCAGGCGCCTGGAAGCGGAAGGTCTGTGTGAGCTGCACGGCCTGCCCGACGAACTTCGTCAGGTGGGAGGGGACGGGCAGCTTCATGCCGAGCACGGTGGCGTCGTCGCGCAGCTCGACGGAATGGGAGACGGCGCCGGCGTGGGTGGCGACGTCGGTGAGGAATGCCTCGGTGCGGAGGAGGTCGACGACGCGGGTGGGTTCGGCGGCGTAGGTGTGGGTGTAGTCAAGCTGCATGCGCTGAAGAGTAGTCGTCCCCGGCCTCCGCGCAAGCATCCTTCCGCCTAGGATGTGGCCATGAAGATCGACCTTCACACCCATTCCAGCGTTTCGGACGGCACGGATACTCCCACTGGTCTGGTGATGAAGGCGATGCAGGCCGGGCTCGACGTGATCGCGCTCACCGACCACGACACGTTCGACGGCGTGGCGGAGGCCCAGGAGGCGGGCAAGCGCATCGGTGTGCGGGTCGTCGCGGGGATCGAGATGTCCGCGGAGCACGGCGGCCGTTCGGTGCATCTCCTCGGCTATGGCTGCGACCCGTTCGACCGCACCCTCCTCGACGAGCTGACCCGCATCCGGGTGGATCGCAGCGCGCGCATCCCGGAGATGGTCGAGCGGCTGACCGCGCTGGGCCTCGAGTTGACCCTCGACGACGTGCAGGCCGCGGCGAAGGGGGCACCCGCCGTCGGGCGCCCGCACGTGGCCGACGCGCTCGTGGCGCGGGGCCACATCGAGCACCGGGATGAGGCCTTCGCCCATTGGATCGCCGACGACGGCCCCGCCTACGTGAAGCGCTACGCCTGCCCGCTGGAGCGCGCCATCGACCTCATACACGGCGCCGGTGGCGTCGCCGTCATCGCGCACCCCTGGGCGCGCGGCGGCCGCGAGTCGCTGTCGGCGCCCTACATCGAGCGGCTCGTCCACGAGCATGGGCTGGAGGGCATCGAGGTCGACCACCCGGACCACGACGAAGACACCCGCTCGCTCCTGTTCGAGATGGGGGCCCGCCTGGGCCTCGTCCGGACCGGCTCCAGCGACTACCACGGGTTGGGGAAGAGGAACCACCCATTGGGCGCGAACCTGACCCGCCCATCGGCCTTCCGTGACCTGATGTCGCGGATCAAGCGCCGCGGCGGCGTCGCCTGATCTGGGATCAGAGAACGTAGACAGGAGAGACATGGGTAACGCCTATCGGGGACTCGGAGTCGCCTACTACCCGGAGCACTGGGACCGGACGCTCTGGGAGGACGACGTCGCCCGCATGCTCGAGCACGGCCTCGACACGCTGCGCATCGCCGAGTTCGCTTGGGGGCTGCTGGAGCCCCACGACGGCACGTTCGAGATCGGCTACTTCGACGACTTCCTATCCATCTGCGAGCGGCTCCGGATGAAGGTGATCTTCTGCACCCCGACGGCGACCCCGCCGGTCTGGATGCAGCACGACCACCCCGGCATCCTCAACCGCGACCGCGAGGGCCACGCCTTCGACGGCCCGCGCCGCAACTACAGCTACAACTCGCCGCAGTACCGCGCCTTCTCGGAGCGCATCGTCGAGAGGCTCGCCGAGCGCTACGGGGCGCACCCGGCGATCGTCGGCTGGCAGATCGACAACGAGCTCAACTGCGAGGTCGCCGAGTTCTTCGCCGACGGCGACCACGACGCGTTCCGCGCCTACCTGAAGGAGAGGTTCGGCACGCTCGACGCGCTGAACGAGGCGCTCGGCACCACCTTCTGGAGCCGCAGGTACAGCGACTGGGCGCAGGTGCGGCTGGCCGGGAAGGGGCTCTACGGTTCCGTCAACCCGCACCTCGAGCTGGAGGAGCGCCGCTTCTTCTCGCGCAGCGCCGTCGGGTTCACGAGGATGCAGACCGACATCCTCCGTCGTCACCTCGCCGACGGCGTGTGGATCACCACCAACGGCCTCTTCCCCAACCTCGACTACGACGCCCTGATCGCCGACGGCGGTCTCGACTTCATCACCTTCGACTCGTACCCGAACTTCGCGCACGACGTGAACCATCGCCCCGCCGACGGCGACCTCCTCGACCGCAAGTGGAGCTGGAACCTCGCTTGGACCCGCTCGATCTCCCCGACCTTCGGGATCATGGAGCAGCAGGCGGGCGCCCACGGCTGGACCAACAGGATGGAGGCGCCGATGCCGAAGCCCGGGCAGCTGCGCCTCTGGAGCCTGCAGTCCGTGGCGCACGGCGCCGACATGGTGAGCTACTTCCGCTGGCGGACCAGCCCCATGGGCCTGGAGATCTACTGGCACGGCCTGAACGACTACGCCAACACGCCGAACCGGCGCCTCGCGGAGCTGAAGGGCTTCGCTCGGGAGTGGGGCGCGCTCGCCGCCGTCAAGCACGCTGTCTACGAGGCGCGGGTCGCCGTGCTCAAGGACTATGACAACGAGTACGACGCGTCGCTCGACGACTGGCACGGCCGGGTCGCGCGGGCGAGCGACGACGCCTGGTTTCGCGCGACGCAGGCCTCGCACACGCCCTGCGACTTCGTGTACCTGGGCGCCGCGACGCCCGAGCGGCTGGCCGGGTACGACCTGCTGGTCTACCCGCACGCCGCGATCATGACGCCGGGGGTCTCGGACCTGCTGCGCGGCTACGTGGAGGGCGGCGGCACGCTCGTGTTCGGCGCCCGCACGGGGTACAAGGACGAGAGCGGGCGGTGCCCGATGCGTCCGATGCCGGGCCTCGTCGGCGAGTGGGCCGGGGTCACCGTCGACGACTACACGTTGGTCGGCCGCGACACCGCGGACATGACCGTCGACTGGGACGGCACCGAACTTCCGGCGCCGGTGTTCAACGAGGTACTCCGCTCGGCCGACGGCGGGGTCGAGGTGCTCGCGCGGTTCACGCAGGACTACTACGCGGGCGTGCCCGCACTGACCCGCCGACGGGTGGGTGCAGGCGTCGTCTACTACGTGGGCTCCTGCTTCAGTGAGGAGCTGGCGGACCATCTGCTGGAGGTCTGCGGCGTGCGCAGCCCACTCGCGGAGGTCGTCGACGCGCCGGCATCGGTGGAACTCGCGGTCCGAGGCGGCGAAGGCGGCCGCTACCTGTTCCTGCTGAATTACCCCGCTCAGGAGGCCCGCGTCGAACTCAAGCGCCCGGTCGTCGACCTGTTCACGGGCGAGACCGCGTCCGGCGAGATCGTACTCCCGCCTTACGGGGTCCTGGTCGCGAGGCTGTGATCGTTCAGCGGAGGCCGATGACCACGCCGTCGGCGTTGAATGCCATGCGGGTCGTGGACTCCGGGGTGCTGATCAGGACGGTGAGGGCCTCGTCGTAGCGGGGCGGCGGGGTCCGGATGGTGACGTCGCCGGCCGACTGGGCCGCGAGCAGGCGCGCGACCGCGTCGGCCAGGGCGTCGGAGATGAGGGGGCGTTCGTCGTCGGGATGACCCATGAGGTGCACGCCGACGCCGCGCTCGCGGGCGCTCCTGATCGCTCGGGGAAGCCCGGAGGCCTGGAGCCGCGGGACACGGATGCGGTCCCTGATCGCGGCCTCGGTCACGGCCAACTCGTCGAGCGCGGCCCTGTCCAGCGGGACGCCGTCGCGCAACGCGGTCAGTAGCGGGAGCACTTCATGGCGGACCAGTGCGAGCTCGGCGGCGGCGAGCCGGGCGGACTCCTGGGCGACCTGCGCGGCGAGGGTGGAGCGGGCCTCGGCCCGGCGGTGGGCGCGCTCGCGGTTCACGATCCGGACGAGCAGGAGACGGCAGAGGAAGCCGACACCCGCGACGCTGGCATTGACGACGAGGTGCACCCCGACCTCGGCGGCGGCGGTCTGGGTGTACATGCCCCAGGCCACGATCTCGGCGAGCATCCCTGCGGCGCCGATCGCCGCGGCCGCCAGGTTTCCGCGGATCGCCAGCAACGCGAGGATGAACGCGGTGAGACCGGCCAGCGCCGCGCGCGGCTCGACGGTGTCCAGGAGCAGCGCGAGCCCGGTGGCCATCAGGGTGGCGACGACGGTGGCGCCGGCCCGCGGAGGGGAGAGCGGCCGGGTGTTCTGCGTCGTGAGGAACAGGATCGAGACGAGCGCGGCGACGTACGCGACGAACGACCACGGGGCGGCATGCCCGACGAAGCCGGAGAGCATGCCGTTGACGACGTGCGCCACCCAGGCGAGCACCAGCCCGTACCTGACGAGCGGCGTGCCGAGCCCCGTGGGGATCACTCCTGCCGTGACCATGCGATCCTCACCTCCGTTCCGGTGCCGAGCGAACTCACGACCGAGGCCGCACCGCCGACATCCCGGACGCGGGCGACGATGCTGTCTCTCACCCCGAGGCGCTCGGCAGGCACCGCATCGGGATCGAAGCCCGGTCCCGTGTCCCGCACGAGCATCTCGACGCCGTCGTCGTCCACCCTGGCCGCGATCGCGCGCCGGGCGAGAGGGGCGTGCCGCACGCTGTTGCGCAGCGCCTCCAGCGACGCATCCTCGACGGCGGTGGCGACGTGTCGGGGGAGGCCTTCCCTGTCGTCGACGTCCATCTCGATGTCACAGGTTGGATCGATGCGTCGCCAGGCCTCGCTCCAGCGACGCCCGAGGTTGCGCTGCTCGTCGTCCGCGTCGTCGGACTCGCCCTCGGAGGGGAGCGTCAACAGTTCGAGCGCGGCCCCGGCTCCGGCGCGGAGCGTGTCGGGTCTCGCGCCGCCGAGCAGCATCGCGGCGTTGAGGACGGAGAGCACGTGATCGTGCACGAGGAGCGAGAGCCGGCGTCGGCGGTCGGCCTCCGCCAACGAGCGGACGCGCTGCTCCTCGGCCTTCTCGGCGCGCTGCTCGGAGTCGTGCAGCGCGCGAAACCTCAGGCGCAGCGCGAGGAAGAGGACCGTGAAGCCGACCCCGCTGACCCGCAGCGGGATCTGGACGGCCAGATCGTGCGGGATCTCGCCGAGGAACACGAGCGCCGAGACGCCCGGGAGCGTTCCGATCGCCACCGGCCCGATGAACGCGTGTGCCGGCCGTCGCACGGCCAGGGCGAGAAAGGCGTACGCGGTCCAGTCCATCGTCCACGGCCAGGGGCTCTGATCGCCGAGAAATCCCGACGGCGCGAACGCGGTGGCACCGAGCAGCCCGAGGCCGAAGGAGATGGCGAACCAGGCGCAGCGGAGCACGCGCAGCGGCAACACGCGGCCTAATGCGGCGAGGGTCACGATCAGCGCGGCGAGCGCGAGCCCGGCAACGTTCCACCACAGAGGATGGCCCGAGCTGGCCCGGAAGGCGGGATAGGTGGAGATCGCCAGTTGCACGACTCCGACGAGCGCGACCACCCAGCCCAGTTGGCGTTCGACGGGGCCAGCAGACACCATCGGCCTCATGGCCCGAGCGTATCCGACACGTTGTGAACTGTCTGCGGATGCCCGTAATAGGGTCTGTGCGAAAGCGGCGGCGCTGAGGGAAATCGGAAGGAGCAAGATGAGCAACGAGCATCTCGTGGTGATGGGCGTCGCAGGCTGCGGCAAGTCCACCGTCGCCGAAGAGCTGAGGAACCGACTGGGTTGGGAGTTCGCCGAAGGCGACGACTTCCACCCCGAGGCCAACATCGCCAAGATGAGTTCCGGTACGCCGCTCACCGATGAGGATCGGTGGCCGTGGCTGGACCTGATCGCCGAATGGACCGCCGAGCAGGATGCGGCGGGCAGATCCACCATCGTCACCTGCTCCGCGCTGCGAAGGGTCTATCGCGACCGGCTTCGCAACGCCCCCGGCCGGACGCTGTTCGTCCACCTCGTCGGCTCCCCGGAACTGCTGGAACACCGGCTGTCCTCGCGCTCCGGCCACTTCATGCCGCCCACGCTGCTGCCGTCGCAGCTCGCGACCCTCGAGCCGCTGGAGTCCGACGAGGAGGGGGTCGCGCTCGACATCGCCCGCCCCGTCTCGGATCTAGCCCAGTCGGCGATCGACCAGCTGCACCTCGCGACGACTCGGCACGAGTTGCTCGGCGAGGAGTTGCTGCGCTACGAGCGGGAGCGCGGCTCGATCGATCCGGTTGCTATCGACGCCGCCGAGGCAGAGATGTACGGCGAGGTCCACAAGGGGAGCGGCGGCGTGGCGACGGTCTAGCGTCGTCCAGGGGCCGGGCGGGCGTTGGTAGACTGCTCGCGTTTTGCCGAGCACGAAGGTTGGACCGATGTCTGAGACCCACAGCACCCTTGACGCCGACGCCTCGCTGGCGCGCTCGACCGCGCGCAGCTTGGAGATCGAGGCCGCGGTGGAGAAGGACCCGTCGAGGTTCCGGATCCTGACCGGCGATCGGCCCACCGGCAACCTGCACATCGGCCACTACTTCGGCTCGCTGCAGAACCGCGTCGCGCTCGCGCGCAAGGGCGTCGAGACCATGGTGCTCATCGCCGACTACCAGGTGATCACGGACCGCGACGGCGTCGGCCCCATCCGCGAGCGCGTCTACTCTCTGCTCACCGACTACCTCGCCGCCGGGCTCGACCCGGAGAAGGTCACGATCTTCACCCACTCCTCGGTGCCCGGGCTGAACCAGCTCATGCTGCCGTTCCTGTCGATCGTCACCGACGCCGAGCTGCGCAGGAACCCCACGGTAAAGGCGGAACTCGACGACACCGGCGACCGCCCGATGTCTGGCCTCATGCTCACCTATCCGGTGCACCAGGCCGCCGACATCCTGTTCTGCAAGGCCAACCTCGTGCCGGTCGGCAAGGACCAGCTGCCGCACCTCGAGCAGGCGCGCGTGATCGCCCGCCGCTTCGACGAACGCTACGGCCGCGTCGACGCGGGCCGTCCCGTCTTCCCGGAGCCGGAGGCGCTGCTCAGCAAGTCGGGCACCATCCTCGGCCTCGACGGAACGAAGATGAGCAAGTCGAAGGGCAACACCATCGAGCTCGGCATGACCGCCGATGAGACGGCGAAGCTGATCAAGCGCGCGGTGACGGACTCCGACCGTCACATCACCTACGATCCCGAGCGCCGTCCCGAGGTGTCGAACCTCGTCAACCTCGCCGCCATCTGCCTCGACCGCGATCCGGTCGCCGTTGCCGACGAGATCGGCGACGGCGGGGGCGGCGGCCTGAAGAAGCTCGTCACCGCCGCGGTCAACAACTACTTCGCGCCGCTGCGCGCACGTCGTTCGGAGATCGCCGCCGACCCCGGCTACCTCGAGGGCGTGCTCGCCGCGGGCAATGCGAAGGCGAACGAGATCGCGGACCAGACCCTCGACGAGGTCCGGTCCGCGATGCAGATGAAGTACTAAGACTCCTTGGGAACCTCCACGCCCCCGCGGGTGCGGCGACGACGACGGCGCGGCTTCGCCGCCTGCTCGCCCGTGGTCTCGGCCGGGTGGTCCCCGGCGCCCTCGGTCGAGCGACGCGAGCGCCGACGACGGCCGCCCTCGCCGGAGCGCTCTGAGGAACCCGAGCGGCGTCGTTCTTCCTTCTCGATGCGCTCGGCTCGGCGCTCGGCGGAGCGGTCCTTGGTCCCAGGCAGACGGCCCTTCGTGCCCGCGGGGATGCCGAGGTCGGTGAACAGGTGCGGAGACGTCGAATAGGTCTCCACCAGCTCGCCCAGGTCCAGATTCAAGGCCTGGTTGATGAGCTTCCAGCGGTGCAGGTCCGCCCAGTCGACCAGCGTCACGGCGACGCCGGTGTTGCCCGCGCGACCGGTGCGGCCGATCCGGTGGACGTAGGTGGCGTCGTTGTCCGGGCACTCGTAGTTGATCACGTGGCTGACGCCGGTGATGTCGATGCCGCGGGCCGCGACGTCGGTGGCGACGAGCACCGAGACCGAGCCGGAGCGGAACTTCTTCAACGCCCGCTCGCGGGCCTGCTGGTTGAGATCGCCGTGGATGGCGGCGGCCGGGAAGCCGCGGTCGACCAGCTCGTCGGTCAGGCGCTGCGCCGCGCGCTTGGTGCGGCAGAAGATCATGACCTTCGTCGTCTCGGTGCCCTGCAGGAGGCGGCCCACGATCTCGGGCTTGTCGAGGTCGTGCGCCTGGTAGACGAACTGCGTGATGTCCGGAACCGTCATCTGGGCGTCGTGGCCCTCGGCGCGGATGTTGATCGGCTTGTTCAGCGTGGCGCGGGCCAGGGCGAGGATCGGCGGCGGCATCGTCGCGGAGAACAGCATCGTCTGGCGCGAGGCCGGGGTCTTGCGAAGGAGCCGCTCGATGTCCGGCAGGAAGCCGAGGTCGAGCATCTCGTCGGCCTCGTCGAGGACGAGGACCTGGATCTCGCTGAGGTCGAGCGCGCCGCGGTCGGCGAGGTCGAGGAGGCGTCCGGGGGTGCCGACCGCGATGTCGATGCCCTTTTCGAGGGTGTTCAGCTGCTCGTCGTAACCGGTGCCGCCGTAGATGGTGAGCACGCGCATCTTGAGGTGGGCGCCGGCGACGTCGAGGTCGCGGCCCACCTGCAGCGCCAGCTCGCGCGTGGGGCAGACGATCAGCGCGCGCGGCTTGCCGTGCGTCGGCTTCACGCCGTCGGAGAGCGTGACCATGCGGTGCAGCAGGCTCACGCCGAACGCGAGGGTCTTGCCGGTGCCCGTGCGGGCCTGGCCGATCAGGTCGGTGCCGCTGAGCGCCAGGGGAATGGCGAGGGCTTGGATGGTGAAGGGGTGCACGATGCCCACCTCGGCAAGGGCCGAGGTGATGGACTCGTGCACACCCAGGTCGGCAAACGTCTCGTCGGCCGAAATCTCGTTGTCGCTCAGGGTTCTCTCACTCCTCTGAGATGGAACTCACGGCGCGCAGGGCGCAGCCGGAGTCGGGCGCTGTCGGCCCGCCAAGGAGCGAGTCTATCGCAGGGGCGTGACTACACCGCGCCGAAGCCGACGGCGCGGGCGGCGGGGCTGCCGAGGTCGATGTAGCCGAGGCGGTCGCCGGGGACGAGAATGCGGCGTCCCTTGTCGTCGGTCAGGTCGAGCAGCGACGACTCGGTGACGGCGTGGCGCACCTTCTCGGCGACCTCGTCGGGGGTGGCGTCGGTCTCGAAAGTGACCTCGCGCGCGATGTTCGTGATGCCGATCTTGATCTCCATGCGGCCAACCTTAGTGGGAGTCCGAAGGGGTTTCGCTCAGCGCGTGATGCGGGTGAGGACGACGGTGACGTTGTCGCGGCCGCCCTGCGCGTTGGCCCAGGCGACGAGGGCCTCTGCGCCCTGGGCGGGGGTGGCGGTGCCGGCGGCGTGCTGGGCGAACACGGCGCCGAGTTCCTCCGGGGAGCTGGCGTAGTTCCAGAGGCCGTCCGAGCAGAGCAGGAGCCAGCCGTCGCCGTCCGGGGTGAGCTCGACGACGCCGGGGGCCCAGTCGGTGGAGTCGCGGCCAAGCCAACGGGTGATGGCGTGTGCCTGGATCGACTGCTCGGCCTCCTCGCGCGTCATGCCGAGCAGGATGCGCGCCTGCGCCATGGAGTCGTCGGTGGAGAGCTGGTGCGCGTCGCCGTCGTCGCCGAACCAGTAGGCGCGCGAGTCGCCGACGTTGCCGACGGTGATGGTCGCCCCCTCGACGACCGCGGCCACCAGGGTGCAGGCCGACGGGTACTCGCGGTCCGCGACGACGGCGGAGTTGGCGGCGTCGAAGGCGTCGTGCAGGGCGGCCGTGGGCGACTCGCCCCGGTCGAGCAGGTCGACGAGACGGTGTGCGGCGGCCTCGGAGGCGAGGCGTGAGGCGTCCTCCGCCCCCGGAGCGGTGGTCACGCCGTCGGAGACGACCGCGATGGCCGCCCTCGCGGGAACCTCGCGCGCGGCCAACGACATCGCGTCCTGGTTCGTGGGGTGTCGCAGCCCGACGTCGCTGCATCCACCGAGCCACGGCGCGGGGGAGAGCACGTAGTGGGCGCGGCCGGATGAGGCGGGGTCGGTCATCGATCCTCCCTTCGTGCCTGCCGCGACGTCAGCTCGGTGGGTCGGGCAGAACTGCGCTCGCTGTCAGCACAGCCTGCCACAGATCGCCGTGCTCCTGCAGGCGCTCGCACACGCTCGTCGGCGAGAATCCCAGTTGGGAATCGGGGCGCAGCGCCGCGATCTCGTCCCAGGTCAGCGGCGTCGACACCCGCGGCGTGTCGAGGCCGCGGAGCGAGTAGGGCACGACGGTGTTGCGCGCGGCCAGGTTCTGGGAGTAGTCGACGAAGACGAGCCGGGGCCGGGCCTCCTTCGCCATGGCGGCCGTGAAGACGGCGGGGTGCGTCTCCGCGAGATGCTTCGCGAGTCCTTGCGCGAATCGGAACACCTGGGAGCTGGGCGTCGGCGCGATTCCCACGCCGAGTTGGAGGCCTTTGTTGCCCGACGACTTGGGGTGGGCCTCGAGCCCGAGCTCGGCGAGCGCGGTGGCGGCGAGGAGCGCCGCCTTCGCGGAGTCGGCGGGCGTCACCCCGGGGCCGGGATCGAGGTCGACGACCAGCGTAGTGGCCCGTGGTTCGTCGTCGCCCTCGAGGACGATGCCGTCGGGCCCGCGCGTGGCCTCGGTCGTGCGCCACTGCGGCGTGTGCAGCTCGATGGCGGCGAGGTTCGCCAACCACACGAGGGCGGGCCGGCCGTCGACCGCCACGTAGTCGACGGTGCCCGTCTGGGTCGCGACGGGGATCGTCCGCACCCATGACGGCGCACCTCCGGGAAGGTTCTTCTCGTAGAACCCCTCCTTGGTCGTCCCCTCGGGAAACCGGACGCGCGTGACCGCACGGTCGGCGAGGTGGGGCAGGAGGGCCTCGGAGACCTCCAGGTAGTACGCGACGAGCTCGCCCTTGGCGAATCCCCCCGGGTACAACGGGCGCTCGAGATGCGTCAGCGTCACAGAGACTCCGTCGACCTCGGTCGCTATGCGTTCCGGCATGTGCCCAGCTTTGCATGGATGTGAAATTGTCGGTGGCAGGTGGAACCATCGGGTTCATGAGCTTCCAGTTCCTTCCCCCGCGGCACATCCGCGTGCCGGAACTGACGCCCGAGCAGGAGGCCGCGGCGGCCTTGGGGACGGGCGTGCGGGTCGTGCTCGGCGGCCCGGGAACGGGGAAGTCCGCCGTCGCGGCCGCCGCGGCGGTCCGGCGGGTGGCTGCGGGAAGCTCTCTCGACAGGGTGATCGTGCTGGCCCATTCGCGGCCCGCGGCGCAGGCGCTGCGGCGGGATATCGCGCGGCAGGTGGCCGGCGCGCAGACCTCGCCGCACGTGACCACGGTGCACGGCCTCGCGCTCGGGCTGATGCGGCGCTATTGGCCCCACGACGAGGGGTCCTGGACCCTGCTGCGGGCGCCGGAGCAGGAGGCGCGCATCCGCGAGCTGCTGGCCGGGCTGCCCGAAGGGCAGTGGCCGGAGTCGCTCGGGGAGGCGGTCGGAACCAGGGCATTCGCGCGTCAGCTGCGCGATGTGCTCGCGCGGGCCCGTCAGCTGTCGCTCGACGCCGAGGCGATGGACGCGCTCGCGCGCGAGGCGGGCGACGAGGGCTTTCTGGCCGCGGCGAGATTCATGGAGCTGTACCTGACCGTCGGCGACTTCTCCGGCCACCTCGACTACGCGGAACTCGTCTACCGCACCCGCCTCCTGCTGACGGAGCCGGACGTGATCTCGGGCGTCGCCGCGTCCTTCGACGCCGTGATCGTCGACGACGCGCACGAGCTCGACTCCGCCCAGGCCGGCCTCATCGCCGACCTCGCCCGGGCGGGGCTCCCGGTCGTCGCCCTCGGAGATCCGCACCAGCGCATCGGCGGCTACCGCGGGGCGAGCGTGGACGCCCTCTCGGATCTCGCGGAGCTCCCCGGCGCGGAGGTGCAGGCGCTGACGGCGGGCCACCGTTCCCGGACGGTCGTCGCCGAGGCGCTGGCCGCGCTCGACGCCCGTCTCGGCGCGCACGGGGCCGCGCCCGCGCCGTCGGCCAGCACGCTCGGCGGCGAGGTCCGCGTGCGGGTGTTCGACGACTCCTCGGCGGAGCTGGCGTTCGTCGCGGCGGAGTTGCGCGAGGCCGCGACGAGGGGAGGACGTGCCTGGTCGGAGATGGCGGTGGTCACGCGCGCGGGCCGCGGGCAGCTCTCCGCCGTCGCGAAGGAGCTGGTGCGGCTGGGGGTCCCGGTCGACGTGTCGGGCGACGAGATCGCGCTGGCCGAGCAGCCCGCGGTCGCGACGATCCTGCTCGCGCTCGGCGTGGCGGCCCGCGGCGGGCATCCCGAGGCGGAGGAGGCCAGGCAACTGCTGGCCTCACCGCTCGGCGGGCTCGACGGCGTGGCGCAACGCGAGCTGGGGCGACGGCTCTTGGCGCGGCATCGCGCGGAGGGCACCTCCGCGGTGCTGCTGGGCCGCTGTCTGGGGAAGCCCGAGCTGCTCGACGAGGTCACGGGACCGGAGGCGGAGGCGGCGCGCGCCCTGGCGGCGCTGCTGCGCAGGGCGGCGGCTCTGCTCGAGGCCGGTGCGGAGGTCCAGGTCGCGCTGTGGGAGCTGTGGGACGGCACGGACTGGCCCACCCGCCTGCGGGAACAGGCGCTGCGCGGCACGCGCCGCGCGGACGCCGACCTCGACGCCATGGTGGAGCTGTTCGAGGTCGCCGCGCGCGTCGACGACCTCCGCGGGCCCTCCGGCGCCGCCACCCTGCTGTCCGAGGTCGCCGCCCAGGAGATCCCCGCGGACACGGGACGCGAACTGAGCGCTGAGGCGCGAGGCGTTCGGGTCGTGACGGCTCACCGGACCCGGGGCCTCGAATGGGAGCGCGCGTGGCTGATCGGGGTGCAGGAGGGACTGTGGCCGCGCCTCGTGCGCTCGGGGCTGCTGCTCGACGCCGAGCGCATCACGCGCGAGGCGCTGCTGCCTCCGTCGCCGCTCGCGCACCTCGTGACGGAGCGGCAGCTGTTCTATGTGGCGTGCTCCCGCGCGCGGTCCGGTCTCAGCGTCAGCGCCGTGCAGGGCGTCGACGGCGAGGGGGGCCGGCCGTCGCGCTTCCTCGCGGAGTTGGGGGTCACCGTCGAGCGGGTGTACGGCAGGCCGGAGCAGTTGCTCAGCGCGGCGGCCCTCGTCGGCGAGCTGCGCAGGACCCTTTCCGATGAGGCCGCGTCCCCGGGATTGCGGCGTGCGGCGGCCGCCCGTCTGGCGCGCCTCGCCGGCCTCCCCGCGCCGGACGGGTCGCGGGGCTTCCCCGGCGCGGATCCGGCTTCGTGGTGGGCCGCGGACGAGCAGACCGGCGGCCCGGCGGCCGGGGGCGACGGCCCCATCCACATCACGGGATCCTCGCTGGAGGCGCTCCTGGAATGTCCCCGGCGGTGGTTCCTCAGCCGTCGTGCCCGCGCCGAGGGCGGCCGCGCATCGCGTGCCTCCGTAGGCGACGTCGTGCACCTCATCGCGAGCGAGGCGGCACAGGAGTCGCTCTCCGCGGAGGAGATGCACGAGCGTCTCGACCGGGTCTGGTCCCAGATCCCGTTCGAGGCCGAATGGCTGTCGGCCACGGAGCGCGTCGAGATCGGCCAGGCGATCGACAGGCTCTCCGCCTACCAGGACTCCCTGCCGGGCGAGCTGCTCGCCGTCGAGAAGCAGTTCCGGGTGCCCATGACGGTCAAGAGCCGGGAGGTGGTGCTGGTCGGGGCGGTCGACCGCTTGGAGCGGCAGCCGGACGGGAGGCTGCGGGTCGTCGACCTCAAGACCGGCAGGCGGGCGCTCCGGGAGGCCGACGTCGCCGCGCATCCGCAGCTCGGCGTCTACCAGCTGGCCGCCAGTCTCGGCGGCTTCGACGACGTGGCCCCGGGCGAGCGGGCCGTCGCCGCGCCGGCCCTCGCCTACGTGCGCCACGGCGAGGCCCTTCCCGCGCTGGTCAGCCAGCCGAGCATCGACGACAAGCCGCAGCTCGACGGCGAGAAGCTGGAGGTCGGGCCCACCTGGGTGCACGACCGGCTTGCGGCCGCCGTCGACATCATCGCCTCAGGTGAGTTCGAGGCGATCGAGTGCGGCGCCTGCCGCTACTGCCCGTTCAGCGCGTCCTGCCCCGCGCTGCACGACGTGGGAGGCGTTGCCCGATGACCGTTCAGCCGCTGCACCGCCACAGGATCCGGACGCCGGGGCAGCTTGTCGACGCCCTGCAGATCCCCTTCTCGGACGAGCAGCTCGCCGCCATCACCGCGCCGCTGGAACCCGCCGTCATCATCGCGGGGGCGGGCAGCGGGAAGACGACGGTGATGGCCGCGCGGGTCGTCTGGCTGGTGGGAACCGGGCAGGTGCGCCCGGACCAGGTGCTCGGCCTCACCTTCACGAGGAAGGCCGCCGCGGAGCTGGCCGCACGCGTCGCCTCCGCCCTCGACCGGGCCGGCGTACTGGACGGTCAGGAGGGGCAGGGCGCGGAACTCGTCATGACCTACGACTCGTTCGCGGCGCGCCTGGTCGGCGAGTTCGGCATCCGGGTCGGCATCGACCGCGAGCCGGTGATGATCACCGGGGCCAGCCGCTTCCGGCTCGCCACCCGGGTGGTCGCCAACGCGCCGGGGCCGTTCCTCCACCTCAGCCGGCTCTCGCACCATTCCATCCCGGAGCGCGTGCTCGCGCTGGATGCCGAACTCCAGTCTCATCTCGTCGCGCCGGAACAGGTGCGCGCGTTCGACCGCCGCGCCGCCGCGCTCTTCGCGGCCGCGCCGTTGTGGCGCGGCAAGCCCTACAAGGACGTCGAGATGGCGATCGCGGCCACGACGGAGCGCGAGGAACTGCTCGGGCTGGTCGAGGACTACCAGGAGGTGAAGCGGGGCCTCGGCGTCGTCGAGTTCGCCGACCAGCTGCGCGAGGCCGTGCGGCTGGTGACCCTCGTGCCGCAGGTCGGCGAGGAGCTGCGGGAGCGGTTCTCCGTCGTGCTCCTCGACGAGTACCAGGACACCTCCGCCGCGCAGGCCCGGCTGCTGCGGGAGTTGTTCACCGGCCCGGCGGATTCCCCGGCGCTGGGATTCCCGGTCACCGCCGTCGGCGACCCTTACCAAGCGATCTACGGCTGGCGCGGCGCCGCCACCGGCAACATCCTCGAGTTCCCGCTCCAGTTCCGGCGCTCCGACGGCGCGCCCGCGGAACGGCAGACGCTCAGCATCAACCGTCGCAGCGGGCACCGCATCCTCGACGTCGGCAACAGCCTCGCGGCCGGGCTCAGCGCCGCCCCGGGCGAGCAGGGCGTGGCGCTCGTCGCCCCCGACGGCGCACCCGCGGGCGCCGTGGCCGCCGCGGTCTTCGACACGTTCCGCGACGAGATCGACTGGTTGGCGGAGACCGTCGTCGCGCAGCACGAGGGCGGCGAGCCCTGGCGGGAGCAGGCGGTGCTCGTGCGCCGCAACGCGACGCTCTCCCCACTCTTCGAGGCGCTGCGGGAGCGCGGCGTCCCCGTCGAGATCGTCGGGCTGGGCGGCCTGCTCGGCCTGCCGGAGATCGCCCCGATCGTCTCCACGCTGCGCATCCTGGACGACGTGACCGCGAATCCCGACGTGGTCGCGCTGTTGACCGGCCCGCGCTGGAGCATCGGACTCGCCGACATCGAGGCGCTGGGTGCCCGCGCCCGCGCGCTCGCCGAGTCCCCGACCCCGCCGGAGGGGTACGACGAGGCTCTTGCGCACGCAGTCACACAGGCGGATCCCGGAGAGAGGGTCTGTCTGCTGGACGCCGTCGCCAGCCCCGGCGACGCCCCGCTGAGCGCGGCGGCGCGGGGTCGGCTGGCGCGGTTCCATGCGGAGCTCACGGCTCTTCGCCGTCACGCGGGGGAGCCCGTGGCAGACCTCGTGACCCGCGTGATCGCGACGCTCGGCCTGGAGGCCGAACTCCTGGCGGCGGGCGGACACACCGACCAGGTGGCGCGGTTCGTGGACGAGGTGGCGAGCTATGTCGACGTCGACGGCGACGGAAGCCTCGGCGGGCTGCTCGCCTACCTCGACGCGGAGGAGGAGCACGGCGAGGGGCTGCAACAGGCCGTGCCGTCCGCCGACGACTCGGTCAAGCTGATGACTGTGCACCGGGCGAAGGGCCTGGAGTGGGAGACGGTCTATCTGCCGAGCCTGGTCGACAGGATCTTCCCGGCGGACTCCCGGACCGGGGTGTGGCCGACGAGGGCCTCGACGCTACCGGCGCCGCTGCGCGGCGACGCGTCGTCGATCCCGCAGCTCGGAGAGCACTCTAAGGACGGCATCGCCGCGTACAAGGACGCGCTGAAGGAGGAGTACCGGCTCGCGGAGGATCGGCTGGCCTACGTGGCGGCGACCCGCGCGAAGCGGCTCCTCATCGCCTCCTCGCACATCTGGACCCCCGGCAACGTGAGGCCGCGGCGGGAGTCGCCGTACTTCGCGGTGATCAGGGAGGCGGCGGAGCGGCTGGGTTCCTTCCTCGACGCGGCGACGCGTGGCCAGGACCGGAACCCGGTTCCCGCGGAGCCGGCGAGGGCCGCCTGGCCGGTGGCGCTCAACCCCGACATCCTCGCGGCGCGGCGCGAGGCGGCGGCGCTGGTGCGCGAGGGGGGCCGGCAGGCGGATCCGGAGGCGTGGGCGTGGCGGTCCGGCACGGTCTCCGACGGCGACGCGGCGCGCGTCGCGGCGTGGGACGACTCGGCCGCCCACCTCACCCGGCTGCTCGCGCGCCGTCGGGATCAGGCCGTCGAGTTGCCCGAGGGCCTCTCAGCGACGGCGCTCATGACGCTCCGCCGCGCTCCGGAGGAGCTGGCGGGGACGCTGCTGCGCCGGATGCCGCGGCGACCGTCGCCGCAGGCCCGGCTCGGCATCCGCTTCCACACCTGGTTGCAGGAGCGGTTCGAGCTGCCGTCGGCGCTGGACGAGTTGGTGCCGGTCGCCGAGCCTGTCGACGAGGAGTTCTCCCGCCTCGTCGCCGCGTTCGAGTCCGGACAGTTCGCGACCCGCAGCCCCCTCGGCGTCGAGGTGCCGTTCGTGATGCGCCGCGCCGGCGTCGTGCTCCGCGGGAGGATCGACGCGGTCTACGACTGGCGTCGCGACGGGTTCGCCTACCTCGTCGTCGACTGGAAGACGAGCAACGCGGCCGCCGACGCGCTGCAGCTGGCCGTGTACCGCCAGGCCTGGGCAGAGGCCCGCGGCGTCGATCCGTCGCTGGTTGCCGCCGGGTTCTACCATGTGCAGGCGGACCGATTGCGTCTCGTCGACGCCCCGGCCCGCCTGATCGACGACGCCATTTCCTTTGGAGTGCAGCAGTGACCACTTGGACCGGGCCCTCCGG
This sequence comes from uncultured Arachnia sp., assembly GCA_934636715.1. The sequence continues at coordinate 21,110 of CAKUBE010000010.1, forward strand.
CCTCGACCGTCTCGCCACGGCGCGCTCCGACGCGGAGGCCGACGCCGCCTGGCGCGAGGCGCTGATCGTCGAGATCGACGGCGACGGCGGGATCGCCGCCGCTGAGGGCGCGCCGTTGGTGGTGCCCGCATCGGGCGAGCGGCGCGCCACCGACATCCTGCTCGGCCGCGTGGCGGGCAGGCCCTGGTTCGCCCGGCCGGTCGCGGAGCTGAACGGGGCAGCTGTCGGGTGGCGCGATGTGGTGACGGCAGACCAGGACGCCCTCGCGGCGGCCGTGGCGTTGACCCGCTGGCACGGGCTCTCCCCGGCCTGTGAGGCGTGCGGGGCGCCGACCGTGCCGGATCATGCGGGCGCGCGCCGCCGGTGCTCCTCCTGCGGGGCGCTGGCCTTTCCGCGCACGGACCCGTGCGTCATCGTCGCCATCACCGATCCCGACGACCGGCTGCTGCTCGCCCGTCAGGCCCAGTGGGCAGAGCGCCGGGTGTCGATCATCGCCGGCTTCATCGAGGCGGGGGAGTCCGCGGAGCAGGCCTGCCACCGGGAGGCGTTCGAGGAGGTGGGCGTCCGGCTCACGGGCGTCACCTACGCGGGCTCGCAGCCGTGGCCCATGCCGCGCTCGCTCATGCTGGGGTTCCTCGGGCGGGCGGAAGACTCCCGGATACGCGTCGACGGCGACGAGATCGCCGAGGGCGCCTATTACGCCCGCGAGGAACTCGTCGCCGCCGTGGCAGCTTCTTCAGTTGTGTTGCCGCCCCACGCGTCGATCGCGCGAGGCCTGATCGAACGGTGGCTCAGCGCTCGCTGAGCCGCGCCGTCTCGTCCTGGATCCGGGCGGCCACCTCATGCAGCTTCTCGCGGTGTGCGGCCGCGTGATGTGCGCAGAACATGAGCTCGCCGCCGGAACGGAGGAACACTCGAAGGTAGGCCTGGGCGCCGCACCGATCACAGCGATCGACGGCGGTCAGGGTGGGGTCCGCGGCAAGTTCAGTCATGGTCGCCTCCCATATCTCGGCGGGTCTACTTGAGAACCCAACGTACCCGGTCGAACAAGGAAACGGGCGTCGTGTCGCATTGTCGCGGGTGCGTTTCGCTCGCGGATGATTCCAGTCCGGGCCGGTAGCCTGGCGCGGTGCAGTCCCAGAACAGCGTGCAGCCGCATTCCCGCGACTACGAGGCGAAGAACCTCCTCGTCCTCGAGGGCCTGGAGGCGGTGCGCAAGCGCCCCGCCATGTACATCGGCTCCACCGACACCCGCGGCCTCATGCACTGCCTCTGGGAGATCATCGACAACGCCGTCGACGAGGCCCTCGCCGGGTTCGGCCGGGAGATCCAGGTGGAGCTCGCCGCCGACGGGTCGATCGCCGTCACCGATCACGCCCGCGGCATCCCCGTCGACACGGAGCCCCGCACGGGCCTGAGCGGCGTCGAGGTCGTCTTCACCAAGCTGCATGCCGGGGGCAAGTTCGGCAACTCCTCCTACAACGCGACCGGCGGCCTGCACGGCGTCGGCGCCTCCGTCGTGAACGCGCTCAGCTCCCGCCTCGACGTGGCCGTCGACCGCAACGGCGCGACGTGGGAGATGAGCTTCCGCCGGGGCACCGTCGGCACATTCGACGGCGACGGACCCGACGCGCCGTTCACCCCGGGCGGCGGTCTCCGCAAGGGCAAGCGGGTGGCCAAGACCAAGACCGGGACCCGGGTCCGGTACTGGCCCGACCGGCAGATCTTCCTGGCCGACGCGGAGCTGTCGATCGGTCAGCTGAACGACCGCGCGCGCCAGACGTCGTTCCTGGTGCCGGGGCTCCGGCTGGACGTCGCCGACCTGCGCGGCCCCGAGCCGACCCACGAGTCGTTCGTCCACGAGGGCGGCATCACGGAGTTCGCCGACTTCCTCGCCCCCGACGCGCCCCTCACCGACGTCGTCCGGCTGCAGGGCCGCGACTCCTTCGTGGAGACCGTGCCGATGCTCGACCAGTTCGGGGCGATGACGCCGACGGACGTCGAGCGCGACCTCGAGGTCGACATCGCCGTGCGCTGGGGCACCAGCTACGACACGGTGCTGCGGTCCTTCGTCAACATCATCGCCACGCCCAAGGGCGGCACGCACGTGAGCGGCTTCGAGCGCGGCCTGACGAGGGCCTTCGTCAAGTCCTTCGAGGGCACGAGGGGCCTACTGAAGGCGGGGGAGGAGATCGTCAAGGACGACTGCCTCGAGGGACTGACCTCGGTGGTCACCGTCCGGCTCGCCGAGCCGCAGTTCGAGGGCCAGACCAAGGAGGTGCTGGGCACGCCGCCCGTGCAGCGGCTGGTCGCCCGGATCGTCGAGGCGGAGATGGGCGCGTTCCTGTCGGCGAACAAGACGCGTCAGATCGCGCGCCAGCTGCAGGAGAAGGTGGTCGCGGCGTCGCGGACCCGCGTGCAGGCGCGCGCACACAAGGAGAACCAGCGCAGGAAGAACGCGCTCGAGTCCTCCACCCTGCCGCCGAAGCTCAAGGACTGCCGCTCCAACAACGTCGACGCCACCGAGCTGTTCATCGTCGAGGGCGACTCCGCGCTCGGCACCGCGAACGTGGCCCGCAACTCCGAGTTCCAGGCCCTGCTGCCCATCCGCGGCAAGATCCTGAACGTGCAGAAGGCCTCGGTCGGCGACATGCTGAAGAACGTCGAGTGCGCGTCGATCATCCAGGTCGTCGGCGCGGGCTCCGGCCGCACGTTCGACCTCGACGCCGCCCGCTACGGCAAGGTCATCTTCATGGCGGACGCGGACTCCGACGGCGCCCACATCCGCTGCCTGCTCGCCACGCTGTTCTTCCGCTACATGCGCCCGCTGGTCGAGGCCGGCCGGGTCTATGCCGCCGTCCCGCCGCTGCACCGATTCGAGCTGACGAACCCGCGCAAGGGTCAGGAGAAGTACATCTACACGTACTCCGATGCGGAGTATCAGCGGAAGCTCGCGGAGCTGACCAAGCGCGGGCAGAAGTTCAAGGAGCCGCAGCGCTACAAGGGCCTCGGCGAGATGGACGCCTCGCAGCTCAAGGAGACCACCATGAGCCCGGCCCACCGCACCCTGCGCCGGATCACGGTCGACGACGCCAACGCCGCCGAGCACGTGTTCGAGATGCTCATGGGCGGCGACGTCGCCCCGCGCAAGGAGTTCATCATCGAGGGCGCCTACGCCCTCGACGCGGACCGCATCGACGCCTGACCCGCAGAAGGCGCGGGTCTATTGGTAACGACCACGGGCGCTCGTTCCTCGCGGCCCGGCTCAACCAGCGGTGGGAGGCTAGCCTTCGACGAGGATCACCGCGAGGTGACGCGGGCCGTGGACGCCCTCGACGCGGTCGAGCTCGATGTCGCTCGTCGCCGATCCGCCGCTCAGCCAGGTCACCGGCCGACGCGCGCGAAGGGCGGGGGCGAGGCGCGCGATGCCCTCGGGGACGTCGCTGACCACCTGGTCCGCGGCGATCACGCAGACGTGCACGTCCGGGAGCAGGGTCAGCGCGCGCCGGCCCTGGCCGGCACCGTGGTCGAGGGCGATCGTGCCCGAGTCCGCCATGCCGACGGCCGCGGTCGTGACGACGGCGCCGATCCCGTTCAGCTGTTGCGACGTGAGCGGCGGCTCGTCCCGCCGGATCTCGACGCCCGCCGCGGCGACGGCGTCGGCCCACTCCGACGGGATGCCCTCGGGCAGGACGACGCTCGCGACGTCGAACGACACGAGCGCGGCGACCACCGCCGCCGCCACCTCGTCGGGCCGACACCGGGTCACGCCCGCCTTGTAGTCCTCGACCTTCTCGACGAAGTCGGCGAGCACATCGACGGTGCCCAGTGGCCTGCCGTAGACCCACGTCACCGGCACGTCGGCGACGGGATCCTGCTCGGCGACATCGGTGATCGCGGCCCGCACTCTCCGGAGGACCTCGTCCCGCGCCGTACCCTGCGTCGCCACCACGGCCTCACGCGCGTTCATCGTCCCTCTCCTTCGCGGTTCTTCTTCCACCACTGGCGGAACGTCTGCTTGGGGGGCGCCTCGACGTCGCGGGCGCGGAGCCAGCGCGAGGCGATGGGGATGGGCAGCTTCCCGAGCCACCTCTTCCCGAACACCCCGCCCGCGGCGCGCGTGGCCAGTTGCGCCTCCGCCAGGTGCTTGCCGTCGGACATCACCCAGGCCGCCGTCTTCATCAGCGCCTGCTCGCCCGTGGCGTGGTCGGCGGTCTTGTACTCGACCACCTTGTTGCGCAGATGCACCAGGATGTCCGTGAACGGGATCCTCACCGGGCAGACGTCGTTGCAGGCGCCGCACAGCGTCGAGGCGAACGGCAGGGCGCGGTCGCGCGCGTCCTCGAGGCCGCGGAGTTGCGGGCCGAGGATCGCGCCGATCGGGCCGGGGTAGGGCGAGCCGTAGGCGTGCCCGCCGACCCGCTCGTAGACGGGGCAGATGTTGAGGCACGCGGAGCAGCGGATGCACCGCAGCGCCGCCCTGCCCGTCGGGTCCGAGAGCACGCGGCTGCGGCCGTTGTCGAGCAGCACCACGTGCAGGTCCTGGGGGCCGTCGCCGTCGGTCACGCCGGTCCACAGAGAGGTGTACGGGTTCATCCGCTCCCCGGTCGACGACCGGGGGAGCAGCTTCAGGAAGACCTCCAGGTCCTCGATCGTCGGCAGGATCTTCTCGATGCCGACGACCGACACCAGCGTCTTCGGCAACGTCAGGCACATTCGCCCATTGCCCTCCGACTCGACGATGACCAGCGTCCCCGTCTCCGCGACGATGAAGTTGCCGCCGGAGACGGCCATCTCGGCGCGCAGGAACTTCTCGCGCAGGTGGACGCGCGCCGCCTCGGCCAGCTCGGGCGGGTTGTCCGAGATGCCCTCGGGAGCGGGCGTGCCGTAGCGCCCCATCTCCTCTACGAAGATCTCGCGCACCTCGCGGCGGTTGCGGTGGATCGCGGGCACGAGGATGTGGCTGGGCAGGTCGTGGCCGAGCTGCACGATGAGTTCGGCCAGGTCCGTCTCCCAGGCCGCGATCCCCTCGGCCTCGAGCGCCTCGTTGAGGTCGATCTCCTGGGTCACCATCGACTTGATCTTCACGACCTCGTCGACGCCCTTGGCCTTCGCGATGTCGGCGACGATGCGGTTGGCATCGGCGGCGTCGCGCGCCCAGTGCACCGTGATGCCCGCGGCTGTCATGGCGGCCTCGGCCTGCAGCAGGTAGGTGTCCAGGTGGCGGCCGACGCGGTCCTTGATCTGGGCGGCGGCGGTGCGCAGCTCCTCCCAGTCGGGGACCTCCGAGGCGCGGACGACGCGCTTGGCCCGGATCGTCGTCGTCGCGTGGGCGAGGTTCTTGCGCAGTTGGGCGTTCGCCAGGCCGACCTTGGCGGCCTTGGGGAACTCGGGGATGCCGAGCCACGTGCCGGGTTCGGGCGTGCGTCGCTCCATGGTGGCGCTCATCGCGGGTTCTCCTCTGTGCTCGCAAGGATCTCGGCGAGGTGGATGGTGCGGACCGGTTCGTGGTCGCGGTGCAGCACCCCGCCGATGTTCATCAGGCACGCCTGGTCGCCGGCGACGAGATACTCGGCGCCGGTCGAGGTCACGTTGCGCGCTTTGTCCGTGGCCATGGCGATCGACACGTCGGGGTTCTTGATCGAGAACGTGCCGCCGAACCCGCAGCACTGCTCGGCCCCGGGCAGGTCGAGCAGTTCGATCCCGCCGACGGCGCGCAACAGCCGGAGCGGCCGGTCGCCGACCTTCGCCACCCGGATCGAGTGGCAGGTCGGGTGGTAGGTGACCCGATGGGGGAAGTAGGCGCCGACGTCGGTGACGCCCAGCACGTCGATCAGGAACTCGCTCAGCTCGTAGCTGCGCGACGCGACGGCCTTGGCGTCCTCGGCGAGCGGCTCGTCGCCGGCATGGCGCGCCAGCATCTCGTGCTGGTGGCGCACGGAGCCGACGCACGAGCCGGACGGCCCGACGACGTAGTCGTAGTCGCCGAAGGACGAAACGTAGTTGCGCACCGTCGGCAGCGCCTCCTTCCAGTAGCCCGTGTTGGTCATGATCTGGCCGCAACACGTCTGCCTGGGGGGATAGACGACCCGGCAGCCGAGCCGCTCGAGGACCGTCACCGTCGCGATGGGGATCGACGGCTTCATGGTGTCGTTGATGCAGGTGGCGAACAGCGCCACGGTCTTTCCGCTTCCTGGGGACATGGCGTTCTCCTCAGCCGAAGTGCGGGAGCATCCAGCTGAGCACTGGCGTGGACTGCAACCCGACAAGAAGACACAGTACGACCAGCAGCCCGATGCTCCACCAGATGACGCGGCGGAACAGCTCGGATTCCGAGCCGAGCAGCCCGACGGCGGAGCAGGCGATCGCCAGGTTCTGCGGGCTGATCATCTTGCCGACGACGCCACCGGTGGTGTTGGCGGCCACCAGGAGGGTGGGATCGAGCCCGACCTTCTCGGCGGTCGTCTGCTGCAGCGTGGCGAACAGCGCGTTGGCGGAGGTGTCGGAGCCGGTCACGGCCGTCCCGATCCAGCCGAGGATGGGCGAGAAGAACGCGAATGCGGCGCCGACGCCGGCGATCCACGCGCCGATCGTGATGGTCTGCCCGGAGTGGTTCATGACGTAGGCCAGCGACAGCACCGACGCGATGGTGAGTGCGGACCAGCGCATCTTGAACACCGTCGCCTTGAGCTCGCCGAACACCGCGGAGGCGGAGACCCGGTACACGAGGGCCACGATGATGGTGGTGATGACGAGCAGGGTGCCGGGGCTGGAGAGCCACTGGAAGTTGTAGATCGCCGAGGAGCTCGGCTCGCCGTTCTTGAGCAGGTTGCCGAAGAGGCCGGGCCAGCGCACCTTGAGGTCCGTGGCGGCGAGGAACTTCACGACGGCGGGGACGAGCTTCGCGACCGAGAAGATCACGATGACGAGCAGGTAGGGGAACAGCGCCATGAAGATCCGGCCGCCGGTCAGCGTGTCGGCGGCGTGGGGTGCCGGCTCCGGGGTGCCGACGACGTTCTCGCGGGTGCGCTCGGCGGCCAGGCGCTCGAGGGCCTCCTCGCCGCCCTTCGGCTGCCAGAAGCGGAGGAACACGACGCCGGCGCCGAGTGCCACCAGCGAGGCGACGACGTCGGTGAGCTCCACGGAGAAGTAGGTCGCCGACAGCCACTGCGCGACGGCGAAGGCGAAGCCGATGACGACCGCGACGGGCCAGGTCTGCTTCAGCCCCCGCTTGCCGTCGGCGAGGAGCACCAGCAGCAGCGGGACGAACAGCGCGAGGACGGGGGACTGGTGGCCCACGTAGGCGCCGATCTCGCGGTAGGGGATGCCGGTCAGGTTACCGGCGGTGATGATGGGGATGGCGACGGCGCCGAACGCCACGGGTGCGGTGTTGGCCAGCAGCACGACCATGGCCGCGCGGAAGGCCGAGAAACCGATCGACATCAGCATCACGCCGGTGATCGCGACGGGCGCGCCGAAGCCCGCGAGGGCCTCCATCAGGCCGCCGAAGCAGAAGGCGATCAGGATGGCGACGACGCGCGGGTCGTCGGAGATCAGGTGGAAGGTGGAGCGGAGGTCCTCGAATCGGCCGCTGACCACCGTCACCTGGTACATCCAGATGGCGGTGAGCACGATCCACGTGATCGGGAACAGGCCGAAGACGGCGCCCTGGGTGCCGGCGAGAAGGGCGAGCTGGACGGGCATCTTGAAGGCGACGACGGCGACGACGAGCGCCGAGGCGAGCGCGGCGAGGCCGGCCCAATGAGCCTTCCACTTGAGCACGCCGAGCGTGAAGAACATCACGAGAAGGGGGATGAGCGCCACCAACGCAGAGAGCGTCAAGTTTCCCAAGGGCGCGAGTACGGGTTCGTACATGGTCTGACTCCAGTGTCGGGTGTTCGTTATAGAACTGGTCTGACCAACCTAGCAGAGCGGCGTCCTCTGGTCAGACCAACCCCCGGTTAAGGGTGTTCACGGAAGCGGCTACACGGCCGGCAGGCCCTCGCCATGGGGGAGAATGGCCCGATGACCACCGGAGGATTCGATGCCGTACTCGACCATTTGACCGGCGAGATCCTGGACGGGCGCGTCGTGCCGGGGGAGCGACTGCCCACCGAACGCGACCTGGCGACGCGGCTGGGGGCGAGCAGGAGCGCGGTGCGCGAGGCGATCAAGGTGCTACAGGCGCAGGGCGTGCTCACGTCGCAGGCGGGCCCGGGCGGGGGCACGAGGGTGGCGACGGGCCAGGGCGTCGCGCTGGGAAGGATGCTCCGGCTGCACGTGGCCTTGGGCGCGGTCTGGTTCGATGAACTGACCGAGACGCGGGTCCTCCTGGAACGGGGCGCGGCGAGGGCCGCGGCGGGGAAGGCCGGCGCCGCCGACATCGCCGAGTTGGAGCGGCTGCTCGCCGAGATGGTTGCCAACTCCGACGAGCGCACCTTCAACGAGCTCGACACCGCGTTCCATCTGGCCATCGCCGGTTCGGGTGCGAACCGCCTGATGCGCGACATCACGGTCGCCATCCGCGAGGCCGTCGCGGAACGCATCCTCGTGGCCGAGCGTGAACTGGACGCCTGGCCCAGGTTCCGCGACCGCCTGAACCAGCAGCACCGCGCGATCCTCGAGGCGATCAGGCAGGGCGACGGCGACCTCGCGGCCGAGCGCGTCGACCGGCACATCCGCGAGGCGCACCGCGTCCTCCTCGGGTGAGGGCGCTCATCGTGGCCTCGCCCGGCGTCACACGATCTGGCGCAGCAGGCCCGTGTCGACGTCGTACATGAACCCGCCGACCTCGGCCTCGCCCCGGATCAGCGGGTGGCGCGAGACCATGTCGACGTCCTCCTTCAACCTGCCCATCTGATCGGGGTTCGCGCCGAACGAGATCCAGCTGGTGTCCTCGCCGGTCTTCTCGGCGATCTTGCGGCGGATGTCGGCGTCGGTGCCCGACGCCATCGCGCACCGGGTGTGCGGGACGATCATGATCCGGTTGACCTGGAGCAGCTGCACGCTGAGCACGCACCCCGTGAGGACCTCCGCGGAGACGCGGCCGCCGGGCGAGCGCAGGATCTTGGCGTCGCCCAGCTTCAGCCCGAGCATGCGCAGCGGCTCGATCCGCGAGTCCATGCAGGTCACCAGCGCGACCCCTGCCTTGGCGATGCCGTCGAAGTGGCCGTCGGTGAACGTGGCACCGAATTCGGCGTTGGCGGCGAGCAGGTCGTCGAAGCTCATGCGGGTCCTTCCGGGTGTGTCGTGCGAGAGCCGTGCCCTCGTTCGCGAGCCTAGTCGAAAAGTGTGTCGCCGCCCGCGTCGGCCTCGGCCGCGGGGGCGGGAACGACGGCGCCCGCGCGGCCGGCCACCATGGCCACCGGTTGGGACAGGGCGGTTCCCGAGCCGTCCCGGCGCCCGTCCGGCGGGGGCAGGTCGACGGGCGACCCGCTCGCCGCCGCCGCGACCATGGGCCGCGGGCCGATGGCGGCCAGGAGCAGGGTGTCCTCGCCCTTCAGGAACCGGTGCGCGCGCATGCCGCCGGTGGCGCGGCCCTTCGCCGGGTACTCGTCCACGGGCGTGACCTTCGCTGCGCCCGCTTCTGTCCCGGGCAGAGACGAGGAGGCTCCCGCGATGGTGACCACGTCGTCGGTGGCGGGCCGCACGGCGCCGAAGAAGATCACCGACGCCTTGGCCGCCAGCTTGATGCCTGCCATGCCCCCGCCTGCGCGTCCCTGGGGCCGCACCGCCGCAGCCGGGAAGTGCAACAGCTGCGCGTCCGTCGTGACGAACGCGAGGTCGACCGCGTCGTCGGTCAGCTCGACGGCGCCGACGACCTCGTCGCCATCGTCCAGGCGGATGACGTCCCACGCGTCCTTGGCGAGGACCTCGGGGTTGACCCGCTTGACGACGCCGCGCCGGGTGCCGAGCGCCAGCCCCGACGAGTCCGGCGAGAGCGTGGTCAGGCCGAGCGGGCGCTCGCCGGGCTCCAGCGGCCACAGCTCGTGCGCGAGGCTGCCGCCCTGCAGGCTGGGCGCCGAGGCCGTCAGCGGAACGGTGTGCAACTCGATCGCGGGGCAGCGCAGCAGCCGACCCCGGTTGGTCAGGACCCCGAACTCGCCCTGTGCGGTCGTCTTCACCTTCGCGACGACGACGTCGTGGGCGGAACGTCCCTCCTGCGGGAGCTCGCCGAGCGTATCGGTGCGGGCCACCAGGCCGGAGCCGCTGAGCAGCACCCAGCACGGCGCGTCCGGCACCTCGAGTGGCGCCCGCTGCGCCACCGGCGCGCCCGCCGAGGCCAGCAGCACGGTGCGGCGCGGCGTCCCGAACTCCTTCGCCACCTGCGCGAGTTCCTCGCCGACGACCCGGCGCAGCACTCCGTCGTCGTCGACGATCTCGCGCAGCCCCGCGATGGTGGCGCCCAGCTCATCGGCCTCCTTCTCCAACTCGATGGTGGAGAACTTGGTGAGCCGGCGCAGCTGCATGTCGAGGATGTAGGTGGCCTGCGGCTCCGTGAGGTCGAAGGCGCCGATCAGGCGCTCGCGGGCCTCGGCGGCGTCGGCGGAGCTGCGGATGATGGCGATGACGTCGTCGATGTCGGCGATCGCGATGATGAGTCCGCGCACCAGGTGCAGGCGCTCCTCGGCCTTGCGCAACTTGTGCCGGCTGCGGCGCAGGGTCACCTCGAGCCGGTGCCCAAGGTAGACCTCCAGCATCTCCTTCAGCGAGAGTGTGCGCGGCTGGCCGTCGACCAGCGCGACGGCGTTGATGGCGAAGGTGTCCTCGAGCTTCGTCACCTTGTACAGCTGTTCGAGCAGCGCGTCGGGGTTGATGCCGTTCTTGACCTCGATGATCAGCCGCATGCCGTGGGTCAGGTCGGTCAGGTCCTTGACGTCGGCGATGCCGGTCAGCCTCTTGTCGTCGACGCCCTTCTTGATCTGCTCGATGATCTTCTCAGGCCCCACCATGTACGGCAGCTCGGTGACGACGATGCCCATGCGCCGCGGCGATACCTTCTCGATGCGCGTCGTCGCGCGGATCCGGAACGTGCCGCGGCCCGCGGTGTAGGCGTCGCGGACGCCGTCGAGGCCGACGATCTTGCCGCCGGTGGGGAAGTCCGGGCCGGGGATGTGGCGCATGAGGTCGTCGAGGCCGATGCGGGGATTGCGCAGCAGTTGCTGCAGGGCGGCGATGACCTCGACCAGGTTGTGCGGCGCGATGTTGGTGGCCATGCCGACGGCGATGCCGGTGGCCCCGTTGACCAGCAGGTTCGGGAACGCGGCGGGGAGGACGACGGGTTCGGCCTCCTTGCCGTCGTAGTTGGGCTTGAAGTCGACGGTGTCCTCGTCGAGCCCGCGCGTCATCGCCACCGCGGAGTGGTCCATGCGGCACTCGGTGTAGCGCATGGCGGCGGGGCCGGCGTCGAGCGAGCCGAAGTTGCCGTGGCCGTCGATGAGCGGCAGCCGCATGGCCCACGGCTGGCCCATGCGCACGAGCGCGTCGTAGATGGCGACGTCGCCGTGCGGATGCAGCACGCCCATCACCTGCCCGACGACGCGGGCGCACTTCACGTGACCCTTGTCCGGCCGGATGCCCATCTCGTCCATCGAGAAGAGGATGCGGCGCTGCACGGGCTTCAGCCCGTCGCGGGCGTCGGGCAGCGCGCGGGAGTAGATGACCGAGTACGCGTACTCGAGGAAGCTGGTCTCCATCTCCTGCGTCACGTCGATGTCGACGATGTGCTCCTCGAGTTCGTCGTCGATCGCCGGCTGCTTCGCCACGTGCCGCCTCCTCGGTCGTCGGAATGGTGGACCGGGCGCAGCTTAGCCCGTGCGCGTTCGCGGCGGCTACAGCACGCGCCGCAGGGCGTCGCCGAGGCCGTCGCCGTCGGGGGCGCGGACCTCCGGGGCCGTCTTCGGCTCCCAGCGGTGGTCCGACGACGGCACCTCCATCGGCAGGCCGTGCGCGAGCGTGTGCTCGCCAGGCGTGAGCTGCCGGATGGCGCGGGCGCGCACGTGCCGGGGCTGCAGGGCGGCGAACTCCGCGTACAGGTCGGGGTCGTGCTGGCCGTCGTCGCCCACTAGCAGCCACCGGATGTTCGGCAGGTCGCGGGCCAGCTCGCGCAGGCAGCGGCGCTTGTGGTCGACGCCGCTGCGGAACCAGCCGGTGTTCGTGGGGCCCCAGTCGGTCATCAGCATGGCGCCGTCGGGGATGCCATGGCGCGCGATGAACCGCTGCACCATCGGATAGGTGTTCCAAGCGCCGGTCGAGACGAACACGATCGGCGCACCGGGGTGCTGGGCCAGCAGCTGCTGGTACAGCCGCGCCATCCCCTCGATGGCCTGCCGCGCCTGCTCGCGCAGCACGAACGAGTTCCACGCCGCCACCAGGGGGCGGGGGAGCGACGTCGAGAGAATGGTGTCGTCGATGTCGCTGACGATGCCGAAGGTGACGTCGTCGGCGATCACCTGGACGGGCGCCTCGGCGACGGCACCGCCCGCGCCCTCCAGCCGGACGTCGTGCCAGCCGGGCGCCAGCCCCGGATTGCGGACGCGGACGTCGACGTAGCCGCCGCGGTCGGCCTCCACCTCGACCCGGGCGCCTCCGACGACGACCGTGACCCGCGCTCCGACGCGCGCGGCGTTCATGAAGTTGTGCCAGCCGCGCCTGTCGAGCATCGCGGCCGCGGCCTGGACGAGCGCGTCCGACTGCGGGGGACGCAGGACGACGCGGGCGAGGATGCGCAGCTGCTCGCTGTTGCCGTAGCCCGTGAATGCGAGGATCGACTCCTGCCAGCCGCGCCTGAGCAGCACGCGGTTGAAGAGCCGGTTGAACCGGTCCTCGATGCGAGCGGCGATGAAGGGGCGCGATGGCATGCCCCCAAACCTAACGGGGTGTCTGGCGCCGCGCCACGTCGGCGGTACGGCCGTGACATGATGGGCAGGTGACCTTGCCCCCCGAAGCCGCCCTCACCCTTCCTGCCGCGTTGGTTGCGGAGATCTCGGAGTGCGGGTTCTATCCGCGCCTCGTCGCGCAGACGGCGACGATGGGTCTCGGCGCGCAGAAGGCGCTCGACCACCTGGTGCAGCACGAGGCGACGTTCGCCAACGGCGAGCTCCACCGCCATCTCACGGTCCTGATCCGCACGGAGACCCAGCTGCTGATCTGCCACGTCGACGAGGGCGAGAACGGCCGTTCCGAGGCCGTGGCCACCTCGGAGGTCGTGGCCCTCCGGGCCATCACGTCCGTCGCCGTCACCAGGGCGATGGCGGACCCGGAGCATCTGCTCGGGCTCACCGAGGCGTGGCTGTCCATCGTCTGGGGCGCGGCGCGGCGCATCGACCTGGGGCCTGCGGCCTGCGAGGACCCGCGCTGCGACGCCGACCACGGCTACACCGGTGTGCTGCAGCCCGACGACATCACCGTGCGGATGAGCCCGCAGGCCGACGGCGCGAAGAACGCCGTCAAGCTCGTGAGCTTCGGCATGCGGCTTCAGGGCGTGGTCGGCTGATGAGCGCATCGTTCCTCGACCCGCGCTACCCGGACCTCGCCCTCAGCAACCTCCTGCCCAGCGTCGCCGCCCGCCTGAACGGCACCTTGCCGACGATCCCGCTCCCCACGGCTGAGCGCTACGTCGTGCTGCTGGTCGACGGCCTCGGCTGGCACCAGCTCGTCGAGCACGTCGACCACGCCGAGACCATGGCGGCGCTGCTGCCGCGGGCCACGCGCCTGACGTGCGGCGCGCCGTCGACCACGGCGACCTCGCTCACCTCGCTCGGCTGCGGGCTGCCGCCCGGCGAACACGGGGTCGTCGGCTACAGCTTCCGCGAGCCCACCGTCGAGCGCGTCATCAACGCGCTGACGTGGGAGGGCGGCCCCGACGATGTCCCGGGCTTCGCGCAGGCCCGCACCGTCTTCGAGCGCCTGGCCGTGCAGGGCCATCAGAGTTCGGCCGTCACCCTCGCCCGGTTCGCCAACAGCGCCCTGACCCGGCTCGCCTTCGCCGGCACGACGCTCCTGCCCGTCACCGACGAGAGCAGCCTCGACCAGGTGGGCGGCCTCGTCGACGAGGCGCTCGGTCACAGCCGCGTCGTCTACTGCTACGAGCGGATGCTCGACCACACGGGCCACGGCTTCGGCGTCGGCTCCTGGCAGTGGATGGACCGCCTGGCCCAGGTCGACGACCTCGTCGCCCACCTCTCCGGCGCCCTGCCCGCCGACACCTGCCTGCTGGTCACCGGCGACCACGGCATGATCAACATCCCCGCGTCGTCGCGCCTCACGCTGGAGGACCAGCCGCGGCTCGCCGGCCACTCGGACGTCGGCGGCGAGCCGCGCTTCCGCCACGTCTACGGCGACGACCCCCGCGCGCTCGCCGCGGCCTGGCGCACCGTCCTCGGCGAGCGGGCCTCGGTGCTGCGCCGGGAGGAGGCGATCGACGCCGGCTGGTTCGGCCCGCTCGTGACGGGCCTCAGCGCGGCCCGCATCGGCGACGTCGTCGCCGCCATGACGGAGGACTTCGCGGTGATGACGCGGCGCACCCCGGGCGAGTTCGGCCTGGTCGGCATGCACGGCTCGCTCACACCCGCGGAGATGGAGGTCCCCCTGCTCATGGTCGGCGGCGACTCATGACGGGACTCCGCATCGCGATCCTGATCGACGACTTCTTCCCCGCATCGGGCGGCATCGGCAGATCCGTCCAGACCCAGCTGGAGGAGATGACCGCGCTCGGTCACGAGGTCACGCTCATCGCGCCGGACAGGCACCTGGAGAAGCCGCGCCTGGGGCGCATCATCGAGTGCCCCACCATCTACCTCGAGGGCACGCCGGCGCACCTCAGCATCCTGCACTGCACCGAGCGGCGGGCTCGGCTGATCAGCGACATCGCGCGCTTCGACGTCATCCACTCGCAGACCGACCGCGGCGCGCTGGTCCTCGGCGCCCGCCTCGCGCGGCGTCAGGGGATCCCGCATCTGCACACCTTCCACGCCAACATCGCGGGCACGCACAAGACCGTGCGCGGCTCGATCTTTGGCACCCTCAGCTACCAGGTGCTGGTGCTGCCCGCCCTCCGGACCGCCAGCGGGCGAACGGTGGAGCGCCCGCGACTTCCCTCGGCGCACCACGAGACCGGCGGCCTCGCGGCGAGGACGGACTGGCGCTCGTTCGCCGAGATGGCCCAGCACGTCGACGCCTACTCCGTGCCGAGTCCCTTCATGCGCGACCTCATCGACGAGGCGGCCGGCCGCCCCCTGCCCAGCTACGTGGTGCCCACCGGCTACAACCGCGGCATGAAGCGCGCCATCAAGAAGGCGAAGAGGGAGCGGGCCGACCAGCGCGTCCGCTTCCTCGCCATCGGCCGGCTAGCCAAGGAGAAGCGCCTCGACGTTCTGATCAAGGCGTTCCGGCGGGCGAATCTCCCGGATGCGGAACTGGTCATTGTCGGCGACGGGGACCAGCGCGATGCGCTGAAGGCCCTGGCCAGGGGGGCGCACAACATCGACTTCCGCTGGCACCTTTCGTCGCTGGAGGCGATCGCCTACGAGCTGGTGAACGCCGACGCGCTGGCGCTCAGCTCGTACCGTTTCGAGTCCCAGGGTCTCGTGATCACCGAGGCCGTCGCCGCCGGCCTCCCGGTCCTCTACTGCGACGACAGGCTCACGGTCGGCCTGTCGGAGGAGAGCGCGCTGCACGTCGAGCCGGACGTCTCGTCGATGGCCCGCGGGTTCCGCGCCTTGATGGATGCGAGACGCCGAAGTGCGATGTCGGAGGCGTCTGCCAGACTGCTGCCCGACCTCGGCCCCGAGCGCACCGCGGAGCGCTACGTCGAGGCCTACCGTGACCTGATCAACCGAGAGGCAACGCGTGGCTGAGCTCGTCTTCCACACCGGCCCCATGGACTGCGGCAAGTCGACGCTCGCTCTGCAGCTCGATTACACCCAGTCGACGCACGGCAGGAAGGGCCGGGTGTTCACCTCGCAGGACCGCGCCGGATCCGGCGTCATCACGTCGCGGCTGGGGTTGAGCGCGCAGGCCGTGGAGGTCGACGAGTCGTTCGACTTCTGGCGCTATGTGATCGGCCAACTCACCGGCGGCCAGCGGGTCGACTACATCGTGTGCGACGAGGCCCAGTTCTACACCCGCGACCAGATCGACCAGCTCGCCCGCATCGTCGACGAACTCCAGCTCGACGTCTACGCGTTCGGCATCCTCGCCGACTTCCGCACCACGCTCTTCCCCGGATCCCAGCGCCTCGTGGAGCTCGCGGACCGCGTCGAGACGTTGCCGATCGGCCCGCTCTGCTGGTGCGGGGCCCGGGGCACCCACAACGCGCGGACCGTCGACGGGATGATGGTCACCGAGGGCTCGCAGGTCGTCGTCGGCGACACCGACGGCGGGGGAGAGGTGCGCTACGAGGTGCTGTGCCGCGCGCACCACCGTCGGCGCATGACCGCGTTCCGCGCGAAGGCGACGCTCTCGCCGGACCCGCTGCCGTTCGGCCAGGAGGACGCCTTCTCGGGGTAGCCTTCCGCTTATGGAAAGGTCACTGAGGGTAGGCAAGCCGAAGAAGGCCGCTGCCGGGCTGCCCGGGGTCGTGCACGCGATGGACTTCGCGATCCGCGAAGGCGCGCTGCTGCCCCTGCTCAAGGTGAACCAGACCGACGGCTTCGACTGCCCCGGCTGCGCCTGGCCGGACCCCGAGAAGCGCCACGTCGCCGAGTTCTGCGAGAACGGCGTCAAGGCCGTCGCGGAGGAGACGACCCACCGTCGCTGCGGCCCGGAGTTCTTCGCCGCGCACCCGATCCCGGACCTGCGCGGGCAGACCGACCACTGGCTCGGCCGCCAGGGCAGGCTGACGACGCCGATGCACCTGCGCGCGGGATCGGCCGTCTACGAGCCGGTGACCTGGGAGTACGCGCTGGATCTCATCGCCGGGAAGCTCCGCGAGATCTCCCCGGAGCAGGCCGTGTTCTACACCTCGGGCCGGACGAGCAACGAGGCGGCGTTCCTCTACCAGCTGCTCGCGCGCCGGCTCGGCACCAACAACCTGCCGGACTGCTCGAACATGTGTCACGAGTCCTCCGGCAGCGCGCTGACCGAGACCATCGGGATCGGCAAGGGGACCGTCACCCTCACCGACGTCGAGACCTCGGACCTCATCCTGATCAACGGGCAGAACCCGGGGACGAACCACCCGCGCATGCTGAACGCGCTGGAGAAGGCGAAGGCGCACGGCGGGAGGATCGTCGCGGTCAACCCGTTGCCGGAGGCGGGGCTGATCAGGTTCAAGAACCCGCAGTCGGTGCGCGCGCTGGCCGGCGTGCCGTTGGCCGACGAGTACTGCCAGATCCGCGTGAACGGCGACCTCGCCTTCTTCCGGGCGCTGAACCGGATCCTCGTCGACCGCGACGCCGTCGACCACGAGTTCATCGCCACCCACTGCGCCGGCTACGACGACTACCTGGCCCAGCTCGAGGTCGACCGCGCCGAGACCGAGTTCGCGACCGGCCTGGAGTGGGCCCAGATCGAGCGCGTCGCCGACATGGTGTGCGCGGCCGAGTCCGCGATCGTGTGCTGGGCCATGGGCCTGACGCAGCACAAGAACTCCGTGCCCACCATCAAGGAGATCGTCAACTTCCTCCTGCTGCGCGGAAACATCGGCCGCCCCGGGGCCGGCGCCTGCCCGGTCCGCGGCCACTCCAACGTCCAGGGCGACCGCACCGTCGGGATCTACGAGAAGCCCCCGCGCGCCTTCACCGACAGCCTCTCGCGCGTCTTCGGTTTCGAGGCGCCGACGGAGCCCGGCTACGACGTCGTCGACGCCATCCGGGCCATGCGCGACGGCAAGGTCCGCCTCTTCATGGGCATGGGCGGCAACTTCGTCCGCGCGACGCCGGACTCGGTGGTCACAGAGGAGGCGCTCGCGAACGTCGACCTCACCGTTCAGGTCTCCACGAAACTCAACGGCTCCCACGCCTTCACCGGGCGCGAGGCGCTGATCCTTCCGACGCTGGGCCGCACCGACGCCGACCTCCAGGCCACCGGTCCCCAGGACGTCACCGTCGAGGACTCCATGGGCATGGTGCATGCCTCCCGCGGCCGCGGGGACTTCCCCGGCGTGCTGTCAGAGGTGGCCATCGTGACCGAGCTCGGCCGACGGGTGTTCGCCGACGACTACTGGGACGAGTTCCGCGCCGACTACAGCCTGATCCGCGACAAGATCGCCGCGACCATCCCGGGCTTCGAGGACTACAACGCACGCGTCGCGCACCCGGGAGGGTTCGCCCTGCCGAACGGCCCGCGCGAGCGCCGGTTCACCACGCCGTCGGGCAAGGCGCACTTCACCCGCAACCCGCTGACTGTTCTGCGCACGCCGCCGGGCCACCTGATCCTGCAGACCGTCCGCAGCCACGACCAGTACAACACCACCATCTACGGCCTCGACGACCGTTACCGCGGCATCAAGGGCGGCCGGAAGGTCGTGTTCGTCCATCCCGACGACCTCGCCGCGCTCGGCCTGCCCGACGGCGCGCAGGTGACGCTGGTCTCGGTGCACGAGTCGGGGGAGCGGCGCGCTCCGGGGTTCCGGATCGTCGCCTACGACACCGCGCGCGGGTGCGCTGCCGCCTACTTCCCGGAGACCAACATCCTCGTCCCGCTGGACTCGGTGGCCGACACGTCGCAGACCCCCACCTCCAAGTCGATCATCGTGCGCCTGGAACGCGAGGACTGAGTGGGCCGCATCACCGTCAACCGCCCCGTCACCCGCTTCACCGTCGGCGACGACGCGGGCGTCACCCGCAGGCCGGACGCGCTCGTCGCCGAGGAGCCGCTGGAGATCCGTCTCGGCGGCACGCCCCTGGCCGTCACCATGCGGACGCCCGGCGACGACGTCCACCTCGCCCACGGCTTCCTGCTCACCGAGGGCGTCATCTCCGGCCCCGAGGACGTGCGGGCGGCGATGTACTGCGCGGGCTCCGTCATGGACGACGATTCGGGGCAGCAGCGCAACACCTACAACGTCCTCGAGCTGCGCCTCTCCGACGGCGTGGCCCCGCCCGTCGTGGACCCCACCCGGAACTTCTACACCACCTCATCGTGCGGGGTGTGCGGGAAGGCGAGCATCGAGGCCATCGAGCAGCAGACCCGGTGGCCGGTCGCCGCCGATGCGGTCCGCCTCGATCCCGAGGTCGTGGTGCGGCTCCCGGAGCTCCTGCGGGAGGGCCAGCGGGCGTTCGCGCGGACGGGTGGCCTCCACGCCGCGGGGCTTTTCACCGCCGACGGCACGCTGCTGCGCATCGCCGAGGACGTCGGACGCCACAACGCGGTCGACAAGGTCATCGGGTGGGCGCTCTTGAGTGGGCTCCTCCCCGCGAGGGGATGTGTGCTCGTCGTCTCCGGGCGCGCGAGCTTCGAGCTGACGCAGAAGGCGCTGATGGCCGGCATCCCCGCGTTGGCCGCGGTCTCCGCGCCGTCGTCGCTCGCGGTGGAACTGGCGGAGTCGGCGGGCATGACGCTGCTGGGCTTCGTCCGTTCCCCGTCGTTCAACGCCTATGCCGGCGCCGAGCGCCTGGGGGCGGAGCGGGGTTAAGCGCGATCTCTACGTCGTGGGGCCGCCGAACATGATCTCGTCCCATGACGGGATCGAGGCGCGCTTCTTGCGTCCGCGCGGCTTCGGAGCGGGGGCGGGCTCGTCGGTCTCCACGAGCGCCTCCTGGGCAGGCTCGACGACCGGCTCGGGATCCGCGGCGACGGGCTCCTCCGACGGCGCCGCCACCACCTCCGTGATCTCTTCCTCCTCGAACACGTCGGTCGTGGTCTCCAGGGCCGTGTCGGCGGGGGCGTCGTAGATGCCGGTGTAGATGCGCACCGAGTCCTCGCTGATCCCGCTCAGCATGTCGTAGAGGCGGTCCAGCTGGGAGGTGTCCTCGTTGCCGTCGTGCATGAGGTCGGAGACGGGGACCTCGCCGCCCGGGGCCTCGGGGGTGGGCTCGGCGATCGCGCGGACCAGGGCGAGCTCGTCGTTGAGGTCGACGGTGTTCTCCTCCTCGGGGCGCGCGCCCACCTGCTCCTCGCCGATCATCCAGCGGGCGTCCGTGTTGTCGGCGACGGAGAACCGGCCCTTGGCGTCGAACACGAACTCGCCCTTGCGCTCCTCGATCTCGCTCGGCAGGGTGGCGACGACGCGCCACTTGAGGTTGTCCTGGCGCCACGCGTCCCAGGTGACCTGGTCGTCGTCGATGCCGCGGGCGCGCAGGCGCTGCGCGATGAGGTCGCCCAGTTTGCGATGGCTGCCCGTCTCGCCCCGGCGGCGGACGGTCGCGGTGCGCGCGGAGGCCGCGATGTGCTCGCGCTCGGCCATCACGGGGCCGGCGAAGGCCTCGACACGGGCGGCGTCGAGGCCGGACTCGCTCACGATGTCGGCGACGGACGCGCCCGAGCGGACGCGCGCCTGAATCTCCCGGGGAGAGAATGCGTTTTCCATGGTTCCTCGTCCGTCGACCTAGAGCAGTTCGCGCCAAACTTACCAGCGCTGATGGGCGAGTCGTGGCACGCGCTTGACTCACCAGGCACAATGGGCGCCCGGGGGAGCGCGGCCCCGTGGGCATGTGGTACACATGTCGCTCCGCGGCGAGAAAGGAAGCGACCGGATGGCAACCGATTACGATGCACCCCGCAAGTCCGAAGAGGAGATGAGCGAGGACTCCCTCGAGGAGTTGAAGTCGCGTCGCAACGACAAGAATTCGGGCAAGGTCGACGAGGACGAGGTCGAGGCGGCCGAGTCGTTCGAGCTGCCCGGCGCCGACCTCTCGCACGAGGAACTCACTGTCCGGGTGCTGCCCCGTCAGGCCAACGAGTTCACGTGCGCCTCATGCTTCCTCGTGAAGTCCATGTCCCAGCTTGCCGAGACGAAGGGCGACCTGAAGTACTGCGTCGACTGCGTCTAAAACCCCGCTCCTTGAGCCGTGCACCCGGCGCGAAGCCTCGCCGCGTGTCGCGCCGTGCTGAGCCGACGCGCGAGCGAAGCCACCGTCGTGTCGAAGTAAAAGGTCGGTCAGATATCCAGCTTGTTGCGCAGCCGGCCCGGCGAGGCGTGATCGAAGTTCGCCATCCACCGCTTCGACATGAAGCGGTTCATGGCGAGTTGCGAGATGCCGACGCCGAGCCCGCTGGCGACGGCCCAGATGAGGGCCTGCGTGAGCGGGGTCTCGGGATCGTTCGGATCCGGCGGATTGTGGCCCGTCGACGCGATCCACGCCTGTGTCACGAGCTTCTGCGCCACGATCGTCGTCGCCGCCCCGAGGAGGCCGGCGTAGACCTTCCACATCAGCTTCTCTGTCATCGCCATGTCGGTCGGGTCCTTCCTTCGGTGAACCCCCATTATGCCCACGCCGATAGGCTGAGCACGTGACCTTCTCCGAACGACTGCATCTGCCGTGGTGGTGGTGGCTCGTCGGTCTGCTCTTCGTCGGCGGCGTCGCCATCGCCGTGCTCGCGTACGTCCCGCCCGCCGTCGGCATCACCACCTGTGTACTCGCCCTCGGCGGCGTGGCGGCGCTGCTGGCCAGTTACGGCAGCGCGGCCGTGGTCGTCGACGGCGCGGGGCTGCGGGCCGGCAGGAACAGCGTCGAGCCCGAGTACCTCGGCCCGGCCACCGCCTACGAGGGCGACGACGCCCGGCAGGCCCTCGGCCCCGGTGCCGACTCCCGCGCGTTCCTGTTCACGCGCCCCTTCCTCACCTCGGTCGTGCGCGTCGACCTCCACGACCCGGCGGATCCCCACCCCTACTGGCTGATCAGCACGCGGCGCCCCCGGGAGCTGGCCGCCGCGCTGGAGGAGGTCCGAACCAGATGAGACTGCCAACCGTCGCCGACGACGGCCACCTGCCGCGCTACGCCCGTCCGGGCGACGCCGGCGCAGACCTGATCGCCGCCGAGGATGTGTCCTTGGAGCCGGGGGACCGGAAGCTCGTCGGCACGGGCGTGCGGGTCGCGATCCCGGAGGGACACGTCGGCCTCGTCACCCCCCGCTCAGGGCTCGCGGCGCGCACCGGGCTCAGCATCGTCAACGCCCCGGGGGTCATCGATTCGGGCTATCGGGGTGAGATCAAGGTGTGCCTGGTCAACCTCGATCCGGGGGTCCCGATCACGCTGTCCGCGGGCGACCGGGTCGCCCAGCTGGTGATCATGCCCTTCGTGACCGCCGAGTTCGTGCCCGTCGACGGCCTCGATGACACAGCTCGGGGCGCGGGTGGCTATGGTTCTACGGGCGGATTCGCCCGCCGAGATGAGGATGAGGGACCCCAGTGATTTTCGGACGCAAGCGCAAGACAGACGAGGCGCCGCAGGAGGCGGCGGTCGAGGAGACGCCGCTTCCTGTCGAGGAGCCTGCCGCCGACGACCCGTTGGCCGAGGCCGAGCGCCAGGCCGCCGAGTGGGACGCCGCCTTCGACCGCGACGAGGGCCCGTTCGACATCTCCGAGGTGGATCTCGACGCCGATGAGGACGAGGTCACGCGGCTCGACTTCGGCGCGCTGGTGGCCACGCCGTTCCCCGGCATGCAGCTGCAGCTCCAGGTCAACCGCGAGACCAACAGTGTCCAGGCGATCATGGTGGGCGACGGCGACTCCGCGCTCGAGGTGGCGGTGTTCGCCGCGCCGGCGAAGTCGTCGATGGCCGCGGAGATCCGCGCCGACGTCATCCGCCAGACCCAGGCGCAGAAGGGCCGCGTCCAACTGGCGGAGGGCCCGTTCGGCGCCGAGCTGCGGCGCGCCGTGCCGGTGACGGACGCCGAGGGCAAGCAGGGCATGCACGTGTCGCGCACCTGGCTGGTGTCGGGGCCGGGCTGGCTGCTGCGCGGCGTCCTGCTGGGCAAGGCCACGTTCGAGCCGGACAACCGGGAGGCGCAGCTCGCGCTGTTCGAGTTCTTCAGCAACCTGGTGGTCCGCCGCGGCACCTCCCCCGCGGTGCCCGGCAGCGCGCTGCCCATGAGCGTCCCCGAGGCTGAGGCGTAAGGGATCATGCCCGAACCGTCGCTCGGCGAGCGGCTGAAGGGGTTCTTCGTTCCGCAGGAGGAACTGGAGGCCCGCGAGCTCCGCGAGCGGGCCACCGACGCCGGCGCCCAGACGCTGGCCTCCTGCGCGCCGCGCTCCCGCGTGACGCTGCGCGGCACCGTCGTGTCGGTGACCTCGGATGCGGAGAACGGCTGGCTCGAGGCGGAGCTCAACGACGGCAGCGGCACCGTGCGCCTGATCTGGATGGGGCGCACCCGCATCGGCTGCCTGCTCCCCGGCCACGCCCTGCGGGTCTCCGGCCGCCTCGCCACCGATGCCGGCCGCCCGGTGATCTACAACCCGGACTACGAGCTGCTGTAGCCCTTCGACGCGGTCGTCCGGGCGCTGCGCGCCGGGGGACCGGCTCAGGGAGCGGAATTGTCCTCCGGTTCGTCGGCGAGCATCTCGGACAGCTCGTCCTCGGACTCGTGGGTGACGATGAACAGCAGTTCGTCGCCGCCCTCGAACGCGCGGTCGCGCTCGGGCGTGAGGGGGAGGCCATCGCGGATGATGGCCACGAGCACCGCGTCGCCGGGGAACGCGATGTCGCGCACCCGGACGCCGACCAGCCGCGACTCGTCCGGCAGCGTGAACTCCGACAGGTTCGTCGTCGAGCGCTGGAACGTCATCAGCCGGACGAGGTCGCCGGTGGAGACGGCCTCCTCGACCAGCGCCGACAGCATGCGCGGCGTCGACACCGACACGTCGACGCCCCACTGCGCGTCGAACATCCACTCGTTGCCCGGATGGTTCACCCGGCCGACGGTGCGCGGCACCCCGAACTCGGTCTTGGCCAGCAGCGAGAAGACGAGGTTCACCTTGTCGTCGCCGGTGGCGGCGATCGCGATGTCGTAGGTCTCGAGCTCCGCCTCCTCCAACGACTGCAGCTCACAGGCATCCGCGAGGACCCACCCGGCGCCGGGGACCGAGTCGCCCTTGCTTGCCCGCGGATCGCGGTCGATCAACAGCACGATGTGCCCGTTGGCTATCAACTCGCGGGCGATCGAACGCCCGACGTTTCCTGCCCCGGCGATGGCAACGCGCATCGAGGTACCTTCCGGTCAGGCCCTGGCGGGCGGGTAGGCGAAGAGGGACTCGAGCTCGTCGGTGCGCTCCGTCGTGCACGCGACGTAGATGAGGTCGCCGTCCTGGTAGATGGTGTCGCGGTCGGGGACGATGCCCCGGCCGACGCGCAGCACGAACGGGATGGGGCAGTCCGCGGCCCGCGACAGGTCCCGGATCCGGCGGCCCACCCAGCCGCTGTGCACGTGCACCTGGAGCAGGCGCGCGTCGCCGGTGGGGTCGCGCCACACCGGCATGCTGCCCTCCGGCAGCAGCCGCCGCAACACCTCGAGCACCGTCCACTTCACGGTGGCGACGGTGGGGATGCCGAGGCGCTCGTAGACGGCGGCGCGGCCCTGATCGTAGATGCGGGCGACGACGTTCTCGACGCGGTAGATCTCGCGCACGACGCGCGCGGCGAGGATGTTGGAGTTGTCGCCAGAGCTGACCGCGGCGAAGCCCCCGGCCTTGCGGATGCCCGCCGCCTCGAGGACCTCGCGGTCGAAGCCGACGCCCTCGACGGTGACGCCCTTGAAGTCGTCGCCGAGGCGCCGGAACGCCTCGGCGTTCGAGTCGATGACGGCGACGCTGTGGCCCCGCTTCTCGAGGCCCGTCGCGAGCATGGCGCCGACGCGCCCGCAGCCCATGATGACGATGTGCACCGTGGCCCTCCTTGGTGGTTGAGGCGAACATAGCACTGGTCTACCGTGGGCCCGTGAACGTGTACTCCGGGCTCAAGCGCCTGCTCGTCGGCCGCCGCCTGGCCAACACCCAGCTGGGCGAGACGCTGCTGCGAAAGCGGATCGCGCTGCCCGTGTTCGCGTCGGACGCGCTCAGCTCGGTCGCCTACGCGCCGGACGAGATCCTGATCACGCTGTCGCTCGCGGGAATGGCCGGATTCCTGTTCTCGTGGGAGATCGGCCTCGCCGTGGCCGTCGTGGTCGGCGTGGTCGTGATGTCGTATCGGCAGACGGTGTACGCCTACCCGAACGGCGGCGGCGACTACGAGGTGGCGAAGGTCAACCTCGGCCGCCATGCGGGCCTCACCGTCGGCTCCGCCCTGCTCGTCGACTACGTGCTGACGGTCGCGGTCTCCGTGTCCGCGGGCGTGTTCAACGCCAAGGCCATGCTGCCGTTCCTCGACGGCCACGAGGCCTGGGCCGCCGTCGGGGTCATCGCACTCCTGACCATCGTGAACCTGCGCGGCGTACGAGAGTCCGGCGGCCTTTTCGCCATCCCCACCTACGTGTTCATGTTCTCCATGCTGGCGATGATCGTCATCGGCCTCTTCCGCATCCTGGTGCTGAACCAGGAGCTGCTGAGCGAGACCGCGTCACTGACGGTCGTGCGACCCGACGGCGCGGAGGACATCGCCGGCTGGGCCCTCATCGCCATCCTGGCCCGCGCGTTCTCGTCAGGCTGCGCGGCCCTCACCGGCGTCGAGGCGATCAGCAACGGCGTGCCCGCCTTCCGCCCGCCGAAGAGCCGCAACGCCTCGCGCGTGCTGGCGCTGCTGGGCGTGATCGCCATCACGATGCTGATCGGCATCCTCGCGCTGACGAAACTCACCCAGGTGCGGCTGATCGACGAGCTCACCGGCACGCACTACATCGACGCCGCCGGCAACACCATCCACTCCGCCGCCACCACCGTCGTCGGCCAGTTGGCACGCGTCGTGTTCTCGGACTGGTTCTCGCTGGGCTTCTACGTGGTGGTCACGGCCACGATGCTCATCCTGTTCCTGGCCGCCAACACCGCGTTCAACGGCTTCCCCTCGCTGGCCTCGATCCTCGCGAAGGACGGCTACATGCCGCGCCAGCTCCACACCCGCGGCGACCGGCTCGCGTTCTCCAACGGCATCCTGATGCTGTCGGTCACCGCGATCGCGCTGGTGCTGATCTTCAACGCGTCGGTCACCGCGCTCATCCAGCTCTACGTCGTCGGCGTGTTCATCTCGTTCACGCTCGGCCAGATGGGCATGGTGCAGCACTGGACCACGGCGCTGAAGACCGAGGGCGAGCCCGCGGTCAGGAAGCGGATGCAGCGCTCGCGCGTGATCAATCTCGTCGGCTCGTCGCTCACGGGCGTGGTGCTGCTGGTCGTGCTGGTGTCGAAGTTCACCCACGGCGCCTACCTCGCGCTGGTGGCGATGGGCGTCATGTTCGCCCTCATGCTCGCGATCTCCAATCACTACGCCGCCGTCGAGCGGGAGGTCGCGCTGACCACCGACTCCGACCGTGCGCTGCCCAGCCGCGTGCGCGCCGTGATCCTCGTGCAGCGCGTGAACCTGCCGACGGCCAAGGCCATCGCGTTCGCTCAGGCGACCCGCCCGACGGTCATCACCGCGGTCGCCGTCGCCATCGACGACGAGCAGGTGGAGCAGATCCTCGACGAGTGGGAGGCGGAGGACTTCGGCCTGCCGCTGAAGGTCATCGCCGCGCCGTACCGAGAGATCACGGGGCCGTTCATCAAGTTCGTCAGCGAGCTGCGCACGGAGAACCCGCGCGACGTCGTCAGCGTCTACATCCCCGAGTACGTCGTCGGTCACTGGTGGGAGCACCTGCTGCACAATCAGACGGCGCTGCTGATCCGCACCCGCCTGCACTTCATGCAGGGCGTGATGGTGACGTCGGTTCCCTACCAGCTGCGCAGCTCGGGCAAGGGCGAGCGGCGCGTGCAGAAGGCGGCGGTGAACAAGGTGCGCCGGTGAACAACCGCTCGTTGAGCCGGGCCCCGCGCGAAGCGCCGACCCGTGTCGAAACGACTATGCCCGACCCCATAGTCCTGGAGCGCGTGGCCCACGGCGGGTTCGTCGTGGCACGCGCGGAGGGCAAGGTGCTGTTCGTCACCGGCGGGTTGCCGGGGGAGCGGGTGCGCGTCGAGGTGACCGAGCGGGGGTCGCGGTTCGACCGGGCCCGCGTCGTCGAGGTGTTGTGCCCGGCGCCCGGCAGGATCGCCGACAGTTGGCCGGTGCCCGCCGGGCTCGTCGGCACCGACTGGTTCTACGCGGACCACGCCACGCAGCTCGACCTGAAGACCGCGGTCGTCTCCGAGCAGTTGCTGCGCCTCGCGGGCATCCAGTGGCACGGCACCGTCGAGCCCGTCGACGGCGGACTGACGCACTGGCGCACCCGCATGCGTTACGCCATCGATGACGCGGGCCGCGTGGGGTTGCGGGCGCACCGGTCTCACGAGGTGGTCCCGCTGCCCCCTGAGGGCTCCGCGCTCGCGGTGCCGCATCCCCTCGACCCTGTTGCCCGGGTGGGCCATCCGGGCGAGGAGGTGATCGTCGCCATCTCCGACGACGGGGTGACCTATTCCGGGCAGCGCCGCACCATCGGGCCCGACCCGGTACGCCAAACGGTCCTCGGCCGCACGTTCGAGGTGTCGGCGCGCGGATTCTGGCAAGTGCATACGCTCGCGGCGGAGACGCTCACTCGTGCCGTCCTCGACGGATTGCGTCCGCAACCCGGGGAGCGGGCGCTGGACCTGTACTGCGGCGTCGGGCTCTTCGCGGGCGCCCTCGTCGATTCGGGATGTTCCGTGTTCGGCGCGGAGTTCGGCCGGGAGGCGGTACGCCAGGCTCGACTGAACGTGCCCGAGGCGCGGTTCGTCGCCGCGGATCTGTCCAAGAACCTGTCGGCCCTGCCCGCCGCGGCGGACATCGTCGTCCTCGACCCGCCCCGCAAGGGCGCGGGGGAGAAGGCGGTGCGCGCCGTCGCGGCCATGGCCCCCCGCGCCGTCGCCTATGTGGCGTGCGACCCGGCGGCTCTGGCCAGGGATTTGGCCTTCTTCGAAAAGCTCGGCTACGCGCCTACCTCGATCCGGGCCTTCGACCTCTTCCCGATGACCCACCACGTCGAATGCGTGGCGATCCTGCACGCATCCCGCTCCATCTGACCCGCGCGCTGCCGCGGGGTCCTAGGATGGGGAGCGTTCAGGTGCGTCCGGAACATGGTATCTTGATGTCAAGATATCTAGCGGGCAGCAAGCAATGAGGAGAAGGATGAGCGTCAACAGTTTCGGGTCGAAGTCGACCCTCGACGTCCAGGGCACCGAGTACGAGATCTTCCGGCTGGACGCTGTGCCGGGCCACGAGAAGCTGCCGTTCAGCCTCAAGGTGCTCCTGGAGAACCTCCTCCGCACGGAGGACGGCGCGAACATCACCCGCGCCGACATCGAGTTCCTCGGCAACTGGGACCCGACGGCCGAACCCGACCACGAGATCCAGTTCACGCCGGCGCGCGTGATCATGCAGGACTTCACCGGCGTCCCCTGCGTCGTCGACCTCGCCACCATGCGCGAGGCCGTCGTGGCGCTGGGCGGCGATCCCGACAAGGTCAACCCGCTGTCGCCGGCAGAGATGGTCATCGACCACTCCGTCATCGCCGAGGTCTTCGGCATCGCGTCGGCGTTCGAGCAGAACACCGACATCGAGTACCAGCGCAACCGCGAGCGCTACCAGTTCCTCCGCTGGGGCCAGACCGCGTTCGACAACTTCAAGGTCGTCCCGCCGGGCACCGGCATCGTGCACCAGGTCAACATCGAGCACCTGGCCCGCGTGATCTTCCCGCGCACCGTCGACGGCGTGCTCCAGGCCTACCCGGACACCTGCGTCGGCACCGACTCGCACACCACCATGGTCAACGGCCTGGGCGTCGTCGGCTGGGGTGTGGGCGGCATCGAAGCGGAGGCGGCCATGCTCGGCCAGCCGGTCTCCATGCTCGTGCCCCGCGTCGTCGGCTTCAAGCTCAAGGGCAAGCTGAGCGAGGGCACCACCGCGACCGACCTCGTGCTCACCATCACCGAGATGCTGCGCCAGCACAAGGTGGTCGGCAAGTTCGTCGAGTTCTACGGCGAGGGCGTCTCGCAGGTGCCGCTGGCCAACCGCGCCACCATCGGCAACATGAGCCCCGAGTACGGCTCGACCATCGCGATCTTCCCGATCGACGACAAGACCACCGACTACATGCGCCTGACCGGCCGCGACGAGCACCAGATCGCCCTCGTCGAGGCCTACGCCAAGGAGCAGGGCCTCTGGCACGATGACGACCGCGAGCCCGTGTTCTCCGAGTACATCGAGCTGGACCTCTCCACCGTCGTCCCGTCGATCGCCGGCCCGAAGCGCCCGCAGGACCGGATCAAGCTGAGCGAGGCCAAGGAGAACTTCGAGGCCAACGTCCCGGCCTACACCGCGACGCCCTCCAAGGTCGTCCCGATCACGCTGGCCGACGGCGCCTCCTTCGACCTGGCCAACGGCGCGGTCACCGTCGCCTCGATCACGTCGTGCACCAACACGTCGAACCCGAGCGTCATGATCGGCGCCGCGCTGGTGGCGAAGAAGGCCGTGGAGCGCGGGCTGACCCGCAAGCCGTGGGTGAAGACGTCGCTGGCACCGGGGTCGCAGGTCGTCACCGACTACTACGAGAAGGCCGGGCTCACCGAGTACCTCGACAAGATCGGCTTCAACCTCGTCGGCTACGGCTGCGTCACCTGCATCGGCAACACCGGCCCGCTGATCCCCGAGATCTCCGCCGCCGTCAACGAGGAGGACATGGCCGTCACCGCCGTCCTCTCCGGCAACCGCAACTTCGAGGGCCGCATCAGCCCCGATGTGAAGATGAACTACCTCGCGTCGCCGATGCTCGTGATCGCCTACGCGCTCGCCGGCACCATGGACATCGACATCCTGAACGACCCGATCGCCACGAACGACGCGGGTGAGCAGGTCTACCTCAAGGACATCTGGCCCACCCAGGCCGAGATCGAGGAGGTCGTCGGCTCGTCGATCTCGTCCGAGATGTTCGCCACCCGCTACGCCGACGTGTTCACCGGCGACGAGCGCTGGCGGTCGCTGCCGACGCCCGAGGGCAACACCTTCGAGTGGGACGACGCCTCGACCTACGTCCGCAAGGGCCCGTACTTCGACGGCATGCCCGCCGAGCCGGCCCCGGTCACGGACGTCGCGGGCGCGCGCGTGCTGCTGAAGCTGGGCGACTCGGTCACGACCGACCACATCTCGCCCGCGGGCAACATCAAGGCCGACTCCCCGGCGGGCATCTACCTGTCGAGCCACGGCATCGAGCGTCGCGACTTCAACTCCTACGGCTCGCGCCGCGGCAACCACGAGGTCATGATCCGGGGCACGTTCGCCAACATCCGGCTGCGCAACCAGATCGCTCCGGGCACCGAGGGCGGCTTCACCCGCGACTTCACCGTCGAGGGCGGCCCGGTCACGACGGTGTACGACGCCTCGGCAAACTACATCGACCAGGGCATCCCGCTCGTCGTGCTCTCGGGCAAGGAGTACGGCTCGGGCTCGTCCCGCGACTGGGCGGCCAAGGGCACCGCGCTGCTGGGCGTGAAGGTCGTCATCGCGGAGAGCTACGAGCGCATCCATCGCTCGAACCTCATCGGCATGGGCGTCCTTCCGCTCCAGTTCCCCGACGGCGAGACCGCCGAGTCGCTCGGCCTGACCGGCGAGGAGACCTTCTCGGTCGAGGGCATCACGGCGCTGAACGACGGCGTGACCCCCAAGACGATGAAGGTGACCGCGGTCGCCCCCGACGGCACCGAGACGGTGTTCGACGCGGTCGTCCGCATCGACACCCCCGGAGAGCGCGGCTACTACGTCAACGGCGGCATCATGCAGTACGTGCTGCGGAACCTGGCCAAGGCCTGACAACCGCCGGTTGACCGGCCTCACCGCCGGTCGAGCTGCCCACCGCTGGTTGAGCCGGACCCCCGCGCGAAGCGCTGGGTCCGTGTCGAAACCAATAGACCCGCGCCGGTTCATGGACTCGAGTTCCTGAACCGGGCGCGGGTCTATTGGTTTCGACACGAGACACGGTCGACTTCGTCGACGCGCCTCGGCTCAACCAGCGGTGATTAGGCCTCGGCTCACCCAGCGGTCGTTGCGCCTCGGCCCAACCAGCGGTCGTTGCGCCTCAGCTCAACCAGCGGTCATCGACCAGCGACAGGTCGGCTCGACCAGCGGTCGAGAGAGGTCGGAGCGTTACGGGACAGGGTTTCGCAAACCGGCGTAGGATGCTCCGCATGCCGTTGTTGGATTCGATCAGGAGCCCTCGGGATCTGCGTGCACTGTCCAAGCGGCAGTTGGAGCAGCTGGCGGACGAGATCCGCTCGTTTCTGATCACCAAGGTCAGCCGCACCGGCGGGCACCTCGGGCCCAACCTGGGCGTCGTCGAACTCACGATGGCCATCCACCGCGTGTTCGACTCGCCGAAGGATCCCATCGTCTTCGACACGGGGCATCAGAGCTACGTGCACAAGATCCTCACCGGCCGCGCTGAGGGTTTCGACCACCTGCGGCAGCGCGGCGGCCTCTCCGGCTATCCGGAGCCCGCGGAGTCCGAGCACGACTGGGTCTCCAACTCGCACGCGTCGACGGCGCTGGCGTGGGCCGAGGGCATGGCGAAGGGATTCCGGCTGACGGGGCAGGACCGCACGGTGGTCGCTGTCGTGGGCGACGGCGCGCTGACCGGCGGCATGGCCTGGGAGGCGTTGAACAACATCGCCGACAACCCGCGGCTCCGGCTCGTCATCATCGTCAACGACAACGGGCGCTCGTATACGCCCACCGTCGGCGGCCTCGCCAACCACCTCGCGGGGCTGCGCACCGACGCGCGCTACGAGAAGACGCTCTCACTGATCAAGCGGACCGTGAACCGGCTTCCCCTCATCGGCCGCCCCATGTACGACCTGATGCACGGCTTCAAGACGGGCGTGAAGGACGTGCTGGCGCCGCAGTCGATGTTCTCGGACCTCGGCATCAAGTACACCGGGCCCATCGACGGCCATGATCTCACCGCGCTCACCAATCACCTCGAGCAGGCGCGCCAGTTCGGCGGCCCGGTGATCGTGCACTGCGTCACCCGCAAGGGCCACGGATTCCACGCCGCCGAGCAGAACGACGAGGACCGGTTCCACGCCGTCGTCCCGATCAACGAGCTCACGGGAGAGCCGCTGTCCGCGTCGGTGCAGGCCACGTGGACCGACGCCTTCGCCGAAGCCATGGTGCAGCTCGGGCAACGCCGTCAGGACGTCGTCGCCATCACCGCGGCGATGCTGTACCCGGTCGGGCTCGGGCGATTCGCCGCGGCGTTCCCGGACCGCATCTTCGACGTCGGCATCGCCGAACAGCACGCCGTCGTGTCCGCCTCGGGCCTGGCGAGGGCCGGGCTGCACCCCGTCGTCGCCCTGTACGCCACGTTCGTCAACCGCGCCTTCGACCAGGTGCTGATGGACGCCGCGCTGCACGGCGTGGGCATCACCATCGCGCTGGACCGCGCCGGGATCACCGGCAGCGACGGACCCAGCCACAACGGCATGTGGGACATGGCGCTGCTGGGTGCGGTGCCCGGGCTGCAGCTCGCGGCACCGCGGGACCAGGCGCGGCTCGTCGCGGCGCTGGACCGCGCCGTCGAGGTCGACGACGCGGTCACCGTCGTGCGCTACTCCAAGGAGCGGCTGCCCGACGAGATCCCGGCCGTCAGCCATCACGGTGAGGGCATCGAGCGGGTCGACGTGTTGCGGCACGACGAGTCGGCCCGTGTGCTGCTCGTCGGCTACGGCCAGTTCGCGGGCCTCGCTGTGGCGGTGGCGGAGCGGCTGGACGCCCAGGGCGTTCCCGCGGCCGTCGTGGATCCGCTCTGGGCGCTCCCCGTGTCCGGCACGCTCGTCGATTTCTGCGCCTCCCATCAGGTCGTGGTGACGCTGGAGGACGGGCTCGTGGAGGGCGGTGTCGGCCAGCGCCTCGGTTCCCGGCTCGGGCAGGCGGGCGCCGGTGCGACCATCCTCAACGTCGGCGTGCCGCAGCGCTTCCTCGCCCACGGATCGCGGGAAGAGGTGCTGGAGGAGATCGGGCTCACGCCCGCGAAGGTCGCCATGCGAGTGCTGGACGCCGTGCTCGCGGCCGACGGCTCAGGCGCCGAGCGTCTCCGCGATGAGCGGGGCGAGGAACTCGACCTGCCACGGCCGGGCGCCTAGCCGGAGCAGGTCGTCGGCCGTGGGAAGCGCATGGTGGAACAGCGCCTCCTGCAGCACCTGGGGCGGCGCGACGAGGCTCGGCTGGAGCCCGCCCAGGTCGCAGGCGAGGGCATCGACGACGGGGCGGGTCTTCGCCCACCGCGACGCCGCGGCCGGGTCGATGCGGTCCCAGGAGCGCGGGTTGGGCACGCCGGTCGACGCGAGCCGACGGGCGGGATAGTCCTCAGTCCTCATGGCGCGGACGTCGTCGACGGCGCGCAGCCAGACGTTGAGGTTGCGCTGGCCGGGCGGGCCGGCGAAGCCCCGGAGCCGACCGATCTCGGCCCGGCTGGGGACGGCGTCCTTGGCCGCGGTGGCGGCGTCGAGGATGGCGGCGTCGGGGAGGATCCAGCCGGGCGGGCGGTCACGCCGCTGGGCGATGTCGTCCCTGGCAAGCCACAACGCGCGGGCGACCGCGAGCTGACGGGGGTTCCGCAGCGTGCTGAGGCCGCCCAGGCGGCGCCACGGATCGACGCGCGGTGCGGGCTCTGCGCCGTAGCGTTCGAGCTCCTCGCGGCACTCCTGCTCGACCCAGTCGAGGCGTCCCATGTCCCTCAGTTGCGCGGTGAGGGTCGCGGCGAGCTCGATGAGGAAGTCGACGTCGAGCGCGGCGTAGGTCAGCCACGACTCGGGCAGGGGGCGCTTCGACCAGTTGTCGGCGGAGTGAGCCTTGCGCAGGTTGATGCCGAGCTCGGAGCTCAGCAACGCGCCGAGCGCGGCTCCGGGCTTGCCGAGGAGGCGCGCGGCCAGCTCCGTGTCGAAGATGCGCTGCGGCAGGATGCCCAGCTCGCGCATGCACGGCAGGTCCTGGCTGGCGGCGTGGATGAGCCACACCGCGTCGCCGCAGGCGGTGACGAGCCGACCGAGTACGGCGTCGGTGCCCTCGAAGGGGAGGGGGTCGATGAGCCACGTGCCGGCGCCCTCGCGGCGGATCTGCAGCAGATAGGCCTTCGGCCAGTACCGGTGGCCGTGCGCCCGTTCGGTGTCAAAGGCGACGGGGCCGTCGGCCGCGCTCAGGGCAGCCAGGCACTCCTCGAGGGCCGCGGGCGTGTCGACGACGGGTCGGAGCGGCTCCCGACTGTGTTCGAGGTAGGTCATGCGCGACGCCCCACCGGCAACGCGGCGACCCCGGGAGGGAGGTCGGGCTCGCCGGCGATCTGGCCCAGCAGTTCCTGCCAGGCCGCCAGGTGCGGGGTCAGGCTGTGCAGGGCATCGAGCCGCGGGGTCCAGGAACTCCGGAGTTCGACCTCGGCGCGGTCGGCGTCGGTCATCTCGCCGAAGCCCTTTCCGTAGGAGGCGGTGACGGTGCCGGCGAGTGCCGTCGCCACACAGCCGTGGTTGTCGAGCGATTCGGTGAGCCACGACCAGGCGACGTCGGGCAGGAGCGGATCGGTGACCATCTCCACCTCGACCTCGGCGCGGACATAGGTCACGATCCGGAACGTGCCGCTCCACGCGGTGTTGCCCGCCGGGTCGTGCAGCAGGATCAACCGGCCGGTGGAGACCGGCTCGTCGAGCGTGTCGGTCAACTCACCGCTGATCGCGACCGAGAACGGGGCGATCCGCTGCGGGGAGCCGATCTCGTCGATGTTCAGGCCCCTCCGCCACGGCATGGCGCCGAGCTGGTCCACTGCCGCGGCGAAGGCGGCGGGCGTCGGGCGACTCAACTTGGCGGGCACCCGCTCAGCCTAGGTCTGAGTACGCCAAACGCCGGGTTGACGCGCCGCAGTATCAGCTGCTCTTCAGGCGCAGGCTCACCGAGTTGATGCAGTACCGGAGGTCTGTCGGCGTCTCGTAGCCCTCGCCCTCGAACACGTGGCCGAGGTGTCCGTCGCAGGTGGCGCAGCGCACCTCGACCCGCGGACGGCCGGGGAGCGAGCGGTCCTCGATGTAGCGGACGCGGTTCTCGGCGAGCGGCGCGAAGAAGCTCGGCCAGCCGCAGTGCGAGGAGAACTTGGTGTCGCTGCGGAACAGCTCTGCCCCGCACCCGCGACAGACGTAGGTGCCCTCGTCGACGGTGTCGGTGTACTCGCCGATGAACGGCGCCTCGGTCCCGCCCTCGCGGAGCACGTGGTACTCGAGCTGTGAGAGGCGTTCGCGCCACTCGCTGTCCGGCTTCGTCAGCCACGGGTTCTCGGTCATGCGCCCAGGATAGGACGCCCGGAAAGCGCCGGGTCCGGCTCTATGCCTCGTCGTCGTCCAGGTCCTCGACGGGCAGCTGGGTCGGCGTGCCGTCGAGCAGCTCCATGGCGCCGAACGCGTAGCGGGCCAGGATGAGGAGCCGCAGATGCTCGGAGTCGCCGATGGGGGAGGTGACGGCGATGGCGCCGGCGCGCAGCCCGGCCTGCGCGTGCGCCTGGTACCCCGCGGTGGGGGTCAGATACAGCGAGCCGACGGCGATGTGCCTGCGGCCCTGCGAGCGCAGCGACTGCACGGCCTGCGCCGTCGCCCGGCCGTCGCCCTCGTCGACGGCGAGCTGGACTGGGAGGCGGTGGTGCGCGGACCATTGCCGGGCGCGGCGGCCGAGCAGCGTGCCGCCGCGGATGTCGCCGCCGGCCGGGGCGGAGAGCACGAGGCCGTCGATCTCCAGGGCACCCGTGCGGTGCAGCGCCTCGCGGACGCGTGCGTCCAGGATGTTGAGCACCTCGCTGGCCGGACCGACGGGGCGGGACACCGCGACCCTGATGTGCTCGGAGTGCGAGACGGCGTCGAGCCGCGGGTCGTGGTCCGCGGCGGAGACGAGGTCGAGGGGGACGATGACGGCCTCGGCGACGTCGGCGTCTGCCAGGGCACGCAGGGCGTTCTCGGGGGTGGGAGCGGCGTCGAGGTAGGCGAGGCGCACCCGGAGGTCGCGCCGCACGGCCTGCAACGAGGAGGCGATGGAGTTCAGCGATTCGGAGACACCGGGCTCGGCGGGGCCGCTGGCCACGAGCACGATTGCCGGTGCAGTCATCGCCTCTCTTCCTGACACTGATATGGCGCGGGCCGGGAGCAAGGTTCTCTGCTCCCGGCCCGCCGCTGGTGGGCGATGGCGGTTTCGAACCGCCGACCTCTTCGGTGTGAACGAAGCGCGCTACCACTGCGCCAATCGCCCCAGCGAGGAAGGAGTCTATCGCACCGTCCCCGACATTGCGAACCGCGGCGGGAGCGTCAGGAACGCCCCATGGCCGCCGCCGTCGGGCAGCGGAAAGAGCGCGAGGCGCTGAGACCGACCTCGTTCATGTACCCGATCACGATCACCCACGCCTCGCGGAGGGTCGTCTCGGTGTACCGAACGCCGTGCGTGCGGCAATGGGCGCGCACCAGCTGGCGCGCCCGATACAGGTGGGGACGCGGCATGCTCGGGAACAGGTGATGCTCGATCTGGTAGTTGAGGCCGCCCATCAGCGCGGTCATCCACCAGCCGCCGGACACGTTGCGCGACGTCAGCACCTGCTTGTCGAGGAAGTCGAGCTTGGCGTCGTGCGGGACGATCGGCATGCCGATGTGGTTCGGCGCGAAGCTGGCGGCCATGTAGACGCCGAACACCGCGAGTTGGACGCCGATGAAGGCGAACGCCATGCCGAGCGGCAGCAACCAGAACAGCAGGCCCAGGTACAGGACGAAGCGCGCGCCGATCAGGGTCATCTCCAGCGCACGGCCCTTGACCGGCCTGCGGGAGAACAGGCTGCGGATGGAGACCTGATGCATGTCGAGGCCCGCGAGCAGGAGCAGCGGGAGGAAGAACCAGCCTTGTCGCCGGATGATCCAGGCCCGGAATCCGCTGCTGGCCGCGGCGTCCTCCGGGGTGAAGGCGAGGGTTCCGAGGTCGATGTCGGGGTCCTTGCCCACCTTGTTCGGGTTGCCGTGGTGGCGGGTGTGCTTGTTCATCCACCACGAGTAGCTCATGCCGACGAAGAAGGTGGCGAGCAGCCGTCCGAGGCGGTCGTTCGCGGGACCGGAGTCCATCACCTGACGATGCGCCGCCTCGTGTCCGAGGAACGCGAACTGAGTGAAGATGACGCCGAGTGCCGCCGCGATCAGCAGTTGGAACCAGGAGGCCCCGAGAAGCACGATGCCGGCGATGGCTCCGCCCAATGCGAGCACCAGCCCGCCGAAAAGCGTGAAGTAGAACCCCCGTGCGCGCCCGTTGAGCCCCTCTGATCGGACAGCGTGAGCAAGCTCGGTGAAGCTGCGGGTGCGTTCCGCGAGTTCGGCCCGGACGCGCGTCCGCCGGTCGGTGGCCGGCGAGGCGGTGTGTGTGGTCAAGAGGAGCTGCCTTTCACCGGTTCGCAAAGCAGACCCCCGTGGTGACTCCTGAACTGGTTGCGCCCAGCGTAGGGGGGTATGCTCACCGCGGTGGGAAAACGGTGAAATGGTGGACACGGCTACCGTCCGGCCTTGTGGCGAGCGCTTCCGGGGATGCGGACCTTGATTTGTGTTTCCCGACGGGGGTGTACTAGTGTTCTCAACGCGCCGAACGGGGCGGATCGAAGATCCCAGCCGGAAAGCGCATTGCGGACGTGGCTCAGTTGGTAGAGCATCACCTTGCCAAGGTGAGGGTCGCGAGTTCGAATCTCGTCGTCCGCTCGGAGACTTTGTCTCTCCCGAACCCACGCGGAGAGGGAAACCTCCATCGCGGTGGAGTGGCCGAGAGGCGAGGCAACGGACTGCAAATCCGTGTACACGGGTTCAAATCCCGTCTCCACCTCGGGCGGTTGGCGCAGTGGTAGCGCGCTTCCTTGACACGGAAGAGGTCGCCAGTTCAAACCTGGCATCGCCCACCGAGAAACCCCTAGTCAAACTTGTTTGGCTAGGGGTTTTCGCGTACCGTCCCGCAGGCCTTGACATGATCGAACACCTATTCGATTATTAGAGGGTGTCTCTCTCACCCGTCCGCGCAGCGTCTCCCGCATCGGAGTTGATGCGGCAGCTGCGCGCGCAGGTCGAGGACAAGGGCGAACGACACGCTCCTTCGCGGCTGTTCGCGGTGCCGGAGGAGATGGTGGGCCTGCTGCCGGAGGGCGGGCTCAGGCCGGGGTCGGCCTACGCGCTGGGCAGTGCCGGCGCGTTGCTGCACGCCCTGCTCGCCGAACCTTCCCGGACGGGGACCTGGTGCGGAGTCGTCGGCATGCCCGAACTGGGGCTGGAGGCGGCGCACCAGGCCGGGGTGGTGCTGGACCGGCTGGTGCTTGTTCCCGAGCCCGGCCGGCGGTGGCTGTCGGCCGTCGCGGCGCTGGCCGAGGTTCTCGGCGTCGTCGCGGTCCGCCCCAGCGGTTCGGTGGCCCCGGCCGACGCGGCTCGCCTGGCCTCCCGACTGCGGGACAGGGAGGCGACGCTGCTCGTCGTCGGAGACTGGCCCCGGGCGGAGGCCGTGCTGCGAGTGGGGGAGCCCCGCTGGTCCGGGGTGGGCTCCGGATACGGGAACCTGAACCAGCGGGAGGTGACGCTCACCATCACCTCCAAGCGGATGGCCCGCCCACGCAGCGCCCGGCTGCTGCTGCCTGGCCCGGACGGTCACCTGGGCCGGGCGCAGACACCCGCGCCCGCGCGGGGCACGCTGAGGGCCGTCGGGTGACCGCCTCGACGACGCCGCAGCCGCTGCGCTGCGGCGTGATCTGGTTTCCCGAGTGGCCCGCGACCGCCTGGGCCCAGTCCGAGGGGCGCGGGGCAGAAGTAGCGGTGGCCCTGTTCGAGGCCAATCGCGTGGTCTCCTGTTCCCCGGCGGCACAGGCGGAGGGGGTGCACCGCGGCCAGCGACGACGGGAAGCGCAGGTGCGCTGCCCCACGCTGGTCGTGGCATCCGTCGACGTCGACAGGGATCACCGCCTGTTCGCCCCGCTCGTGGATCGGCTCGAGGAGGTGAGCCCTGGCGTCCAGGTGATCCGGCCCGGACTCGTCGCGCTCCGGATGCGCGGTCCGGCCCGGTACTACGGCGGCGAGCGGCAGGCGGCCACGCGGTTGCTGGAGGCGATGGACGAGGCCGGCGTCGGCGGTTCCCGGGTAGGAGTGGCAGACGGGATGTTCACCGCTGAGCAGGCGGCCTACGACCCCGAGCGGATCCGGATCGTGCCACCCGGCGAGGCCGCCGCGTTCCTGACCCCGCTGCCGGTCAACCGCTTGGGCGACGACGAGCTGGACGCGCTGCTGCCCCGGCTCGGGGTCCGGCGGCTCGGCGACTTCGCGGCCCTCGACGAGTCCCTCGTCCGGGACCGCTTCGGCGAGAACGGCCTCCGCTTGCACGCCCTGGCCGCGGGCCGGGACCCGCGCGCCGTCCGGGCGCGCACCCCTCCCGTCGACCTGGAGCGCCAGGTGGAGTTCTCGCCGGCGCTGGAACTGGTGGACCAGGTGGCCTTCGGCGTGCGGGCGACGGCGGACGAGTTCGTCGCGGGGCTGGCCGAGCACCACCTCGTGTGCACCGAGCTGCGGGTGATTCTCACGGCAGAGGAAGGGGAGCGCGCGGAGCGGGTGTGGCTGCATCCCGCGGCCTTCGACGCGGCCGCCGTCGTCGACAGGGTGCGGTGGCAGCTGCAGGCCGCCGCGGGCACCCAGATCGACAGCGGCGTGGTGCGGGTGCGGCTCGAGCCGGTCGCCGTGGACGCTGCGGTCCATCACCGGCCGACCCTGTTCGGCTCGGGCGCTGACGAAAGGGTGCACCACGCGCTGTCTCGCGTGCAGGCGATGCTGGGCGCCGACGGAGTGGTCACCGCCGTGATCGGCGGCGGGCGTCGGCTGGCCGAGCGGCAGGTGCTCGTCCCCTGGGGGGAGCGCGCGGTGCTGCCGCTGGCCCCGGACCGTCCCTGGCCGGGCCACCTGACCGCGCCCCTGCCCGCCACCCTGTTCGAGGGCATCCGCAGAATGGCCGTCCTCGCCGACGACGGCGCCGGCATCACGGTGGATGACCGCGGGCTCCTCTCGGCGCATCCCGCCCTGTTGATCGACGGCGCCCGCCGCCGCCCGATCGCGGCGTGGGCGGGGCCGTGGCCGATGGACGAGCGCACCTGGGACCCGGCTCGTCGCCGTCGTGCCCATCGGTTCCAGGTGGTCGACGACACCCAGACCGCGTGGCTGCTGCTGTGCCAGGACGACGGTACCTGGCTGGCCGAGGGGAGGTACGACTGATGGGATTCGACAACCCGCCGATGCGATGGTCGGAGCTCGAACGCACCCTGAGCGCCCCGAAGCCGAACCCGAACCCGGAACAGGGGCCGGGCGGCGACGTCCCGTTCTCCCGCAAGCGCGCCCCGTACGTCCCGCCGCCGGTCGAGCGCCCCGTCGACGCGGTGCCCTACGCCGAGCTCCACGCGCACTCGTCGTTCTCCTTCCTCGACGGCGCCTCCTCGCCGGCAGATCTGGTCGTCGAGGCGGAGCGGCTCGGGCTGCACGCGCTGGCGCTGACCGATCACGACGGGCTCTACGGCATCACCCGCTTCGCGGAGGCGGCCGAGCCGGAGACGGTGACGCTGAAGACCGTCTTCGGGGCGGAGCTCTCCCTGGGGCTGCCCGCGCCCCAGACGGGAAACCCGGACCCCGTCGGCAGCCACCTCCTGGTGCTGGCCAACGGCGAGGAGGGCTACCACCGGCTGGCCGGGGAGATCACTCACGCGCAGCTCGCGGGAGGAGAGAAGGGCAGGCCGGTCTACGACCTCGCCGCGCTGGCCGAGGCCGGTCGCGATCACTGGGTGATCCTGACCGGTTGCCGCAAGGGGGCGGTGCGGCAGGCGCTCCTGACCGGCGGCATCGAGGCCGCGGGGCGGGAGCTCGACGCGCTCGTCGACCTCTTCGGCCGGGTCTACGTGGAGCTGACCGATCACGGGCACCCGCTGGACTCCGCCCACAACGACGCCCTCGCCGCGCTCGCGGCCACGCGGGGCCTGCCCGTCCTCGCCACCGGGAACGTGCACTACGCCACGCCCGCGCAGCACCCCCTCGCCCAGGCCGTCGCGGCCATCCGGGCGAACACGAGCCTCGACGAACTGGACGGGTGGCTGCCTGCCGCGGGGATGGCCTTCCTCCGCTCCGGTGCCGAGATGACGAGGCTCTTCGCCCGCTACCCCGGGGCGGTGGCGCGCACCGTCGAGCTCGCGGACGAGCTGGCCTTCCCGCTGCGCAGGGCCAAGCCCGCTCTCCCGAAGCAGGACGTGCCGAAGGGGCATACCCCCATGTCCTGGCTCCGGGAACTGGTCAGCAGGGCCATTCCGGAGAAGTACCCCCGGCTCGACGACGCGGGGAGGCAGCGGATCGAGCGCGAGTTGGCCGTCATCGAGGAGAAGGACTTCCCCGGCTACTTCCTGATCGTCCACGACATCGTCGCCGAGGCCCACAGCCTCGGCATCCTGTGCCAGGGCAGGGGATCGGCGGCCAACTCCGCCGTCTGCTACCTGCTGGGCATCACCGCGGTGGACTCGATCCGCTACAACCTGCCCTTCGAGCGCTTCCTCTCGGCCATACGCGACGAGGAGCCCGACATCGACGTCGACTTCGACTCAGACCGCCGCGAGGAGATCATTCAGTGGGTCTTCGACCGCTATGGGCGCACGCGCGCCGCGCAGGTGTGCAACGTCATCCAGTACCGGCCGAAGAACGCCGTCCGCGACATCGCGAAGGCCCTGGGCTATTCGCCGGGCCAACAGGATGCCTTCTCCCGGCGCGTCGAGCATTGGAATCTGCCGGATCCCGACGACGAGGAGGACGGCGTTCCGCGGGGCGTGCTGGACCTGGCCACCCAGCTGCTGAAGGCGCCCCGGCACCTGGGCATCCACTCGGGCGGGATGGTGCTCACCGAGCGCCCGGTGGGCGAAGTCGTGCCCGTCGAGCATGCCCGGATGGAGAAGAGGACTGTCATCCAGTGGGACAAGGACGACGCGGCCTGGATGGGGCTGGTGAAGTTCGACCTGCTCGGCCTCGGCATGCTCGCCGCGCTGCAGCACTGCTTCACCCTGATCAGGGAGAGCACGGGCGAGGACTGGGGTTTGGCGACCATCCCCAAGGAGGAGGCCGGCGTCTACGACATGCTCTGCCGCGCGGACGCCATCGGGGTCTTTCAGGTGGAGTCGCGCGCGCAGATGGGCCTGCTGCCGCGGCTGCGCCCGCGGGCGTTCTACGACCTGGCCATCGAGATCGCGCTGATCCGCCCCGGCCCCATCCAGGGCGGGGCCGTGCACCCGTTCGTGCGGCGCAAGCTCGGCCAGGAGAAGGTCACCTACGTCCATCCCAAGCTCGAGCCCGTCCTGGGCCGCACCCTCGGCATTCCCGTCTTCCAGGAGCAGCTGATGCAGATGGCCATGGCCGTCGGCGACTGCACGGGCGAGGACGCGGACCTGTTGCGCCGCGCGATGGGCTCCAAGCGGGGGGTTGAGCGGATCAGCTCCCTGAAGAAGAAGCTCTACAAAGGGATGGAGGGCAACGGGCTGACCGGGCAGGTCGCGGATCAGCTCTACGCCCAGATCGAGGCGTTCGCGAACTTCGGCTTCGCGGAGTCGCACTCGCTGA
Organism: uncultured Arachnia sp.; assembly: GCA_934636715.1. Next base: position 63,729 of record CAKUBE010000010.1, read on the forward strand.
GCTTCGCGCTGCTGGTCTACGCCAGCTCCTGGCTCAAGCTGCACTACCCGGCCGCCTTCCTCGCCGGGCTGCTGCGTTCGCAGCCGATGGGGTTCTACTCAGCGGCCACCCTCACCGCCGACGCCCGCAGGCACGGCGTGGAGGCGCGGCGGCCGGACCTGCGGCTCTCGGGTGTCGATGCCGGGCTCGAGCCGCTCGGCGAGGATCGGGGGCCGACGGGGATGGCCGCCTGCTGCGACGTCGAGCAGCCTCCGGTCCCGGAGTTCGACCCGGACGCCCCCGACCTCGGCGCCGACCATCGCCGCGACGGCAACTTCGCGGTCAGGCTGGGCCTGGCCGGCGTCCGCGGGATAGGCGGGAAGGTGGCGCAGCGCATCGTCGCCGAGCGCGACGCGGGTGGCCCCTACACCTCCATGGAGGACCTCGCCCGGCGGGCGGGCTTGGGGGAGGAGCAGCTCGCGGCGCTCGCGACGGCCGGCGTCTTCGACGGCCTGGGGTTGAGCCGGCGGCAGGCGCTCTGGCGGGCGGGCACCGCCGCGCTGGACCAGGCGGGGACGCTGCCGGGGCTGATCACGCCGCTGCAGCCGCCCTTGTTCGACGGCCAGACGGGCCTCGAGGTGCTCTCCGACGACCTGTGGGCCACCGGGATCTCCACCTCGGACCACCTCCTCGCCCACCTGCGGCCGCACCTCGACGAGCGCGGCGTGCTGTCGTCCGACACGCTGCGCTGGGTGGAGCCCGGCAGCAGGATCCGCGTCGCGGGCCTGGTCACGCACCGGCAGCGGCCGTCGACGGCGTCGGGGATCACCTTCCTCAACCTCGAGGACGAGCACGGGTTGCTGAATATCGTCTGCTCCGCCGGCGTCTGGACCCGGCACCGTCGGCTCCTCCGCGAGGCCCGCGGCCTGGTCATCCGCGGCATCCTCGAACGCTCCGAGGAGGGCGTCGTCAACCTGCTCGCCGAGCAGGTCGAGCCCCTGCCGGTCACGGTGAGGCACACCTCGCGCGACTTCCATTAAGAGGGAGATTTGGCACCAGAACTGGTGCTGTATCTCCCAGTCAAGGAGCGCGGTCAGGACGCGGCGAAGCGGGCGGCGTAGGCGGTCGGGGTCTCGCCGAGGTGCGTGCGGAAGGCGCGGCTGAAGGCGGAATGGTTGTCGTACCCCACCCGGCGGGCGACCGCGCTCACCGTGCCGCGCTGGCGGAGCAGGGCGCACGCCGCCTCGAGCCGGCAGAGCGTCCGCCATTTGCCGAACGACAGCTCGGTCTCGGCCAGGAAGGCGCGCTCCAGCGAGCGGGGCGAGACGTGGGCCGCGGCCGCCCACTCGGCGATCGTGCGGGGGTCGCCCGGATCGAAGAGCAACGACTCGGCGACGGCGACCGCCGACGGGGACCGGGGAAGGCGCAGCGACGAGTCCGGCCGGGTCGCCTGTTCGATGTGGCCCAGGAGTTGCCGTTGGGTGTTCGTCGGCGGCGCGATGATCGAGTTCTGCGCCGCGATCTCCACGAGGCACTGCAGCTGGGCCTGGGAGTCGAGGGTGATGACGGTCGGCTCGGTGATCGTGGTGGCGATGGTGTCGACGTCGAAGAAGATGGGCAGCAGCACGGAGTCGGCGTGCACGGTGAACGCGTGCCTGCTTCCCGGCGGCACCCAGATCGCCTCGTGCCGGGTCAGCTCATAGTGCCGGCCGTCGATGGTGAAGCTGCTCCCGCCGTGCGCCTGCCAGAGCAGGATGTGGTAGTCGGTGTGCATCCGCGGCCCGATCGTCGTGGCCGGGACCCGGAATTCGCGGGACAGCGCGTCGGGGCCGCGGCGGGTGAGCATCACCGTCGGTCTCGCAGGATCGCGCGACGGGGCCAGGGCATCGAGGGCACCTCCGGAGAGTCTGTCGTGTGCGGCACAACGAGCGCCGTAAACCGCACAGGGTATTTGGTTAGGTAAGGCTACTATAATTCTGCTCACACGGGCCGGCCGCCTCCCAGCCGGCCCCTCCGCGGGACCTCCCGCTACGCAGAAAGTGACCTCTCGATGAGAACGCCTACCTCGATCGTCCTGCTCCTCGCCGCCTCGGCCGCCCTGGTCGGTTGCGGCGGACAGGCCGGGGCGCCGACCACGCCCGCCGAGTCCCCGAGCGCCCCTGCGGCGCAGCAGGCCGCCGACGCCCTGGTGCCCGCGGCGGAGGGGACGACCGCCTACCCGCTGACGCTGACCACGCCCTACGGCACGACGACCTTGGAGGAGCGCCCGGAACGGATCGCCGTGGTCGGCGGCCTCGGCGAGGTCGACGTGGTGCTGGCGCTGGGGGTCAAGCCGGTGGTCTCGCCGGAGAAGGCCGACGGCAGGGCCTGGTACCCGCAGTTCACCGAGCAGCTCGCCGAGGCCACCGTCATCAACCCCTGGGCCGACGCCATGGAGATCGAGGCGATCCTGTCCGCCAAGCCCGACCTGATCGTCGCCTTCAGCGGCGACGTCGAGAACAACTACGAGCGGATGGCCAAGATCGCCCCGGTCCTCGGCTTCGAGACCGCCGACGGCGATCCCGGCGACTGGCGCGCCGTCACCACGGCGGTCGGCGCGGCGCTCGACCTGACGAAGGCCGCAGATCAGGCGATCGCCGACGCCGAGCAGCACGTCGCCGACGTGGCCGCGGAGAACCCGCAGTTCGCGGGCAAGACGCTCGCGGTCCTGATCAACCGCGGCCAGGCGAGCGGGATCGAGTTCGTCAACGCGGCGGGCAACCCTGCCGAGGAGATCCTGAGCGGGCTGGGCATCGCCCCGCACCCGAATGCCGCCGCCTTCGCCGGCGACAACTGGGAGGTCAGCCTCGAGAACATCGGCATGGTCGACGGCGACGGCCTGCTCATCGCCCAGCACGGCGGCGAGGGCACCGCTGAGGACGCCGAAGCCTGGCTGAACGCCAGCCCCCTCTTCCAGGCGCTGAACGTGGTGAAGGAGGACCGGGTGTCCTACCTGCTTCCGGACCCGAAGACCGGTGGCCTCGACATCGCCTGGTCGTTCTCCCACCCCACCGCCGTCAACCTGATCTGGACCGTGGACGCGCTCAACGAGGCGCTCGAGGGTTCGTTCCCGCGGTGACACGGGGCGCGTCGAGACGCGCCGCCGGGGCCCTGCTGATCCTGGGGGCGCTCGGCTGCGTGTGCGTGCTCAGCATCGCCGTCGGGGCCAACCCGCTCAGCCTGGGTGAGGTCTGGCAGGGGCTGATCCGCCCCGACGACTCGGAGGCCTCGCTCATCGTGTGGTCGCTACGAGGCCCGAGGACGGTGGTCGGCGTCGTCGTCGGCATCGCCTTCGGGCTCGCGGGAGCGCTGATCCAGGCGCTGACCCGCAACCCGCTGGCCGACCCCGGCATCCTGGGCGTCAACGCCGGAGCCGGGTTCGCCGTCACCCTCGGAGTGGGCATCTTCGGGATCACCAGCATCTCCGGCTACATCTGGTTCGCCTTCGTGGGCGCGGCCGCCGCCACGGTGCTGGTCTACCTGATCGGCTCGGCGGGTCGGGGCTCCGCGTCGCCCGTCACCTTGGTGCTGGCGGGCGTGGCGCTCGGCGCGGTGCTGGGCGGCTTCAGCACCTTCCTGACGCTGATCGAGCCGGAGACGTTCCGCGCCATGCGCCACTGGGGCCTGGGGTCGATCGCCCGCACGGGACTGGACGAGCTGGCGGCTGTGGGGCCGTTCCTGGCGCTCGGCGCGGTGATCGCGCTGGGGCTGTCGGGATCGCTGAACTCCGTCGCCCTCGGCGACGAACAGGCGACCGCACTCGGCGTGCACCTGCTGCGCACCCGGATCCTCGGCATCGTCGCGCTCACCCTGCTCGCGGGAGGGGCGACGGCGCTGACGGGCGGCATCGCGTTCGTCGGGTTGATGGTGCCGCACATCGTGCGCTGGATCGTCGGGCCCGACCAGCGCTGGATCATGGCCCACACCGTGCTCGCCTCGCCGGTGCTGGTGCTCGGCTCCGACGTCGCGGGCCGCGTGCTGGGACGCCCGGGCGAGATCGAGGTGGGCATCATGACCGCCGTGTTCGGTGCGCCCGTGCTGATCGCGCTCGTGCGGCGGCGGAGGGTGAGCGGGCTGTGAGCGTCGACTTCGGCTATCGGGTCGCCGTCATCCGCACCGGGCGCGGCTCGGCGCGGCTGCCCCTGCGGCTCCTCGCGACGAGCGCGGCCCTGTTCTCTGCCGCGGTCCTGATGGCCACCTGGGCCATCCGCTACGGCGACTATCCGCTCACCGCGGCGGAGGTGTTCGGCACGCTGCTCGGGGGCGGCGACGAGTTCACCGCCATGATCGTTCTCGAGTGGCGGCTGCCCGTGGCGATCGCGGCCGTGCTGTTCGGCGCGATGCTGGGCATCGGCGGGGCGATCTTCCAGTCGCTCACCAGGAACCCGCTCGGCTCGCC
>CAKUBE010000011.1 GCA_934636715.1 uncultured Arachnia sp.
ATTCGAAGCCACCATGAACACGACCGTCGCACTGGCGGTGTGACTAGAACTGTCACCTATCCGTGCAGCAGTCCCGCCCTCGCGTTCCTCGGCGGGCGCCCTCCCGAGGCGCTCCCCACCCTTCCCATCTTCTGCGCCGGTGCAACCTTCGCCGCGCTCCTACTCACCCTCACCTTCCTGGCCCACCGCCAAGCGCCCTCATTCGTCTGAAAGGTTCCCATGGAGCACGCAGCAACGCTCACCGCCGTATCCAAGTCCTTCAAAGGACTCAACGTCCTCCAGGACGTAAACCTCGCCGTCCCTCGCGGCTCGCTCTGCGGAATCCAAGGACCAAACGGGTCCGGCAAGTCCGTCCTCTTCAAGCTGATCTGCGGTCTCGTCACCCCAGACACCGGCGAGGTCTGGATCTCGCCGGACCTCCGGGAAAAGGGCGACTCTTACCCCATCGGTGTCGGTGCGATCATCGACCGCCCGGGCTACCTCCCCGGGCTCACCGGCCTGGAGAACCTTCTGGAACTCGCCTCCATCCGGAAAGTCGCCAGCCGCGCCGACGTCACCGCAGCCATGGAACGGGTCGGCCTCTCACCGGGCACCCGCCAGCACGTGCGGCACTACTCCCTCGGGATGAAACAGAAGCTCGCGATCGCGCAGGCCTTCATGGAAGGCCAGCAGCTGCTTCTCCTCGACGAGGCCTTCAACGGCCTGGACGCCTCGAGTGTCGAGACGACTCGTCAGCTCCTCCGCGACCTCAACGCCGAAGGACGCACCATCGTCATCACGAGCCACCAACAAGAAGACATCGACACCCTGTGCACCTCCGTGTGGCGCATCAACCACCACGCCCTCGAACCCGTGCCAATGTCAGACATTTGACCCAGTTCAGACGCCCGCCTCAGTCATCTCCCTTACAGTCGGCCAACGTGGCGCATTAGCTTTGGCCAACACTTCACATGGCGGCCCGGGCGGCGTAGAGCTTCGCCATCAGCAGGGGGCAAGTGGTCACCCCTGCGCGGCGCATCAGCTTGCCGAGGCGCTTTTTCAGGCCCGAGTCCGAGAGGTCGATCATCTGGAGCATGGCCTCGGCCGAGTGTCCCTCGAGGACCAACTCGACCAGCCGGGCATCCATCTCGTCACGCACTATCATGCGCACGTCCATCAGCCAGACGTCGACCCGCCCCCGGTACGCCACCGCCTCCTCGCCCGAGGACACCGACGCCGCGATGACGAACCCGCGGCGCCGTTCCAGGATGCGGATCAGCGCCTCGCGGGTGGCCAGATCGTCGTCGCAGATTCCCACGCGGATCACGACGCGACCTCCGCCGCCCTCTTGTTCGGCAGGCTGGCTGTGCAGACCCAGGTGTCGCCCTGTCCGGCCGACTCGGCCCGCCCGCCGATCACCGCCGCGTGCTGAACCATCGAATAGATCCCCATCGTCGGCATGCCTGTCGACGCCTTCCGGCGGATCCGGTTGGTCACGACGATGTCCAACACCACGTCCGTCTGCTCGACCACCACCAGGCAGGGGTGGGCCAGGTCCCCGTGTCGCAGCGCATTGTGCAGCGCCTCCGCGAGGATGCGCCCGGCGATGAGGTCCACGTCCTCGGGCAAGGCGCGAAGCAGCGCGACGCTCTCCTCTCCGGCGTGAACGACGCCGCGGTGTCGCACGATGTCCTCGGAGCCCTGCCGAAACGCCTGCTCCACCCCGATCACGGGCCGACGGTCGTCGACCTCGCCCCGCATCGCCTCCGTGATCGCGCGCAGCGACGCGTTGGCCACCCGTGCCCGCTCGCCCAGGTCCTCGGCCGCCGTCCTGTCCATCCGCTCGGGGAACGACGACGCCGCGAGCGCCAGGCCCGTCAGGTTTCGCGCCACAAAGTCATGTAGGTCGGCCGCGAGCGCGAACTGTCGCTCCCGATGCTCGGCCTCGACGCGGGCGATCTCGGCCCGCACGACTCCCCGGATGCCGAGCCCCAGCCCCCACGCCGCCGCATACATGATCAGCGTCGACCCCACCACCGCGACCACCTGGCCGGGCTCCGCCCTGCCATAGGAGGTGTAGAAAAGGAGGCAGCCGAAGATGACGGTGCCGACGACCGCCAGCGCGAACTGCCCGCGCCGAACCGTCATCGCCACGGCACAGGCGTTGACGACGTGGTACATCCCGTAGCCGAGCGGGTCGATCACCACGCCTGCGCACGCCGCCGCCATCATTGCGGCGAGCCCCGCTCGTGGCCACCGCGTCATCGCGAACAGTAAGGCGAGTGTGACAGCGTCCCACCACGGATTCCAGGTCCCGTGCCGCGTACCCGAGAACCATCCGTTGATCGCGACGAGGAAGAGCAACACTCCGAGAATGCACTCCACTCCTCCGGAGGTGAGAACCGACCGCACCCGCATGCGGAGCATGCTACTCGGGTGATCCTGGAGGTCGTCCGTCGTCAGGGGCAACCAGGCCACCACGGTGCCCAGTCACAGATGCCCGGTGCCTGAGTGGTCGCTGCGGCGGGGACCTCGGCCGCCACCGCGGTCGGCTGCGGCACGAACGCGAGCGGGGTCAGGAGAACAACAAGAAACTTCATGCCCCAGACGCTAGACCCTCGCTCCCGCCGCCCGGGGCTGGGCGCCTGCAGAGGGCACAAAAGTGCCCAATTTCGATGGATTGCTGGGGCACCCGTTCGCAGGCGACGTCGGGGCTACACGTGCCGACACCAAGGCGATGGCCAAGCGCCTCGCCCCTCTCGACTTCGTCGGCGGGGTCGCGGTCCTCGCCGTGCTCTCCGCGACGATCAGCGCCGTTCCCCCGGCGCTCTTCGCCGCGACCCGAGACCCGGTAGCGGTGCTGCGGACGCCCTAACGGGTCGGGTGCAGCGCGATCTGGGTCGCCTTGACCACCGCGACGACCGCGTCGCCCTCGGCCAGGGCCAACTCGCGGAGTGCCGACGGCGTGACGTCGGCGTGGATCCGCTGGCCGCCGGCCAACAGGCTGACCCGCTGCACGAGGCCGCGGTCCTCCACCCCGGCGACGACGGCGGGAAGCTCGTTGCGCGGGCTGCCGTGCGGGGCCGCGCGGAAGATGCTGACCGCGTCGGGCGGGAAGACCGCGCGCGCGGGGCCGGGCGGCAGCGGCGACTCGGCGAGGCCCGCGATCGCGGCCCCGCCGTCGAGGCGGACCGCCCCTCCGTCGTCGGCCGTGCCGTGGAGGAGGTTGAGGCCGACGAAGTCCGCGAGGAACGGCGTCCCCGGGCGCTGGAACACGTCCTCGACGGCGCCCGTCTCCGCCACGCGGCCGGCCTCGAGGTAGGCGACGCGGTCGGCGAGGACGAGGACGTCGAGGGGGTCGTGCGTGACGAGCAGCGTGGTGATGCCGCGGAGCCGGTCGCGCAGGACGCGCCTCAGCTCGGGCGTGGCGCTGGCGTCGAGCGCGGCGAATGGCTCGTCGAGGAGGACGACGTCGGGGTCGAAGGCGAGCGCGCGGGCCAGCGCCACCCGCTGGGCCTGGCCGCCCGACAGCTCGCGGGGCCTGCGCCTCTCGAACCCCGCAAGCCCCACCGCGGCGAGTTCCCTCTCGGCCCGCGCCCGCGCCTCCACCTTCCCGACTCCGCGGGAGCGCGGCCCGTAGGCGACGTTGTCCAGCACGCTGAGGTGCGGGAACAGCAGCGGGCGCTGCTCCAGATAACCGACCCGGCGCCGGTTGGCGGGGACGAAGCCGCGCGCGTCGGCGACGGTCGCGGCGCCTATGGCGACCTCCCCGTCGTCGGGGCGCAGCGCGCCGGCGACGAGCTGGATGGAGGTGGACTTGCCCGCGCCGTTGGGGCCGATCAGCGCGAGGATCTCGCCCGGGGCGACGGCGAGCTCGACGCGGACGCCGCGGGCGGCGACCCCGGCGTCGAGGCGGAGGCCCTCAGCCATGGCTCCCCCAGGCGCGGAAGTGGGTGGCGAGCCAGACGACGACACCCGCGACGGCCAGCAGGACGACTGAGAGCGCGAGCGCGAGGTCGGAGTCGGACTCGCGCAACAGGTAGATCTCGAGCGGCAGGGTGCGGGTGGTGCCCTGCAGCGAGCCCGCGAAGGTCAAGGTGGCGCCGAACTCGCCCAGGGCGCGCGCGAACGACAGCGCGGTGCCGGAGGCCAGCGCGGGGGCGGCCATCGGCAGGGTGACGGTCAGCAGCGTGCGGGTGGGGCTGGCGCCGAGGTAGGTGGCGGCGCGCTCGTAGTCCTGGCCGCTGGAGCGCAGCGCGCCCTCAAGCGAGACCACGAGGAAGGGCAGCGCCACGAAGGTCTGCGCGATGACGACGGCGGTCGTCGTGAAGCCGATCTCGATGCCCAGCGCTGACAGGTGCTGGCCGACGAGCCCGCGGCGCCCCAGCGTGGTGAGCAGCGCGAGGCCCGCGACCACGGGCGGGAGCACCATCGGCACGGTGACAAGCGTGCGGGCGGCCGACGCCCAGCGGCCGCGCGTGCGGGCGAGCACCAGCGCCGTCGGCACGCCGAGGATCAGCACGAAGAAGGTCGAGATCAGGCAGGTGTAGAGGCTCAGCCGAAGCGCGTCGAGGGACCGCTCCGACATCAGAAGCTCGGGCAGGCGCGCCCAGTCGGCGCGGACGAGCAACCCGACGAGGGGGAGGCCAAGCAAAGTGAGCGCCAGCGCCATCGGCGCCAGCGCCCACTTCGGGTAGCTCAGGCCAGTTGTCACTGAGGGGCGCCGAAGCCGAACGCCGCGAGCTTCGCCTGACCCTCCGCGCCGGTGATGGCCGCGATGAAGGCGTCGGCCTGGTCCGGCGTCGGGGCGCCCTTCACCTTGCCGATCCAGTAGGTGTTCGGGTCCTCCTTGGCGCCGGGCACCTCGAAGACCTTCACCTTGTCGCCGGCGCCCGTGGCGTCGGTGGCGTAGACGAGACCCGCGTCGGCCTCACCGGCGGTGACCTTGCCCAGCACGTCGGTGACCTTCGCCTCCTCGGAGACGGGCGTCAGCGTGAGGCTGTTCGCCTCGGCGGCCTTCACGGTCGCGGCGCCACACGGGACGTCGGGCGCGCAGATGACGAGCTTGGTGCCCTCCAGCGAGGCGTCGAAGCCGGTGATGCCTGCCGGGTTGTCGGCCGGGGTGACCAGGACGAGGTAGTTGGTGGCGAACATGACGGGGGCGCCGTCCATGAGGCCGGCCTCGACGGCAGCGTCCATGTTCTTCTTGTCGGCGGAGGCGAAGACGTCGGCCGGGGCGCCGCCCTTCAGCTGGTCGACGAGGCCCGAGGAGCCGTCGAACGAGTACTTGGCGTCGGCGATGTCCGGGAACACCGTGTTCAGCGACGCGGCGGCGAACACGATGGCGTCCGACGTCGACGGCGCGGCGGGGGCGTCCGTGGTCTGGGTGACCGACGGCGCGGGGGCGGCCGGGGTCTCGGCGGGCTGGGTTGTCCCGCCGCACGCGGCGAGCAGGGCCAGGGGGGCGGTGAGGGCGAGGAGCGCGAAGCGCTTCATGCACGGTTCCTTTCGATGGTGACGTTTGTTGCCTTGATGACCGCGGTGGCGACGACGCCGGGCTCGAGGCCCAGCTCCTGCACCGCCTCGGTCGAGATGAGGGAGACGATCCGGTAGCGGCCGCACTGCAGCTCGACCTGGCTCATGACCGTGTCGGAGACCACGCGGGTGATCAGGCCCGTCAGGTGGTTGCGGGCGGAGCGGGAGCCCGTCCCGCCGTCCAGCTGGTCGAGCGCCTTGTCGGCCAGCTCCTGCGCGAGGGCGGCGAGCTCGACGCCGTCGATGGCCTGCCTTCCGGCCTCGTCGGCGACGGCGTGCAGCCGCCCGCCGTCGACCCAGCGACGAACCGTGTCGTCGCTGACCCCCAGGAGGCTCGCCGCGGCAGAAATCCGTATTTGCGTCATGACTTGATCCTACCAACCGTAGTTGCGGAATAAACAAATCGATTGAGGCAAAAGGGGTGCCCTCCGGCGCACCCGGCTACGTCTGCGTGTTGTCACGGGCGGGATGCCCGGGCGCCGTCAGCTCGGCAGCAGCCCTCGGGCGATGGCCGACGCCATGGTCGGAGCCAGCGGGAGCTGCGGGATGAGCGTCGCCTGCGCCGCGTGGTACAGGTCGGGCTTGCCGCGCCAGGTCGAGTCCGCGGGCCGGTTCTCGCCGTCCAACTGGTGCCGCCACGAGCCGCACTCGCGGTCGATCAAGTGGACTGCCGCGTAGTCCCAATACCTCTCGTAGAGCCGGGCGTACCGCTCGTCGCCCGTGCGGCGCCACAGCGTCGCCGCGGCCCCGATCGCCTCGGCGACCACCCAGTGCATCCGGTCCGCGACCACGGGCGTGCCCTACCAGTCCGTGGTGTAGACAAACCCGCCGCGCTCGTCGTCCCAGCCGTCGGCGACCGCGCGGTCAAACAGGGCGACGGCGGCCTCGGCCCAGTCGGCGCCCTTCGCGCCCGCGGCCTCCAGGTGCAGGAACAGCCGCGCCCACTCCAACCCGTGGCCGACGGTGGCGCCGTACGGCTTGAACGGATCCGCCGGGCGGTCCGCGTTGAACTCCAGCAGCGCGTTCCAGTCGGCGTCGAAGTGCTCCGGCAGCCGCCACCGGTTCGCCTCGGCGGCGCGAGCGGCGAACGCGCCGATCCGCGCCGCCCTCTCCAGCCACAACCGCTCCCCCGTCACATCGGCCGCCGCGAGGAACGCCTCGACGGTGTGCATGTTCGCGTTGATCCCGCGGTAGCCCTCGAGCTCGGTGAAGTCCGCGTTCCAGGTGTCGACGACCAGGCCGTGGTCCTCGTCCCAGAACCGCTCCTCCATCACCCGGAGGGCGTCGGCGAGCAGTTGCTCGGCGCCGTCGAGCCCGGCCAGCACGCCCGAGCTCGCGGCCAACACCACGAACGCGTGCTGATACGCGGCCTTGACCGCGGGCTCGGGAACCACGCCGCCGACCTGCCCGTGCCAACCCTCGACGTCCCGCATCCTGCCGGTCAGCCCGTCGAGGGCCGCCTGCGCGATCGGCCGAGCCCCGGGCAGCCCGAGCAGCGCGCCCAAGCTGTAGGTGTGGACGGTGCGGCACGTGATCCACGTCTGCGCGCCCTCCTCCGCGATGGGCGCGCCGTCGTCGTCCAGCCACGCGGCCCCACCGCCCTCGACAGGCGTCCGCCTGCCGAAATCCAACAGATCCTCGAAGTGAGCGAGAAGCCACGCACGATGCGTCGAACGGTCGATGATGCTCATGGCTCCCTACCCTAGACCCGTAGTCCTGGCCGAACAGGTGGATCGGGAGGGGCCGTCAAGCGGGTTGAGCGACCGCCTGCCCGACGGCCTTTCTCACGAGTGATTCAGAGAAAAGGCCGGGGTGGGGCTTCTCGGGATGAGGGGCGCCACTACCATGAGCGGCATGTCGTACCGCGCCGTCGTGATCACCTGCTCGGACAGGGCAGCAGCCGACATCTACGAGGACCGCTCGGGGGTGGTCCTCCGTGACGGGCTCGCGAACCTCGGCTTCGAGGTGGACGCGCCCGTCGTGCTCCCCGACGACGCGCCGCTCATCGCCCAGGCGATCGCTGATGCCGTCGACGGCGGCGCGCGGATCGTGCTGACAACAGGCGGAACCGGGGTCGGCCCGCGCGACGTGACGGTCGAGGCGACGCGCCCGCTGCTGACGTATGAGGTGCCCGGCATCGCGGAGCAGGTCCGCGCCGCGGGCCTGGCCGTCACGCCGCTGTCGTCGCTCTCGCGCGGCCTCGCCGGCGTCATCGACCGCGGCGGCCCACGGGCGTTCGTCTTCAACGCGCCCGGCTCCCGCGGCGGCGCCCGAGACGCCCTCGCCGTGCTCGCCCCCGTGCTGACCCACATCGTCGACCAGCTCGACGGCGCGGATCACGACCTGAGCCGCCCCGCGTCGCGTACCGCTGACGGATAAGTGCGGTCAGAACGGGATTCTCCCATTCACGGGCCTTTGAATCGCATCTTGATGGAGTTATCCGTCAGATTGTGATCTCACCCAATCGCCGGAGCGACCGCCAGACTTGGAGGTGACGCGCGCGGAGACGATCTCCGCGCTGCGGTCCACGCCCTTGACCATGTCGACGACCGCGAGCGCGGCGACGGTCACGGCGGTCAGTGCCTCCATCTCGACGCCCGTGCGGTCCGCGGTCTTGACCTCCGCGCGGAGCTGAACGCCGCCGTCGGCGATCTCCACATCCATGACAACGCCGTGCACGCCGATGACGTGGGCCAGCGGCAGCAGGTCGGGCACCTTCTTCGCGGCGGCGATCCCCGCGATGCGCGCGACGGCGACGACGTCGCCCTTCGGGACCGCGCCCTCACGCAGCGCCGCGACCACGTCGGCCGAGCAGGACACGAACGCCTCCGCCCCCGCTGTACGGACGGTGGGCTGCTTCGCGGTGACGTCGACCATGCGGGCGTGCCCGCGCGCGTCCAGATGAGTGAATTCCATGGCTCTCCTCGTACCCTCGGCCCGTTCCTTTCGACACGATCCGGGCGCTTCGCACCGGGGATCGGCTCAAGGAGCGGAACCTACCTAACCAGAAACACGTCGAGGACGTCGCCGGGCTCCACTGCCTCGACGTCGGCGGGGACGACGGCGAGGGCCTCGGCCAAGTGCAGCGAGGCGACAAGGTGCGAGCCCGAGCCCAGGCGGTGGGCCGGGCGGACGCCGTCGGCGGTCAGGACGACGGGGACGTACTGGCGCCGCCCGGGCGGCGTCTTCCAGCCCTCCGCGGCGACGACCCGGGTGGAGGCCCACGCCGAGTCCGCGCCCTCGAAGGCGGCGAGCAGCGGGCGCAGGTATGCCCACGCGGAGACGAACACGCTGACGGGGTTGCCGGGCAGCGCGAGCAGCGCCTGCTCGCGGCCGTCCGCGGTGGGGAGGCTCCCGCACGCCTGCGGCTTGCCCGGCTGCATGGCGACCTTCACGAACTCGATGTCGCCCTCGACGACCTGGCGCACCACCTCGAACGCGCCGACGGAGACGCCGCCGGAGGTGACGATGACGTCGGCCTCGGCTGCCTCGGCGAGCGCGGCGCGGAAGTCTTCGACGTCGTCGGAGACGGCCCGCGCGCAGACCACCTCGCCGCCGAACCTCTCCACGAGGCCCGCGATGAGCACGGAGTTGGAGTCGGGGATCTGGCCGAAGCCGATCGGCTCCCCGGGCGCGACGAGCTCGGTTCCGGTCGCGAGCACCGCGACCTTGGGCCGACGGCGCAGCCGCACCGTCGCGTACCCGATCGACGACGCGGCCCCCGCGGCGGCGGGGGTCCAGCGCTCCCCCGCGCGCAGCACGAGGTCGCCGACGGCCACGTCCTCGCCCGCGCGCCGCACGTTCTTCCCGGCCGCGACGGGAACCACCGCGACCGACTCGGGCAGCGGCACGTCGCCCTGCTCCTGGTCCGTGTCCTCGACCATCACGACGGCGTCCGCACCGGGCGGCATCGGCGCGCCCGTCATGATCCGCGCGGCCTCGCCCGCCCCCACCGTCGGCGCGCTCGCCGCGCCCGCGGGGATGTCGCCGACGACCCTCAGCCGGGTCGGGCCGGCGGTCACATCCGCGGCGCGGACCGCGAAGCCGTCCATGGCGGAGTTGTCGAACGGCGGCACGGCGAAGAGCGCCACCACGTCCTCGTCCAGCACGCGCCCGAACCCGGACCCGACGGGGCAGGGCTCGGACGGCAGCGGGGTCGCCAGCGCCACGACCCGGTCCAGGTACTCCTCGACAGTCAGCATGTCATCCCTTTCTCAGCGGCAGCACGGACCAGCGTCCTCGGAGGGCGTCGAGCACCATCACGCGGCCGACGAGCGGCTCGCCGAAGCCCGCAAGCAGCTTGATCGCCTCCGTCGCCTCCAGGGCGCCGATCTGGCCGACCATCGCGCCCAGCACGCCGATCTCCAGCGCCAGCGGGTAGTCGCCCGCCTGCGGCTCCTCCGGAAAGAGGTCCCGGAGGTACAGCTTGTCGCCGTGGGCGTCCGGCACGCCGAACACCGAGCACTGGCCCTGCATCCCGACGGCTGACGCCCAGATCAGGCGCGCGCCGACGGCCTCGGCGGCGTCGGAGAGGAGATACTTCGCCCCGTAGGTGTCCGTGCAGTCCATGACGAGGTCGTACTGGACGAACAGCTCGCGCGCCCGTTCCGCGGTCAGGTACTCGGGGTACTCGTCAACCGTCACGTCGGTGTTCAGCAGCCGCAGGCGTTCGGCCGCCGACTCCGCCTTGTTGCGTCCCAGCTCCGTGTGCAGCACCTGGCGCTGCATGTTCTTCAGCTCGACGGCGTCCCCGTCGACCACCCCGATCCGGCCGACGCCCGCCGCCGCCAGGTACGGCAGCGCCGCCGACCCCAGCCCGCCCGCGCCGATGACGAGCACCGACGACGCCAGCAGCCGCTCCTGGCCCTCCACGCCCATGCCGACGACGTCGACGTTGCGGACGTAGCGCTCCTGTTGCTCCGCGCTCAGGGGCATTGCGACCACTCGTGGGAGCCGTCGACCAGGTGCTGCTTCTTCCAGATGGGCAGCTCGGCCTTGACGCGCTCGATCAGGTCCGACGCGCAGTCGAACGCCTGCCTCCTGTGGGAGGCGGAGACGGCGACGTACAGCGCGACCCCGCCGATGCCCAGGTACCCGACGCGGTGCTGCGCCGCGATGGCGTGCACGCCCTCCCGGGCCGCGAGGTCGGCGACGATCCGGCCCATGATCTCCGCGGCCGACGGGTGGCCGACGTACTCGATGCCGGTCACCGCCTTGCCGTGATCGTGGTTGCGCACGGCGCCCTCGAAGGTGACGATGGCGCCCGCGCGGTCGTCGGTGACGGCGGCGCGGAGGGCCGCGCAGTCGACGTCGACGTCGGTGATCCCAGAGGTGATTCGCGCCTCGCCCATCTTAGACGTCCGTCGAATCGGCGAGGGAGGCGACGACGGCGAGCGCGCGCTCGATGGCCGCGTCCTTGTCGTCCGCCGCGCCGGCCGACAGCCCCACGAGGAACGCCGTCAGCGGCGCCCCCGGCCTGCTCGGCCCGTGCGCGACCTTGCCCACCATGTCGAGCAGCTCGTCCGCGTGGCGCTGCGCGAGCTCGGCGGGAAGATCGAGGGCCACCGCGACCCGACCCACCCACTCCTGCATCGCTGCTTCCTTCGGGTTCCGGGGAGCGTCGCTCGAATGATCTGACATGCGGGCGACGCTATCACGCGGGGGTCGCGCGCCCTCCCCCGGGGTTTGCCCCCTGAGGCCTGGCAGCGGCGAGCCGCGCGACCGCGCCGGGCGGCAAGGACGACCCGAACGCGTTGTCCACGCGGAACGCGCACGCGGCGCAGAGCGAGCCCGAGGCCGCATCGTGGCGCGCGAAGCACCGCGGGCAGGTCGTGGTGGCGACGACGGCGAGGGTCCGCCTGGGCTCGCGGGCCAGCGCCTCCAGCGGGATCGCGCCGCCGTCGGCGACCGCGTCGACGGGGCACAGGCGCAGGCAGTCCAGCTCGCCGCGGCAGGCGTCGCTCAGGTGCGCGAGCACGCTGGTGGGCCCGTCGTGCACGAGGGTCAGCGCGTCGTGCGGGCAGGCCTCGACGCACACCCCGCAGGCGGTGCAGCCGACGACGGCGAGGGCGCGCGCCGGGCTCGCCTCCGACGCCTCGGGGGCGGCCTGACCGCGGTCGCGCAGGATGCCGAGCGCGGCCAGCGTGCGGGCGGTTTCGTCGGCGTCGAGGTCGAGCGGGAACCCTTCGAGGGAGCGCAGCCCGAGGAGGCCGCGCCGCGAGACGGGCGCGGCGCCCAGCCGCAGCACCTCCGGCGTCTTCCGCCACCGCACGCGCGGCGCCGGGTCGTCGTCGACCTCGATGCCGGAGAGGATGGTGCGCCGCCAGAGGTCGGCGGTCGCGCGCACCTCGTCGGGGCCGTCGCCGCACATGACGACGACCACCTCCGGCACCCCGCACGCCAGCAGCTGCGCGGGCAGGCCGATCGAGGCGTCCTTGAGGCAGCCGGGAACCCGCACCACCAAGTCCCCGCGCCCCGCGTCGGGCAGGGGCGTGTCGTCGCACAGGAGGACCACACGACGGGGCACGTCGTGGACGGCGATCCAGCGCAGCAGCCCTTTCATGGGCCGGATCCTAGATGCCGATGCGGAGCATCGAGTCGTAGTGAAGCGAGCGCCCCATGATCTCCGCGATGGTGGCCAGCACGAACGCCGTCGTGATCAGCAGCACGAGCAGCTGCGGCCGCTCCCGCAGCGTCTGCCCCGCCAGCCGGTAGCCGAACAGCGCGAGCACCACCGTCGCGAGCGCCAGCAGCAGCATCCGGCCGACGAAGAACGTGCCCGAGAACACCGTCGCCGAGGCCTGCGCCGTCGCGTCGCCCGCGGCCAGCGCGGAGATGTGCAGCGGGTAGGAGATCAGCACGAGGATGCCGCCGACGGCGGTGACCACCGCGATCCACTGCATCACCTGCGTGATGGCCTTCCACTCCTCCGTCGTCGTCGGGGCGTTGATCTCGGCGATCCGCGCCGAGACGGCCGACCTCGTCGTGGGCCTCGTCGCCACCGCGACGCCCCCGCCCGGCCCGGACGGGACGACGACCGGCTGCAGCCGCTCCTCGTTCCGCTTGCGCACCATCACCGTGACCATCAGCGCGCAGCCGGCGGCGAGCGCGCCGAGGATGATCGTCGTCATGAAGAAGTGGAACGGCACGACGGGCGTGTTCCACGCGGGAACCGTGACCAGCGAGTAGTAGATCATCGACATCGAGCCGACGAGCCCGAGCCCGACCAGCGCCGTCAACAGCCCGACGACGCGGCGCAGCGCGTCGCTGCCGACCCGGAACCACGACATCGCCGCGAACAGGAACCCGAGACCCGCGAAGCCGATGCCGAAGAGGATCTCCCGCGACAGCCACGACGAGTCCCAGTGCCGGACCACGTTGAACACGTTGGTGACGTCGTTCATGTGCAGCATCGAGATCAGCAGGCCGAGCACCAGCGCCGGCCCGATCGCGTAGAGCACCGGCTCGGTGACCCGCCGCACGGTGCGGGCGTCGTTGCGGTGCGAGAGCAGCAGGTCCATGACCCCCACGGCGATGAACGTGCCCACGCTCAACTGGGCGATGACCGTGAAGAGGATCATCGGCAACTCGTGCGTGTTCATCAGATCTCCTTGGGGTTCGCGATCTGGCCCGTGCCGCCGTCCCAGGGCTGGGCGTCGCGGTGCGGGGTGATGACAAGGTGGGGCTTGGTGACGCTCGGGTCGGGCAGCGGGGCGACGGCGTCCGTCCCGCCGAAGGAGGCCCGAAGCTCGTCGATGGGGCCGAAGCTCAGCGCGCGCGAGGGACAGGCCGACACGCAGGCCGGCTCCTGGCCGGTCTCGCGGTAGTCGTAGCAGAGGTCGCACTTGGACATGTGGCCGGTCGCCGCGTTGAACTGCGGCGCGGAGTAGGGGCAGGCCCACTCGCAGTAGCGGCAGCCGACGCACTTGGAGTCGTCGACGTAGATCGTGCCGTCCTCGCGCTGCGTCATCGCCGTCGTCGGGCAGACCTGCATGCACACCGGGTTCTCGCAGTGGTTGCACGAGATCGAGGTGTAGTACGAGAAGACGTTCGGGCTGAAGGTGTTGCCGTCGGTCTGCCAGGTGCCGCCCGTGTACTCGACGACGCGGCGCCAGTTCACGCCGATCGGCAGGTCGTGCTTGTCCTTGCACGCGATCTGGCACGCCTTGCAGCCGTTGCACAGGCTCTGGTCGAAGTGGAAGCCGTAGCCGGCCCCCGCCGTGATCTGCGGTTCGCTCATGATCTGACTCCCTATGCCTTCGCGACCTGGACGAGACTGGTGTGCTGGCCGTTGCCCTTGGCCAGCGGCGTGGTGTGCAGCGACGTGAGGACGTTGGCGGCGCCGCCGTGGTCGACGCCGGCCTCGTCGAACTTGACCCAGGCGCCCTGCGGCACGGAGATCGCGCCGGGGACGATGCGCGGGGTGACCAGCGCCTGGCACTGGATCGTGCCGCGGTCGTTGAAAACCTTGACGACGTCGTCGTTGGCGATGCCGCGGGCGGCGGCGTCGCGCGTGTTGATCCAGATCTTCTGCGGGTGCGCCTCGAGATTGTTGGAGAGGTTGCCGTAGGTGGAGTGCGTGCGCCCCTTGTAGTGATGGCTGATGCACTGCAGCGGGTACGTCTCGTTGGTCCGCGCCTCCTCGGCGCTCTCCCAGGTGGCGACGTGCACCGGGATCGGCGTGATCTCGTCGCCGGGCAACGGGTTCGGGAACTCCCACGTGGCGGCCAGCTCGGCGAGCTGGGACGAGTAGATCTCGATCTTGCCCGACGGCGTGCCGAGCGGGTTCGCCTCGGGGTCCTCACGGAACGCCTTGAGCCCGACGTAGAGCCCGTTCGGGTCGAGGTACCGGTAGACGCCCATCTCGCGCAGCGCCTCGAACTCCGGCAGGTGGGGGTTCGCCTCCCTGTTCTTGGCCTGGAGCTCCCGCGCCCAGTCCTCGGTGGTCTTCTTGCCTCCCGCGAACTCGGCGGCCACGCCGAGGCGCTCGGCCAGCGCGGTGGTCACGTCGATCGCCGTGCGCGACTCGTAGAGCGGCGCGATGGCCTGCTCGCACATGATCTCGTAGGCCATGTCGCCGGTGTACTCCGACGGCACGAGGTCCCAGCGCTCCGACGTCGTCGTGTCGGGGAGGACGAGGTCGCACAGCTTCATCGTCGACGTCATCTGGTTGTCCATGCCGACGATGAACTCGCACTTGGACTCGTCGTCGAGGATCTGCCGCGTGCGGTTGATGTCGCCGTGCTGCGACGATCCCATCGCCGAGCCGTAGAACACCATGAACTTGATGCCCGTCTCCAGCCTGTCCCGGCCGCGCACGCCGTCGGCGAGCGCCGTCATCTCCGGGCCGCGCTCGATGGCATCGGTCCACGTGTAGCAGGAGATCTGCGTCTGGACGGGGTTGGCTCCGTCGTCGAGCCACTGGGTGACCGGCCAGTAGTAGCCGTCGCGGCCGCCGGTGCCGCCGCCGGGGATGCCGACGTTGCCGGTTACGCAGGCGAGGAGGTAGATGGCGTTGGCCTGATTCTCGCCGTGCGCGTGGCGCTGCGGCCCCCAGCCCTGGGTGATGTTGGCCGGCTTCGCCAGCGCGACCTCCCGCGCGAACTTGCGGATCTGGTTGGCGGGAACGCCCGTGATCTCCGCCGCCCATTCCGGGGTCTTCTCCACGCCGTCGGGTCCCTTGCCCTCGACGTAGGACCGATAGGACGCGTTCTTCGGTGCCCCCGCGGGCAGGTGCTCCTCGTCGAAGCCGACGCAGTAGGCGTCGAGGAACGCCTGGTCGTGCAGGTTCTCCTGCAACATCACGTGCACCATGGCGGCGATCAGCGCCGTGTCGGTGCCGGGCCGCAGCGCGATCCACTCGTCGGCCAGCACGGACGCCGAGTCCGAGTAGCGCGGGTCGACGACGATGATCTTCAGGCCCTTCTTCTTCGCCATCGCGGTGGTGAAGGTGATGCCGCCGCCCGACATCCGCGTCTCCTGCGGGTTGTTGCCCCACAGCACCAGCAGCTTCGAGTTCTCGATCGAATCCTCGATCGAGTTCGACGGCTGCTCGTCGGGGGTGCCGTAGAAGTAGCGGGTGCACTGCGACACCTGGAGGTAGGAGTAGTTGCCGTAGTAGCCCAGGTAGCCACCCAGGAGGTTGAAGAGGCGAGCCCAGCCGCCCGAGTAGCCGATGTGCGCGTTCCAGACGCCGGAACCGTAGTTCTTGTAGATCGCCTCGGGGCCGTACGTGTCATAGGTGTACCTGATCTTCTCGGCCATCAGGTCGAGGGCCTCGTCCCAGCTGATCTCCTCGAACCGGCCCTCGGTGCGCTTCGCACCGTCCACGCGCTTGAGTGGCTTCTTGATCCGGTCCGGGTTGTAGACGCGCTGGCGCATGTTGCGGCCGCGGACGCAGGCCTTGATGTTCCGGTTCAGGAGGGTGTCGTCGCCGGTGTTGTCGGGGAGGACGCGGACGATGGTGCCGTCCTTGACCTGGAGCCGCAGCGGGCAGCGGGATCCGCAGTTGATGACGCAGGCGGACCAGACCGTCTTGTCGGCGTCGGCCATCCCGTCGCCGGGCGCCGCCGTGGCGGTGCCGGGCATGCCGAGGTCCGTGACGGTGGAGACCAGGGCGGCGGTGCCGCCTGCCACCCCGGACCACTTGAGGAAGGTGCGCCGAGAGCTGTTTCCGAACGGCGTGGTCGCCGTCTCCTGGGTCGTGGACATCTGGGGCCTCCACAGGTTGAGGATCAGGTGTCTCGAAACTTACAGGACACCCGTCGGATAGATTCCAGCGGGGTCGGTTAACGGCGCAAGCCGGCGTCGATAGACTCGGGGCCAAGCGCGGAAGCGCACGGTTCGGGGCGCGGGCGACACGGTGTCGCCGCCCGAGGGGTCCCGGTCCGCACCCAGACGTCTCCCAGGAGGACCAGTGCAGGACATCGAACGCCTCGACGACATGGCCGCGGCGTTCTCCGTCCTCGGCAGGTTCCACCGGGCCGCGCCCGACGAGCAGACGCTGCTGACGCTGTGGGAGCTGCTCGACGAATGGCCGCTGGACTCGAAGGACGCGCGGCTCGGGCTGGCGGAGCTGACCGCCTCGCGCCGGGAGACCGAGAGCAGCGACGCCATCCGCCGCGACCACGACCGCCTCTACGGCGACACCGCCGCCGCGGTCGTCCCTCCCTACGAGTCCGTGCACCGCGGCCTCGACGGCCTCGTGTTCGACGAGCAGACGCTCGAGGTGCGCGCCGCCTACCGCGGCCTCTCCCTCCAGGCCCCGCGGCTGAACCGGGAGCCCGACGACCACATCGGCCTGGAGTTCGACTTCGTCGCCCGGTCCTGCCTCCGCGCCATCGACGCGCTCGATGCCGGCGACGAGGCCGAGGCCGAGCGCTTCATCGGGATCGGCGCCGCCTTCGTGCGCGACCACCTGCTTCCGTGGGCGCCGGAGATGCTGGCCACGGCGATCGGCCGGGCACACACGCACTTCATGCGCGGCGTCGGCCTGCTCTCCCTCGGCGCCCTCGCGTCCTACGTGGAGCTCGTGGACGCTTCCTGAACAAGGATCCCTCGCGGCGAGGTGACGATCAGAACTCCTCATCCCCGATGCGCGCGATGTCCTGATCTGCGACGCCGTCCTCGTTCATGTCCTCGGAGCGGGCCTTCCGGGCGTCCCAGCGCAACAGGATCGCCGCGGCGACCGCGGCGAGGAGCGTCGCGATCAGGATGGCGATCTTGGCCCCGGCGGTGTGCGTGCCGTCGGGGAAGGAGAGTTCGGCGATGAGCAGGGACACGGTGAAGCCGATGCCGGTGAGGAACCCCACGGGCAGGAGGTCTCGCAGGCCGATGGCGTCCGGGAGGCGCAGCGGGGTGAGCCTCGTCACCACCGCCGTGGTGCCGAGCACGCCGACGAGCTTGCCGACGACGAGGCCGAGGACGATCGCGGGGACCACGGGTTGCCCGAGCACGGCCGCGGGGCCGGCGCCGCTGACCAGCGAGACGCCCGCCGAGAAGAACGCGAACACGGGCAGCGCGATCCCGGAGGAGAAGGGGCGGACGGCGTCGTCGAAGTCGTGGGTGCGGACGTGCTGCTCCCCGTGAACGGCCCGCGCGGGCACCGTGAAACCGAGCAGGACGCCGGCGATGGTGGCATGCACCCCCGACGCGTGCATGAAGCCCCAGGCGGCGAGCGCGAGCGGCAGGAGCAGCCACCAGCGGGGCCTGCGGGACCGCACGACGAGGCCGAACAGGATCACGAACCCGATCGCAGCGGCCAGGGCGACCGCGTCGATGGCCGAGGTGTAGAAGACGGCGATGACGATGATCGCGAGGAGGTCGTCGACCACCGCGAGGGTGAGCAGGAACGTGCGCAGCGCGCGCGGGAGGCCGCGGCCGAAGATCGCGAGCACCGCCAGCGCAAACGCGATGTCCGTCGCGGTGGGGATCGCCCAGCCGTGCAGCGCCTCCCGGTCGCCGGCCAGGAGGATCACGGCGACGAAGAGCACGGCGGGGAGGGCCATGCCGCCGACGGCGGCGAGCACGGGAACGGCGGCCTCTCTCGGGTGGCGGAGGCTGCCGGCGACGAGCTCGTGCTTGAGCTCTACGCCGACGACGAAGAAGAACACCGCGAGCAGGCCGTCGGCGGCCCACGCCGACATCGGCAGACTCAGGTGGAGCGCGGCGGGGCCGACGGTGAAGTCCGACAGGGCGGCGTAGGCCTCGCGCCATGGCGAGTTCGCCCACAGCAGCGCCACGGCGGCGGCAACCAGCAGCAGGATCCCACTCGTGGCCTCCATCGTCACCCATTGGTTGACGCGCCGGCGGGCATGAATCACACGGTCGAGCGGTGTCACGGGATCTCCTTCTCCTGACGCCGCCGACGGGGTGCCTGCGACGACGTCGACCAGACTTCCCGACACGCCGCCGACTACCTTACGTGACCGGCCGATCGGACGCGACGCATGGCGATATGGCCGGTTTCGTCCGGCCTCGCGAGCTGCCACGGCGGGGCGAGCGTCAGGTAGGTGTCGATGACCACCTCGGGCGGATCGGCAAGATCGGTGTCCAGCCAGGCCTTGATCATCGCGATGCTGCCGCGCACCTGCTGCTGGACGGCCATGGTGCGCCACAGCGGCGTGACGTGCGGCTCGGTGAACTGCGCGACGACGGCGTCGACGGAGCGGGTCGCCACCGACTCCAGGTACCGCACCAGCGACGACAGCGCGAAGGAGCTCGTGGCCAGCAGCGTCTCGTAGACCGCGCGGTGCTCCCGGACGTGCTCCAACAGCACCGTGTACGCCTTCCGCCACAGCTCCACGTACTCGACGCCGGGCACCGTCATCTCGTCGGCGAGGGCGTCCAGCCGCGGGGCGAGCCGGTCGACGAGCGTGTCGGCCAACAGCTGCGCGGGCGACGACGAGTGCGAGTAGAACGTCGTCCGCGACACCCCCGCGGCCGAGGCCAGCTGCGAGACGGAGATCTCGTCGGCGGGCACCTCCGCCGCCAGCTCGAACAACGCGGAGACGAGGCTGGCACGCACCCGGAGGTACCGGGGGTCCTCCTCCGTGACCCGCCTTCGCCCCTGGGCCTCACTCATCCGGATCCTCGACCACGACCCAGCGGCCCGTCTTGGGCGGACCGACGCGACGAACCCGTCCCTCGGCCTTCAGCTGGCTGAGATGACGCTCGACAGTGCGCGCTGTCTTGCCCAGAAGCCCGGCGAGAGCCGCAGCACTCAACGTCGAGTCCGACCGGAGTAGGTCGATCAGCCTGGCTTTTACTCCGACATTTATACCGACGTTTACTCCGACATCCTGACGCCGTGCCTGCGCCTCGTACTCGCCGAGCGACTCACCGATGACATCCAACATGTACTCGATGAAGGGCGCCGCGTCGATCTCCGGCTCGCGTGATGCTTGGAGCGCACGGTAGTAAGCGCCCTGGTTTCGGCGAATCATGGTCTCGGTCGGCATCCACGCGAAAGCCGAACGCCAACGGCTGAGGATCAACGTTTGCCACAGCCGCCCGATCCGCCCGTTTCCATCTCGGAACGGGTGGATGTGCTCAATCAGAAAGTGCACGGCACTGGACACGACGACCGGGTGATCGCTGCTTCCGGCAGCCCATTCGAGAAGCTCGCCCACCAACCGCGGCACCTTCTCCACGCGCGAACCCGTATGCAGCACGGTTCCGTCGACGCCGACGATCTCCACCTCGACGGTGCGGAACTCGCCCGCCTCCGGCTGAAGCCCTGCGGTCAACAACCCATGGGCACGTAGAAGGTCGTCGACTCTCAACGGGTCAAGTTCGGGGAGCGCGTCGTAAGCCGCAAGCGCGTTCGCGACCTCGAGCACCTCCCGCGGTGCGGCATGTACCGGGAGGCCGTCAGCCAGCGCCTCCACCTGCGCCAAGGTCAGCCGGTTTCCCTCAATCGCCGTTGACGAATGGACAGACCCGATCCGGTTGCTGCGCCGAAGCTCCAAGGCTTGACCAGACCGCTCCTCCAACACGCCGATGCGCCCGAGCGATTCCACAATGCGCTCGATCCGGTCCGCCCACTCCGGGCGGCGGCTGTAGAACTCGGGGATCATGAGTCAAACCCTAGAACCGACTACCGACATTTCCTTCTGCGCCCGAAAACACGTCGGCGCCGGTGGTCTCGAAACGGGACCACCGGCGCCGACGTGAGTCAGGCGTCAGCTCTTCTTCGGGGCTCCCGGGCGGGCGTAGCGCCACCAGGTGATCGCGATGCACATCACCGCCCACACAGCACCGATCCAGTAGAAGGTCGTCGGCGACATCAGGGTCAGGCCCACGCCGAACAGGAACGGGCCGAACGCGGCGATGGCGCCGGTCCAGCCGATCACGCCGCCGGCCTGGCGGCGCTCGAAGATCATCGGCATCTGCTTGAACGTCGACGCGTTGCCGATGCCCGAGAACAGGAAGATCAGCAGCATGCCCCACAGGAACTGGTTGAACCCGCCCTGCAGCGCCGCGGCGCTCGAGGTGTCCGGGGTCAGGCCGGGGATGGTGTAGATGATCGAGCCGAGGATGCCGATGCCGGAGATCAGCGTCCAGATCGCGCCACCCATCCGGTCGGTGAGCGGCGCGAAGACGATGCGCGCGCCCGCGCCGATCAGCGGACCGAGGAACACGAACTTCACCGGATCCGGCACCGAGTACCCGTCGACCAGCACCTTGGCCGCAGCCCCGGCCCCCTCGACGATGTCGGCGTTGCCCGTGCCGTACAGGTTGGCCATGAGCAGGCCGAACTGCGCCGACAGGCCGGAGAACGTGCCGAAGGTCATGATGTAGAGGATCGTCATCCACCAGGTGTCCTGGTTGCTGAAGATGTCGAACTGCTGCTTGATGCTGGCCTTGACCGGCACCGACTTCAACACGATGTAGGCCCAGATGGCGCCGACGATGATGAACGGGATGTAGACGAGCGCCGAGTTCTGGTACCAGACGACGACGGGATCCTTGCCCGCGACCGCCATGGTCTGCGAGCCCAGGAACGAGAACATGCCGAAGCTGATCAGCCACGGCGTCAGCAGCTGCACCAGCGAGACGCCGAAGTTGCCGATGCCCGCCTGGAGGCCCAGAGCCGTGCCCTGCATGCGCTTCGGGAAGAAGTACGACGTCGACGGCATGAAGCCGGAGAACGCGCCGCCGCCGATGCCCGCCAGGAACGAGAGGCCCATCAGGCGCCAGTAGGGCACGTCGGGGTTGGTGACCTCGAAGCCCCAGCCCAGCACGGGCAGGATCAGCAGCAGGGTGGTGAGGGTCACCAGCTTGCGGGTGCCGATCTTGGGCGGCAGCACCATCCAGACCAGGCGGAGAAGGCCTCCCGACAGGCCGGGCATGGCGGCCAGCCAGTACAGCTGCGCCTTGGTGAACTCGAAGCCGAGGGCGTTCAGCTTCGGCACGATCGCGCTGGGCAGGAACCAGGCGGCGAAGCACAGCGTCAGCGTGAAGGTGGAGACGGTGAGCGTGTTCCACGCGAGCTTCTTGTCCCACTTGCTCTCGTCCTCGGGATCCCAGGCGACGAGCCAGTCGCCCTTGGTCTCTGTTGCGGCGCTCATACGGTGGCCTCCTCAAGGGGACGGTCGATGCTGCCGGCCAGTTCCGGGGCCTTCTCGTGCAGCATCTTGACGATAGTGATGTGCATCCAGGCGGCGCATATGGCCACCAGGACGAAGATGCAGAAGAACGTGGAGCTCGGGAACCCCGACCACGTCTTCGTGTAGGCGAACAGCGGCGGCAGGAAGAAGCCGCCGAGGCCGCCGAGCATGCCGACGAGGCCGCCGACGGAGCCGACGTTGTCGGGGAAGTACTCCGGGATGTGCTTGAACACGGCGGCCTTGCCGAAGCCCATGGCGCAGCCGAGGAGGAACACCAGGATCACGAACCACACGATGTGAATCTGGTAGTGCAGGTGCGTCGTCTGCTCCCCGCTCGGGTGAACGATGGTGATGAACCCATTGGGCATCATCAGGATGCCGCTGGTCAGCAGCATCAGGCCGAAGGTGACGTACATGACCTTGCGGGCGCCCCAGCGGTCGCTCATCCAGCCGCCGACGGGCCGCAGCAGCGAAGCCGGGAAGATGAAGGTGGCGGTCAGCAGGCCGGCGACGGTGAGGCTCACGCCGAAGTTGTCGACGTAGTACTTCGGCAGCCACGCCGACAGCGCCACGTAGGCGCCGAACACGGCCACGTAGTACAGCGAGAAGCGCCACACGCGGACGTTGCTGAGCGGCGCGAGCATCTGCTTCAGCGTGCGCGTCGGGCCGGGAGCGCGGTCCACGCGCGGCACGATCACCCAGGTGAGCACGCCGACGACCACCAGCAGCACGGCGTAGATGACGGGGATGAGCCGCCACCCGCCCTGGATGCCGAGGACGTAGGTGGCCCCCGCGGTCCCGGCGATCAGCGGCGGGCCGATGAACTTGGTGACCGATGCGCCCACGTTGCCCGCGCCGAACACGCCGAGGGCCAGGCCCTGGCGATCCTTGCTGAACCACGCGGAGTTCCAGGTGGTGCCGACGGAGAACAGGTTGCCCGCGAAGCCGACGAGGAACGCGAGCACCAGCAGCCACATGTAGCTCTGCGCGAAGCTCACCATGTAGGCGGGGATGGCGGTGGCGAACAGCAGGAACAGCGTGACCTTCCGGCCGCCGATCCGGTCCGCGATGATCCCGGCCGGGAGCCGCCACATGGATCCGTTGAGGACGGCAACGGCAGAGATCCAGCTCAGCTGCTCGTCGCTCAGCCCGAACTCCTTCTGGATCGGGACGCCGAGGATGCCGAACATCAGCCACACCGCGAACATCAGTGTGAACGCGATGGTGGACATGGTCATGACGCGCCCCGCGCCCGTGCCGGTCTCGTGGATCGGGGGGACCTCGATGAGGTTCTTACTCACTGACGGTGGTCTCTCTGTCGGTGGATTTTGTTCCAACTATTTGTAGATAGGGCACAAGTCTGCACAGTGCCCCACGCCGGTTCGGACGCGGGGCCGGTTAAGTGCTGGGGTCGGGTTCATTCGTTTCGACACGACGCCGGGGCTTCGCCCTGGGCGTCGGCTCAACGAGCGGTAGCTACCGCCGCGTCTTCTCGTTGTCGCGGGTGCCGATCGGGTCCCAGCCGCGGCCCTTGACCGTCTGCGAGTGCTGCGGGGCGACGTCGCGCGAGCGGTAGACGATGTAGGGGCGGAACAGGTAGTGCAGCGGCGCGGAGAACGCGTGGACGAGGCGCGTGAACGGGATCATGGCGATCAGCAGCAGCGCGATGACGATGTGCGCCTGGAACTGCCAGGTCGCCTCCCCCATCGCCTCGACGTTGGGCTGGAACACGAAGAGCGAGCGGAACCAGACCGACACCGTCTCGCGGTAGTTGTGCTCCTCCCCCGTCGGCGTCTTGTCGCCGGTCAGCGTCGCGACCATGCCCAGGCCCACGGCCAGCGCCAGCACCAGGTACATGACCTTGTCGTTGACGGTCGTCGCGCGGAACACCGCGGTCTGCGTGCGGCGCCGGTAGATCAGCAGCGCCAAGCCCACCACCAGCGCGACGCCCGCGAGGCCGCCGCCGTAGAACGCGCCCATGTGGTACATGTGCTGGTCGATCCCGATCCAGTCGGTGAGCGCCTTGGGGATGATCAGGCCGACGACGTGGCCCAGGAACACCGCGAGCAGCGCGAAGTGGAACAGCGGCGAGGCGAACTTCAGCAGCCTCGACTCGTACAGCTGCGACGACCGGGTGGTCCACCCGAACTGGTCATAGCGGTACCGCCAGAACAGGCCCCCGAAGAAGACCAGCGCCACGATGTAGGGGAAGACGCCCCAGAGGAAGGTACCCATTGTCAGCCTCCTTGCCTGGCCCCGGCCAACTCCTGGCCGGTCGTCGGGAACGGGGTGGTGTTGATGAAGGGCTCGAGCCCGACGAGTTCGCTCGGCCGGTTGCCGAGCAGTTTCTGGACCTCGGCCCGCGTCTGGGGAGATGGCCCGCCGAGCGTGTCGCAGACCGCGGCGACGACGCCCGCGTGCGGCAGCTTGTCCTTGACCAGCCCCAACCGCAGCAGCTCGAGCGACGCGCGATACGTGTTGAGCAGCGCGACGCCCAGCGCGGGCGCCCCGTTCGCGGCGAACTCCAGCACCATCGGCAGGTAGTCGGGCAGCTCGCCGTCGAGGTCGACGAGCAGGCCCGAGTCGCGGTAGGTCTGCTTGATCGCGGCCAGCACCTCGCCGCGGCGGCGGGTGTCGCCGTCGGTCCAGTACGTGAGGTGCAGCGCGTGCCGGCGCGAGAGGTCGAACTCCTGCACGTGCCAGGCCTGCGCCTCCATCGGGGCCATCGACCGCAGGTGCTCAAGCACCGGCTCGAAGGGGCCCAGCGCGCCGGCCTCGGTGAGCGCCTCCTCCACCAGCGGCAGCCGACTGAGCGTCTCGTCGTCCGGATAGGAGAGCACGACGGCGGCCGCGGCGTAGAGCACGCGGTCGCGGCGCGGCGGCGGGGCGGGCAGCTTGAGCGCCATCACCGGGTCCCCGCCCTCTCCCGCTCTTCTTCGTCGCGCTTGGCCTTGACGGCCGCGAACGACTCGATCGCCACCGGCACCAGGCGGCCCGACGACTCGCCCAACGGCGCGGAGAGGCTCGGGTCGTCGTCGAAGTTGACCGAGCAGGCCATCTCCTCGAGGTTGTGCGCCTGCTCGCGGTGCGCCTTCGGGATGACGTAGCGCTCGTTGTACTTCGCGATGGCCAGCAGCCGATACATCTGCTCCATGGCCCCGCCCGTCATGCCGACGGCGGTGGCCAGGTCCTCGTCGCGCTCGCGGCCGAGCGTGACGTCGCGCATGTACGAGCGCATCGCGGCCAGCTTCTGCAGCACCAGCCGCACCGGCTCGACGTCGCCCGCCGTGAACAGCTCGGCGAGGTATTCCAGCGGGATGCGCAGCGCGTCGATGGCGCCGAACAGGTTGCCGCCGGCCTCCGCGTCGTGGCCCTGGGCCTGCAGGAGGTCGACGACCGGCGACAGCGGCGGGATGTACCAGACCATCGGCATGGTGCGGTACTCCGGATGCAGCGGCAGCGCCACCTTGAAGTGCTTGATCAGCGCGTACACGGGCGACTTCGCCGCGGCGTCCAGCCAGTCGGCGGGGATGCCGTTGGCCTTGGCGTCGGCGATGACCTGCGGGTCCGTCGGATCGAGCATCAGGTCGAGCTGGGCCTCGTAGAGGTCCTTGTCGTCGGCCATCGCGGCCTGGGTCACCTTGTCGGGGTCGTAGAGGATGACGCCGATGTAGCGGAGCCGGCCGACGCACGTCTCGGAGCACACCGTCGGGATGCCCACCTCGAGGCGCGGGTAGCAGAAGTGGCACTTCTCGGCCTTGCCCGTGCGGTGGTTGAAGTAGATCTTCTTGTAGGGGCAGCCGGTGATGCACTGGCGCCAGCCGCGGCACTTGTCCTGGTCGACCAGCACGATGCCGTCCTCGGAGCGCTTGTAGATCGCGCCCGAGGGGCACGACGCCATGCACGACGGGTTAAGGCAGTGCTCGCAGATGCGCGGCACGAAGAACATGAAGCTCTTCTCGTACTCCAGCTTGATCTGCTGGTTGGCCTCCTCGCGCAGCTTCTTGAGGATGGGGTCGCCCTCCTCGGTGGCCGCGACGCCGCCCAGCGAGTCGTCCCAGTTGGCCGAGGCGCTGATCGCCATGTCCTTGCCCGTCACCAGCGACTTCGGCCGGGCGACCGGGAAGTCGTCGCCGAGCGGCGCGGTGATCAGGTTCTCGTAGTCGTAGGTCCAGGGCTCGTAGTAGTCGTCCATGCCGGGCTGCACCGGGGACGCGAAGATCGAGAGGAGCTTCTTGAACCGGCCGCCGGAGCGCAGCTTCAACCGCCCGCTCTTCGTGCGGACCCAGCCGCCCTGCCACTTCTCCTGATCCTCGTAGGAGCGCGGGTAGCCCTGGCCGGGGCGGGTCTCGACGTTGTTGAACCAGACGTACTCGGTGCCGGCGCGGTTGGTCCACGCCTGCTTGCACGTCACCGAGCACGTGTGGCACCCGATGCACTTGTCCAGGTTCATCACCATGGCCACCTGGGCCATGACGCGACGCTGCTTCGCCATCAGTACTGCACCTCCTGGGAGCGACGGCGCACCGTCGAGACGATGTCCCGCTGCACGCCGGTGGGGCCGATGTAGTTGAAGGCGTACGCCTGGTGCGCGTAGCCGCCGATCAGGTGGGTGGGCTTGATCAGGATGCGGGTCACCGAGTTGTGGATGCCGCCGCGCTTGCCCGTCGCCTCCGACTTCGGGACGTCGATGGTGCGCTCCTGCGCGTGCTGCACGAAGCAGATGCCGTCGGGCAGCTTCGACGAGACGACGGCGCGCGCCACGAAGACGCCGTTGGCGTTGGTCAGCTCGATCCAGTCGTTGTCCGCCACCCCGATCGACGCGGCGTCGGCGACGCTCAGCCACGCCTGGGGCCCGCCGCGGCCGAGCGAGAGCATGTACAGGTTGTCCTGGTACTCGGAGTGGATGGACCACTTGTTGTGCACCGTCAGGTAGCGCAGCGTGATCGCCTTCGCCCCCGTCGGGCCGAGTTCGGGCTCCCCGTAGGCCTTGCTCATGTCGAGCGGCGGGCGGAACGTCGGGAGCTGCTCGCCGGCGTCGATCATCCAGTCGTGGTCCAGGAAGAAGTGCATCCTGCCCGAGAGGGTGTGCCACGGCTTCAGCCGCTCGGTGTTGATGGTGAACGCCGCGTAGCGCCGGCCTCCCGTCTCCGAGCCGGACCACTCCGGCGAGGTGATGACGGCCTGCGGCGCCTGCTGCGTCTGGACGAAGGTGATCAGCTTCTCCTCCGAGCCCTCCGCGAAGTCGGCCAGCGTGCGGCCGGTCTTCTTCTCGAGGTCGTGGAAGCCCTGCGTGGCCAGCTCTCCGTTGGTGGTGCCGGAGAACGTCAGGATGGCCTCGGCGACGCGCTGATCGGTGTTGATCGCCGGGCGCCCGGCCGCCGCTCCGCTCGGGTAGACGCCGTGCAGCTTGGCGAGCCGATCCACCTGATGCGACACGTCGTAGGTGATGTTCTTGACGGTGAAGCCGAGCTTCTCCGCCAGCGGGCCGACGGTGGCGAGCTTGTCCGCGACGGCCGTGTAGTCGCGCTCGACGACGGCCAGCACCGGCATGTTCTGCCCGGGAACGCCGGGAATGTCGGTGCCCTTCCAGTCGCGGACCACCCCACCGGGCTGCTTGATCTGGCCGGGGGTGTCGTGCTGCAGCGCGACCGCGACCAGGTCCTTGCGGGTGTCGAGGCGGCCCTTCGCCATCTGCGAGAACGTGTGAGCCAGCTCCGTGAACACCTCGAAGTCGGTCTTCGCCTCCCACGGCGGGTCGATGGCGGGCGAGAACGAGTGCACGTAGGGGTGCATGTCGGTGCTCGACAGGTCGTGCTTCTCGTACCAGGTGGCCGCCGGGAACACGATGTCGGACAGCAGCGTCGAGCTGGTCATGCGGAAGTCCGCGGTCATCAGCAGGTCGAGCTTGCCCTCGGGCGCCTCGTCGTGCCATTTCACGTGCTCGGGCCTGCCGTCGGCGGCGTGGTTGTTCGGCATCAGGTTGTTGTGCGTGCCGAGCAGGTGCTTCAGGAAGTACTCGTTGCCCTTCGCCGAGGAGCCGAACAGGTTCGAGCGCCACAGGATCATGGTGCGCGGCCAGTTCTCCGGCGCGTCGATATCCTCCATCGAGCTCTTCAGCTCGCCGCTCTTCAGCTGGGCCGCGACGTAGGCCTGCACCGTCTCCGCCTCGCCGCGGTCGACGGCGGCCTGCGCCTCGTCTGCCAGGTCGAGCGGGTTGCGGTCGAACTGCGGATAGAACGGCATCCAGCCCAGCCGCGTCGACTGGGCGAGCGCGTCGACGGTGTGCATGCCGTCGAGCGCACCCGTGGACAGCGGCGACTTGATCCGGTCCGCGGAGTAGCCGTCGGTGCGCCACTGGTCCGTGTGCATGTACCAGTAGGCGGTGCCGATCATGGTGCGCGGCGGGCGCTGCCAGTCCATGGCGTTGGCGACGTTGAACCAGCCCGTCATCGGGCGGCACTTCTCCTGGCCGACGTAGTGGGCCCAGCCGCCGCCGTTCTTGCCGATGCAGCCGGTCATCATCAGCAGCGCGATGATGGCGCGGTAGGTGACGTCGGCGTGGAACCAGTGGCAGATGCCCGCGCCGATGATGATCATCGTGCGGCCCTTCGACTCGTCCGAGTTCTGCGCGAACTGGCGGGCCGTGCGGATGCAGGCCTCGGCGGGCACCGAGGTGATCTCGGCCTGCCAGGCGGGGGTGTAGGCGGCGTCGACGTCGTCGAAGTCCTTCGCCCACTCGCCGGGAAGGCCGGGGCGGCCGACGTTGTACTGCGCGAGCATCAGGTCGAAGACGGTGGTGACCAGCTTGTCGCCGAGGCGCCGGGCCGGCACGCCGCGGCGCACGATCGACCCCTCGCCGCGCGGGTCCTCGAAGCACGGCAGCGCGACCTCGACGCCCTCGGCGCCCTCGTCGTCGATGAAGGAGAGCGTGGGCTGGATGTCGCCGAGATCGAGGTTCCAGTAGCCGGCGCCGTCCTCGGAGTAGCGGAAGCCCATCGAGCCGTTCGGGACGGCCGTCGATCCCGTCGCCTTGTCCCACATCACGGTCTTGAACGCGGCGTCGCTGAGGCTCGCGTACTCGGGGAGGTCGGCGGCCGTGATGAACTTGCCCGCCGTGAGGCCGTGGCCCTCGGGGTGCTCGACGAGCGTGATCAGCATGCCGAGGTCGGTGTACTGCTTGACGTACCCGTCGAAGTACTCGACCTGCTTGTCTACGAAGTTCTCCTTGAGGATCACGTGCCCCATGGCCATGGCGAGCGCGGCGTCGGTTCCGGCCTGCGCCGGCAGCCACTCGTCGGCGAACTTGACGTTGTCCGCGTAGTCGGGGCTGACGGTGACCACCTTCGTGCCGCGGTAGCGCACCTCGGCCATCCAGTGGGCGTCGGGCGTGCGGGTGACGGGGACGTTGGAGCCCCACATCATCAGGTAGGAGGCGTCCCACCAGTCGCCCGACTCCGGGACATCCGTCTGGTCGCCGAAGACCTGCGGGCTGGCGACGGGGAGGTCCGCGTACCAGTCGTAGAAGCTGGTCATCGCGCCGCCGAGCAGGTGCGTGAAGCGGGTGCCGATGGCGTGGCTGACCATGCTCATGGCCGGGATCGGCGAGAAGGAGACGATCCGGTCCGGGCCGTAGTGCTTGATCGTGTTGACGTAGGAGGCCGAGGCGATCTCGAGCGCCTCCTGCCAGCTGATCCGCACCAGCCCGCCCTTGCCGCGGGCCTGCTGGTAGCGGCGGCGCTTCTCCGGGTCGGTCGAGACCTCGTGGAACGCGGCGACCGGGTCGCCCAGGCGCTTCTTGGCCTCGCGGTACATCTCCATGAGGACGCCGCGGCCGTACGGGTAGCGCACCCGGGTCGGCGAGTAGGTGTACCAGGAGAAGGCGGCGCCGCGGGGACAGCCGCGGGGCTCGTACTCGGGGCGGTCCGGGCCGGTAGACGGGTAGTCCGTCTGCTGCGACTCCCACGTGATGATGCCGTCCTTGACGTACACCTTCCAGGAGCACGAGCCGGTGCAGTTGACGCCGTGCGTGGAGCGGACGACCTTGTCGTGGCTCCAGCGGTCGCGGTAGAACACGTCCCCCGCGCGACCGCCCTTGCGGAAGACGGCTCGGCCGTCCGCGGTCTCGTCCCAATCGGTGAAGAAGCGGCCAAGCTTCAGGAGCGCGTCCGATGCCGGGCCGTCGAGTCGAGCAGTCTGGTCCATGGTTGACAGCCTTGCATAGATCCTTCGTATAAAAGGCGGAAAACGGGCCATCTACGACAACCCGTCGGAGTTATTTTCTGACAATCCTCAGTTGCGGTGCTATTTCGCATTCATTCCCGCAGAATCGGACTCTTTGTGCGACATATTTTCGCAACTTCGGTAGGTCTTAAATCGCTTCCGGGCCTCTGAAACGGGGTGCGGCGACAGGTGCGCGGGCGCGACGCGCGCGCACTCCCAGGGATCGCTCCCGAAAAGATCCTTGACAGCATCGACGGGCGATGCTGAACTAGGCCCCAGTTACGAAAGTGAGTTGCGTAACTACCGCGAAGAGGCGAAGGCGAGTCGTACATTGACCGGGAGTCGAACCCACGCGAACCAGCGTGTGGCGATGCGGCGCAGCAACAGCGCGGCCTGCATCGACGTCCTCCGCGAGCGCTCCTCCTGCACGGTCACCTACCTCGCGGCCCGCACCGGCCTCTCCCGCCCGACGGTGGAGTCCATCCTCACCGAACTCACCGAGTACGGCCTGGTCATCGGCGACGCCGTCGAGGAGCACGGCATCGGACGGCCCGCGCGCACCTACCTCTTCAACGCCGACGCCGCCTACGTAGCGAGCGTCGACGTCGGCCTGCACCAGACCACGGGGATGCTCGCCGACCTGAAGGGCCACATCCTCGAGACCATCCGGCTGGAGATGCCCCCGGAGATCGACGCGATCGCGCGCGCGGCCTCGGTCCGAGGGCTGTTGCGCGCGCTGCTGGAGTCGACCGACGTGCCCGCCGCCCTCCTCCACACCGCCGTCGTCGCGGTGCCCGGCATCGTCGACCCCCAGGGCCGCATGGTGCTCTCCAACCCCATCCCCGACTGGACGGGCGCCAACCTCGCCGCCCGGTTCAAGGAGGGGCTCCCGACGCATGTCATCGTCGAGAACGACGTCAACATGGCCGCGTTGGCCGAGCATCGGCTGGGAGCCGGCCGGTTCGCCGACGACCTCCTCCTCGTGCACGTCGGCCACCGCGTGAACGCCGGGATGATCCTGGGCGGCGCCCTCCGGCGCGGCCACAACTACTCGGCAGGTGAGATCGCCGACGTCATCAACCCGCGGGACGCGGACACGACGCCGCTCGCGACGGTGGTCGCCAGCGAGGTCGTGCAGGCGGCGGCGCGCGGCGACGCGGAGGCGGTCGCCTCGCTCCGCGAGTTCGCGACGCGCGTGTCGACGACGTTCGCGCTGGTGAGCGCGGCGATCGATCCGCAGCTCATCGTGGTCGGCGGCGGCCTCTCGGGGGCCGGTGAGACCCTCGTCGGCCCCATCCGCGAGGCGATCCGCGCGCTGGTCCACGGCCGCGGCATTCCGGAGATCGTGGTCTCGCAGCTGGGGAGCGACGGCGTCGTCCTCGGCGGCCTCGCGCGCGCACTGCAGGCCGTGAACGCCGACCTGTACCACGCCCCTGACCTCGGCATTCCCACCCTCAAAGCCCCCGCCCGCGCCACGACGGCGCCGGCGGACGGAGCGTCGCACCCCGCGACGTCCTCCACATCCATCATCAATCCGTAAGGAGATCATCGATGAAGCGTGCCAAGAAGCTGCTTGCCGCGGCCCTCTTCGCGCCGTTGGCGCTGGCAGCGTGCTCGCCGAGCAGCAACAACGCCAACGAGACGCCGGAGCCCGCAACCAGCGAGCTCACGGCGGAGATCAGCTACGCGTTCTGGGACGAGAACCAGCGCCCCGCCATCGAACAGAACATCGCGGACTTCAACAAGCAGTACCCCAACATCAAGGTGACGCCCAACGTCACCCCGTGGGCTCAGTACTGGACGAAGCTGCAGACGCAGGCGGAGAGCAACTCGCTGCCCGACGTGTTCTGGATGAACGGCCCGAACGTCACCCTCTACGCCTCCAACAACATGCTGGAGCCCATCGACGCGATGGTCTCCGCCCAGCAGGTCGATCCGGCGAACTACCCGGAGTCGCTCAACAACCTGTACACCGTCGACGGGAAGCAGTACGGCGTCCCGAAGGACTTCGACACCATCGGGCTCTGGTACAACAAGGCCATCTTCGAGAAGGCGGGCGTCGACCTGCCCACCGCCGACTGGACGTGGGACGACTTCCACACCGCGGCCAAGACCATCAGCGACAAGCTGAAGGGCGAGGGCATCTACGGCGTCTCGACCGGCCTCGCGGGCGGCCAGGAGGGCTACTACAACACCATCTTCCAGGCCGGCGGCAGCATCATCTCCGAGGACAAGAAGGCGTCGGGCTACGACACCCCCGAGGCCGCCGAGGGTCTGCAGTTCTGGGCGGACCTCATCGCCGACGGCTCCTCGCCGACGTTGCAGCAGCTGAGCGACACGGAGGCCTCCGTCTGGTTCTCCTCCGGCAAGTCCGCCATGATCTGGACCGGCACCTGGTCCGTCTCCCTCTTCAAGGAGTCCGAGGTCAAGGCCGACATCGACGTGACCGACCTGCCCCAGGGCAAGCAGCGCGCCACCGTCATCCACGGCCTCGCCAACGTCGTGGCCGCGAACTCGAAGAACAAGGCGGCCGCCCAGGCGCTCGCCGCCTACATGGGCTCCGAGGAGGCTCAGCTGACCCAGGCCAAGATGGGCGCCGCGAACCCCGCGTTCCTCGGCACCAACGGCGCCTTCGTCGAGTCTGTTCCCGAGTGGAACCTGCAGTCGTTCATCGACTCGGCCGAGAACTACGCCGTGCCGTACCCGGTCTCCAAGGACACCCAGCGCTGGAACGAGCAGGAGACGGCGCTGCTGCCCGCGGCCTTCTCCGGCGAGCGCCCGGTCGCCGAGGTCGCCAAGGAACTGGCTGCCAAGATGAACGAGATCCTGGCGGCGGAGTAGACGCATGTCTGCCGTCAAGGATGCGGGTGCCCCTTCGGGGGCACCCGCCCCACCCGCCCGCACACGCTCGTCCGCGGACAACCGCGACGCGAAGTGGGCCTGGTGGTTCGTGATTCCCAGCCTGGCCGGAATCCTGCTCTTCTACATCTGGCCGATCTTCAAGACGGGGTACTACTCGTTCACCAAGTGGGGCGCGTTCGGCAACTCGATCACCTGGGTGGGAACCGACAACTACGCGCGGCTCTTCAAGGACCCGTACCTCCTCACATCGATCCTGAACACCCTGATCTACACGGCCATCGTGCTGTGCGCGATCCCGATCGCGGTGGTGTTCGCCAGCCTGATCAACCGTCCGGGCCTGAAGTTCGCGACGCTGTATCGCGTGGCCTTCTTCATGCCCTACGTCGCGATGCCTACGGCCATCGCCCTGGTGTGGCGCATGATCTACAACGGCGACTTCGGCGTGCTGAACTACCTCCTCTCGTTCTTCGGGATCCAAGGCCCCGCCTGGACCTCGACGAAGGGGTTCGCGATCGTCGCCGTCGGCGTGCTCGGCCTCTGGGCGTCGCTGGGGTTCATCATGATCGTGCTCTCCGCGGGCCTGAAGTCCATCCCGCCGGAGCTGTACGAGGCGGCGTCGCTGGACGGCGCCTCCCCCACGAAGCAGTTCTGGCACATCACCGTCCCGCTGCTGACCCCCAGCATCTTCTTCATCACCGTGATCACGGTCATCAACGGCTTCCAGCTGTTCGACATGCTGTTCGCCTTGATGGGCGGGAAGCAGAACCCGGCGATGAACGACTCCCAGTCGCTGGTCTACCTGTTCTACAACAACGCCTTCATCCTCAACGACAAGGGCTACGCCGCCGCGATCGCCATGCTGATCCTGGTTCTCGTCGGCGCCGTGACCGTGTTCCAGTTCCGGATGCAGAAGAAGTGGGTGAACTATGAGTAAGCGGTCCGGAGCCCGGCAGGGCAACCATTTCTGGATCCACGTCGTGCTGATCCTGGCGAGTGTGGTGATGATCTTCCCGTTCGCGTGGCAGATCATCATGTCGCTGTCGACCAACGCGCAGATCCAGTCCGTCCCCCCGACTTTCTGGCCGGGCGAACTCCAGTGGCAGAACTACGCCGAGGTGTTCAAGAAGCTGCCGTTCGCGAACCAGCTGTGGGTGTCGATCGTCATCACCGTGGCACGCACCGTCGGCCAGCTCGTCCTGTGCTCGGCGGCCGGCTACGCCTTCGCCCGGATGCAGTTCCGCGGCAAGGCGGCGGCGCTCGCGCTGGTCCTCTCCATCCTGATGGTCCCCGGGCAGGTCTACCTGATCCCGCAGTATCAGCTGATCCAGGACTTCGGCCTGCTGAACACGTCGGCCGGCATCGTGCTGCCCGGCATCTTCAGCGGCTTCGGGATCTTCATGATGCGCCAGTTCTTCATGGGTCTTCCCGTGGAGTTGGAGGAGGCGGCCCGCCTGGACGGCGCCAACACCTTCGAGATCTTCTGGAAGATCATGCTGCCCCTGGCGAAGCCGGGCCTCAGCGCGCTGGCTATCATCACGGTGCTGTGGTCGTGGAACGACCTGCTGTGGCCGATGGTGGTGACCACCTACTCGGAGAACATGCCGTTGGCGGCCGGCCTTGCCACGATGCAGGGTCAGCGCACCACCGACTACTCCGTGATGATGGCCGCCGCCGGCCTCGCCATGGCGCCCGTCCTGATCCTGTTCCTGATCATGCAGCGCCAGGTCATCGACGGCCTCGCCCACTCCGGCATGAAGTGACCCTTCGCCGGTCTTCCCCACCCCTCGGGGCACCCGCCCCGGACAACACAACAACCAAGGAGAAACATGTCATCGTCCCGCGTAGGCCTCATCGGAGCGGGGGGGATCGCCAGAGCCCACCTGCCCGCTTGGCTCGCCATGGGAGCTGACGTCACCGTCTACTCGGAGGCCGGGGCCGACGCCCTGGTCTCCGAGTGCGGCGGTGGCAGCGTCGTCGGCAGCCTCGACGAGTTGATCGCGTCGTGCGACGTCGTCGACATCGTCACGCCGACGCCCACCCACCGCGCCCTCTCGGAGATCGCCCTCCGTGCGGGCAGGGACGTCGTCTGCGAGAAGCCGCTCGGGCGCGACGTCGACGACGCGCGATCCATCGTCGACCTGGCCGCCGCGCTCGGGCGCCAGGTGTATCCGGGCCACGTCGTGCGCTTCTTCCCCGAGTACGCGGCGATGCGCCAGGCGGTGGTCGACGGCGTGATCGGCACCCCCGCCGTCGCCCGGTTCACCCGCACGGGAAGCTTCCCGCGATGGGCCGACTGGTTCGCCGACGACGCGCAGTCGGGCGGCGTCGTGTTCGACCTGATGGTGCACGACCTGGACATCGCCCGCTGGGTCATGGGCGAGGTCACCGAGGTCTACGCCACCGCCGCGCGCGACCGGTCCGCCTCCGGGGCCGACGTCTCCGTCGCCGAGGCGGTGCTGACCCACGCGGGCGGCGCCATCAGCTATGTGCGCGCCGTCTGGGGTGCCCCCGGCACCACCTTCTGGACGTCGTTCAACGTCGCCGGCGACGGCGGCGTGCTGCGCTTCGACACGCGCGACGAGGCCTCCTTCCGCCTCGACGGCGGCGCGTCCGCCGCCGCGGGCGCGATGCTGCCGGACCTGGGCTTCGTCGAGTCGCCCTACCTGACAGAGCTGCGGGAGTTCGCGGCCGCCTTCGCGGGAGGACCGACGCCGCGGGTCACCGGCGAGGACGGCGCGATCGCCGTCCGGCTCGCCGCCGCGGTGCAGACCTCCATCGCGCTCGGCCGCAGCGTCGCCTTCGGCACGGAGGTGGCGCGATGAGGATCGGCCTGCTGTCCTTCGCCCACGTCCACGCCGCCGGCTACGCCACGCTGCTGCGGGACACGCCCGGGGTCGAGCTGCTCTGCTCGGATCCCGACGGCGTCGACGCGCCCCCCGGCGAGGTGCGCGGCCGCGCCTTCGCCGACGAACTGGGCGTCGCCTACGCCGACTCCTACGACGACCTGTTCGCCTGGGGGCCGGACGCCGTCGTCGTCTGCTCGGAGAACGCCCGGCACCGCGACCTCGTGCTCCGCGCCGCGGCGGAGGGCGCCCACGTGCTGTGCGAGAAGCCCTTGGCCACCACGGTCGCCGACGGCGAGGAGATGGTCGCGGCGTGCCGCGCGGCCGGGGTGTTCCTGATGACGGCGTACCCGGTGCGCTTCTCGCCCCAGTTCGGGGCGCTGCGCACGCTCGCCGACAGGGGCGGCCTCGGCCGCCTGCTGCTGGCGACCGGAACGAACAACGGCCAGATCCCCGTCGGCTCCCGGGCCTGGTTCACCGACCCGGCGCTCTCCGGCGGCGGGGCCATGGTGGACCACGTCGTGCACGTGGCGGACCTGCTCGACGCGCTGCTCGGCGGGCAGCAGGCCTCCTCGGTGCGCGCCGTCGGCAACACGATCCTGCACGCGGAGAAGCCGCAGGTCCGGGCCGAGACCGGCGGGCTGGTCAGCATCTCCTACCCGAGCGGGCTGCACGCCACGATCGACTGCTCGTGGAGCCAGCCGGACCACGCCGAGACCTGGGGCGGGCTGACCCTCGAGGTGATCGGCACCGAGGCGGGCGTGTCGATCGACCCGTTCGCCCAGCACGTCGGCGGCTTCAGCGAGGCGGGCCCGGGCGGCGTGTGGATCGGCTACGGCCGGGACCTCGACCGCCTGATGCTCGACGCCTTCCTCGAGGGCGTCCGCACGGGCACCGGCCCGCAGCCCGACGGCGAGGTGGGCCTGCGGACGCTGCGCATCGTCGCGGCCGCCCAGGAGAGCGCCGCGACCGGCGAGGTGGTCGGCATCGCCTGAGGAGGTTGATCGGAGTGGCCCGTCGCGATGCGGCGGGCCACTTCGCGTCTCAGCTCGGTGGGTGCTCCGCGCCGGCGGCCCTGGCGGCCTCGGGGGTGTCGACGTCGCGGGTGACGGCCTCGGGGGCGCGGAGGCGCGCGACGTCGAGGGGGCGCAGGAACCGGTGCACCGCGCCGACGGGATCGGCGGCCAGGCCGTCGACGAGCGCCGTCAACGCGGCCGCCCGGTAGCGGCCGGCCAGGTACTGCGGCCAGCCGTCGTCGTCCTCGAGCACGACGCCGTCGGGCCCTGTCTCCGCCGCGGCGAGGAGCGCGACGGCGGCACCCGGATCGGCGAGGTCGCCGGCGAGGATCAGCACCTCGTCGACGGCGCGCAGCTCCGCGAACGCGGCGGCGATGCCCGCGACAGGCCCGCCGAAGGGCGGGTCCTCGCGGCGGAAGACGACCCTGTCGTCCTCAGCCCAGCCGTCGGGGCGGTTCCCCGCGACCACGACGGTCCCGGCCCAGGTCAGCGCGGCATCGACGGCGCGCGCCAGCAGCGGCCGGCCGTCGAGCAGGAGCGCGAGCTTGTCCGTGCCCATCCGCGACGATCGCCCGCCGCCCAGCACGATGGCCCCGCGCGCGGCCATCTACCCTCCGGCGAACGGGGGCAGGACGTCGACGCGGGCGACGCCGTCGAGGCTGGCCCCGCGGTCGGCGACGCGCGCGCCGTCGGCCAGCAGCGAGCTGACGTTCAGCACGGCGGCGAGACGCTCGTTGTCCTCGCCGAGCTGGTCGACGAGAGCGGCGACGGTGGTGGCGCCGGAGACGCTGAGCGACTCGGCTCCGGCCGCCTCCGCGGCTCCCGCGAAGAACCTGACCTCCATGTGGGTCCCCTTTCCTGCCCCGGTCATCCGCCGATGGCGCTCATGGTGCGGGCCGGTTGGACGAAGCCCGCGTCGT
Organism: uncultured Arachnia sp.; assembly: GCA_934636715.1. The sequence continues at coordinate 37,488 of CAKUBE010000011.1, forward strand.
CGATCCCGTGGGCGCGCGGCTTGCCCCACTGGGCGGCCGCCCAGGCGGCGGCCAGGTCGTCGTCGGAGCCGCCGCCGCGCAGGATGGCGCGGAGGTCGGACTCCTCCTGGGAGAAGAGGCAGCTGCGGATCTGGCCGTCGGAGGTGAGGCGCGTGCGGTCGCAGGCGCCGCAGAACGGGTGCGTGACCGAGGCGATCACGCCCAGTTCGCCGCCGGGGTGGTCGTCGCCGGGCGCGACCCGCCATAGCTCCGCGGGCGCCGCTCCCCTGGGCTCGACGGCGGGCGAGAGGTCGAACGCGGCGCCCAGCGCGCCGAGGATCTCCTCGGCGGTGACCATATCGTCGCGGCTCCACTCGCCGGTGGGCCCGAGCGGCATCTGCTCGATGAACCGCAGCTGGTAGCCGCGGGCGAGGCAGAACCCGGCGAGCGGCACGATGTCGTTCTCGTTGACCCCGCGCATGACGACCGCGTTGATCTTCACCGGGCTGAGGCCTGCGGCGTCGGCGGCGGCGATGCCCGCGAGCACGTCGTTCAGGCGGTCGCGGCGCGCGAGGCGGGCGTAGCGCTCGCGGTCGAGGGAGTCGAGGGAGATGTTCACCCGGGTGAGCCCGGCGCGCTTGAGCGCCGCGGCGCGATGGTCGAGGCCGAGGCCGTTGGTGGTGAGCGCCAACTCCGGGCGGCCGCGCTCGCCGACCAGCGCGGCGGCGCCGGCGACGATGCGCTCCAGCCCGCGGCGCAGCAGCGGCTCGCCGCCGGTGAATCGGATGCGGGCGACTCCCAGCCGCTCGACGGCGACGCCCAGCAGGCGCAGCACCTCGTCGTCGGTGAGGGTCTGCTCGGTGGGCAACCAGGTGAGCCCCTCGGCGGGCATGCAGTAGCTGCAGCGCAGGTTGCAGCGGTCGGTCAGCGAGACGCGCAGGTCGCGCGCCACCCGTCCGTACCGATCCGCCAATTCTCCGAGGAACACGGTTTAACCCTACCGGAGCCTCTCCCTGCGGAAGAGTGCGGGAGCGAGCGGCGTCCGCGATAGCCGGGGTCGCGCATCCGATGAGTTTGTCCTAATGCCACAATGGCGACTGTGAAGACAACCCAGCCCCACGGCCTGGGACCCACACGCGCCCGAGTCTTGTCACTCCTGCAGGGCGCGACGGCCCCCAGGTCCGTCAGTGACATCGCCGACGAGCTCGGCCTGCACCGCAATTCCGCGCGCTTCCACCTCGACGCCCTCGTCGCGGCGGGCTATGCCCAGCGCGCCATCGTCCCCTCCGGCGCGCAAGGTCGCCCGCCGCTGCTCTACGCCGCCACCCAGGCGTCGCCCACTCTCAGCAGCACGCACCTCATCGAACTCGCCGACGTGCTCCTCTCCCACGTGGCGGAGACCTCCCCCGACGCGAAGGCCGCCACCCGCGAGGCGGGCTGGGAGTGGGGCGCCCGGGTCGCCAAGGAGGGGCTGCCCCCGTGCGACCTCATCGATGAGCTCGCCCGGCACCTCGCCGAGCGCGGCTTCGGCACCGAACACGACGGCGAGACGCTGACCTTCCGGCGCTGCCCGTTCCGCGGCGCCGTCGGCGGGAACCGGATGCCGCTGGTGTGCGCCATCCATCAGGGCTTCCTCGACGGCTACCTGAAGGCCAGCGGCGCCGAGCTCGAGGCCGGCGAGCTCCAGGTCGGGCCCGAGATCTGCACGGTCACCCTCTCCGCCCGATAGGTCCCTGGGAGTGGACGCGTCTGCCCCTCCCTCGCGACGCCCGGGCTGATAAGCCCCGCCCCGAGAACGCCCTCCTGGCAGGACTCGCTATTCTTGGACGGTCGTCCGTCGGCGGGGTTGCCGGCACTGTCGAAGGAGCCAGATATGTCGAGCAAGACCGCCATCGTGGGTTCAACCGTCGGCCTGCACGCGCGCCCCGCGGCGGTCATCGCCGAGGCGGCGGCCGAGTACGAGGAGCCAGTCTTCCTGTCCTTCGCCGGCAACTCCGTCTCGGCCGCATCCACGCTGCTGATCATGTCGCTCGGGGCCGAACACGGCGCCGAGGTGACCGTCGAGTCCGACAACGCCGAGGCCGTCGAGCGCCTCGCCGGCCTGATCGGACAGAACCTCGACGACTGACGCTGGTTGAGCCGCGTAAACGCTGGTAGAGCCGCGTATCCCTGGTTGAGCCGCGTAAACGCTGGTAGAGCCGCGTATCCCTGGTTGAGCCGCGTATCCCTGGTTGAGCCGCGTAACGCTGGTTGAGCCGAGTACCGCTGGTTGAGCCGGACCCCCGCGCGAAGCGCCGGGTCCGTGTCGAAACCAATAGACGGGCACACGGTTCATGGAGACTCCACAGACCGGCAACAGTCCATCGGTTTCGACACGGGCGCTCGTTCCTCGCGGCCCGGCTCAACCAGCGGTGGTCGACGCTCCTACGCTCCGGCCTGGTTCAACCGGCGGTGGTTTCGCCCCTACGCTCCGGCCTGGTTCAACCGGCGGTGGTTTCGCTCATACGCTCCGGCCTGGTTCACCCAGCGGTGGCTTCGCTCCTACGCTCCGGTCTGGTTCAACCAGCGGTGGTTTCGCTGGTTGAGCCGAGGCGCGTCGACGAAGTCGACCGCGACTCGTGTCGAAACCAATAGACGGGCACACGGTTCATGGAGACTCCACAGACCGGCGACAGTCCATTGGTTTCGACACGGGCGCTCCTGCGTCGCGGCCCGGCTCAACCAGCGGTGGGGCGGGTTCACCAGAGATAAGTCGCTCAACCAGAGATAAGTCGCTCAACCTGCGGTGAGCGGCTCAACCAGCGGTGGGGGCGGGTTCAACCAGCGGTCGTTCCAGCTGGGCTCAGCTTCTCGAGGAGGAGGGCCTCGGCGAGGGTGGCGCTCGCGAGGTCGTCGAGGTCGACGGACTCGTCGATGCCGTGCATCCGCGACGTCGGGTCGACGACCGCGGTCAGCAGGACGAGCGCGCCGGGGTTCCGGTCGGCGAACTCCGCGGCGATCGGGATGGAACCGCCTACGCCGATCTGGACGGGGTCGACGCCGAAGGCCTCGCGGATCGCGGCGAGGGCCGCCTCCGCGCGCGGGCCCTCGACCGGGAATGCGCTGCCCGCGCCGCCCTGGCCCGGCTCGACCTGCACACGCGCGCCCCACGGCGCGTGCGCGTGCAGGTGCCGGACGAGCGCCTCGGTCGCGGCGTGCGGGTCGTCCCCGGGCGCGATCCGCACGCTGACCTTCGCCCGTGCCGTCGGAATCAGGGTGTTGGAGGCGTCGCGCACCGGGGTGGCGTCGATGGCGAGGACCGACGCCGCGGGGCGCGTCCACATCCGCGCTGAGGCCATGCCGTCGCCGATCCATTCGACGCCGTCGAGGAGGCCCGCCTCGTCGCGGAGGCGGTCGAGATCGTACTCGATGGCGGGGTCGGGCGCGGTGGCGAGGCCCTCGATCGCGACGTTGCCGCGGTCGTCGTGCAGGGTGGCGAGCAGGCGGCAGAGCGCGGTGAGGGCGTCGGGGACGACGCCCCCGAACTGCCCGGAGTGGATGCCGCTCTCGAGCGTCGAGACGGTCACGACCGCGTCCACCATGCCGCGCAGCGTGGTGGTCAGCGCGGGCACTCCCGCCTTCCAGTTGACGGCGTCGGCGATGACGAAGACGTCCGCGGCGAGCAGGTCGCCGTAGCGGGCGAACAGTGCGGACATGCTGGGCGAGCCGATCTCCTCCTCCCCCTCGATGAACACCTTGACGCCGACGGGAGGCCGTCCGCCGTGCGCGCGCAGCGCGCCGAGGTGGACCGCGATGCCACCCTTGTCGTCGGCCGAGCCGCGGCCGTAGAGGCGGCCGTCGCGCGTCGACGGCGAGAAGGCGGGCGAGGTCCAGGCCGTCGGATCGCCCGTGGGCTGGACGTCGTAGTGCGCGTAGAGCAGCACCGTCGGCGCGCCCTCGGGCGCCGGGTAGTGGCCGTAGACCGCCGGCTTTCCGCCCGGGACGTCCAGCATCTCGACCTGCGGGCAGCCGGCCCCGCGCAGCAACTCGGCGACGACGTCGGCCGCAGCGAGCACGTCGTCGTCGTGCTCCGGCTGGGACGACACCGAAGGAATGCTGATCAGGTGGTGGAGGTCGGTCACCACCGCGGGCAGGGCGGCCGAGACGGCATCGCGAAGGGTCATATGGTCACCCTAGCCCGCGCAACCGCTTATCCCGAGGCGGCTAACTTCACGAAAACCGAAGTTATAGCCTCCTTGTATGAAGCAACCGCCGCCGACGCTGTCGCCCTTGCTTCGCTCGGATCTGCAAGGAGATCTCCTCAGCACGCTCTACCTCGCGCCGGGCGAAGAGAACTCGCTCACCGATCTCGCTCGTCAGCTCGACGCGGGGCTGACCACGATCCACACCGAGGTGGAGCGCTTGGCGACTGCGGGGCTCGTCGTCGACCGCCGGGTCGGCCGCGCCCGGCTCGTCCGCGCTAACCTCGAGCACCCGCTCGCGCCCGCGCTCACCGAGTTGCTGACCTTGACCTACGGCCCTGTCACGCTGCTGCCGCGCTTGTTGCGGTCGGTGCGCGGGATCGAACGCGCGTATCTCGTGGGTCCGTGGGCGGCGCGGCGCAGCGGTGAACGCGGCGAGTTCCCGCCGCGGATCGACGTCGTACTGCTGGGCGACGTGCCGCAGCGCACGGCCGCTCGCGTCAGCGCGGCGGCCTCCAAGGCGCTGCTCCGCGACGTCGCGGTGACCGTGCTCGCGCCGTCGGACTGGTGCCCGGGCGGCGAACCCGCCGTCGAACTGGCGCTGAGCGCCTAGCCCTTACGCTGGTTGAGCCTTACCGCTGGTTGAGCCCACGCGTGAGCGCTAGCGAACCGTCGTGGTCGAAACCAATGAACTCGCGCCTATTTGGTTTCGACACGGGCGCTCCAACGCCCCGGCCCGGCTCAACCAGCGGTAGCTAGCGCCGCGGGGATCGGGGCGAGCCAGGCGGCGCGGGCCTCGTCGAGGCCGAGGCTGACCGAACCGAAGTCGAGCACCGGCTCGGCCGTGACCTCACCCAGCCGCGCGACCGGCACGCCGCGCTCGGCGCAGAGCGCAACGAACTCGTCGACGGAGCCCTCCGGCACCGATACGACGGCGCGGGCGCCGGACTCCGAGAACAGGGCGACGCTCGCGTCGTCGCCGGGCAGCGCGACGCGGAACCCCACGCCGCCGCGGAAGGCGGACTCGGCGAGCGTGACGGCCAGGCCGCCCTCGCTGACGTCGTGCGCCGACGACACCAGCGCCCGGCGCGCGGCCTCGCCCATGACCCCGGCCAGCGCGGCCTCCGCCTCCAGCACGACCGCAGGCGGCATGCCGCCCAGGTGGCCGTCGTGGACCGCGGCCTCCCAGATCGAGCCCGAGAGCTCCTCACGGGTCTCCCCCAGCAGCAGGACGGTCTCGCCCGGCTGCGTGAAGCCGGCGCGGATGCGGGTGGCGACGTCGTCGATCACGCCGAGGACGCCGATCGTCGGGGTCGGCAGGATGGGAGTGCTCGCCGTCTGGTTGTACAGGCTGACGTTGCCGCCGGTCACGGGAACGCCCAGCTGGCGACAGCCGTCGACCAGGCCGAGGATGGCCTCCGAGAACTGCCACATGACCTCGGGGTCCTCGGGCGAGCCGAAGTTCAGGCAATCGGTGATGGCGACCGGCTCAGCGCCGGTCACGGCGACGTTGCGGTAGGCCTCGGCCAGCGACAGCTGCGCGCCGAGGTAGGGGTTGAGGTACGAGAAGCGCGAGTTCGCGTCGAGCGACAGCGCGATGCCGAGCCCGGTCTCCTCGTCGATGCGCAGCATGCCGGAGTCCTCGGGTTGGGCGAGGACGGTGTTGCCGCGGACGTAGCGGTCGTACTGCTGCGTGACCCAGGTCTTGTCGGCGACGTTCGGGTGGCTGAGCACGGCGAACAGCGCGGCGCGCAGGCCCTCGGGTGTGTTGTCGCGGGGCAGCTCCTCGGCGCGGTCGGCGTTGACGCCGTCGAGCCATTCGGGGCGGTGGTAGGGGCGCTCGTAGACGGGGCCCTCGTGCGCGACGGTCTTGGGGTCGACATCGACAATGGTCTCGCCGTGCCACTGAATGATGAGGCGGTCACCCTCGATGACCTCACCAACGGTGGTGGCCAGCACGTCCCACTTGCGGCAGATGTCCATGAAACGCTCGACGTTGGCGGGCTCGACGACCGCCATCATGCGCTCCTGGGACTCGCTCATGAGGATCTCCTCGGGGGCGAGGTTGGGGTCGCGGAGCGGGACGAGGTCGAGGTTGACGAACATGCCGCCGTCGCCCGCGGACGCGAGCTCAGAGGTGGCGCAGGAGATGCCCGCGGCGCCGAAGTCCTGGATGCCGTTGATGATGCCGGCCTGGAACAGTTCGAGCGTGCACTCGATCAGCAGCTTCTCCATGAAGGGATCGCCGACCTGGACGCTGGGGCGCTTGGCGGGACCGGTCTCGTCGAAGGTCTCGGAGGCGAGGATCGAAGCGCCGCCGATGCCGTCGCCGCCGGTGGCCGCACCGAACAGGATCACCTGGTTGCCGACGCCCGAGGCGTGGGCGAGGTGCAGGTCCTCGTGGCGGAGGACGCCGACGCACAGAGCGTTGACAAGGGGGTTTCCGAGGTAGGTGCGGTCGAACTGGACCTCGCCGCCGATGTTGGGAAGGCCGAGGCAGTTGCCGTATCCGCCGACCCCGTGCACGACGCCAGGCAGCACGCGCTTGGTGTCGGGCTCGTCGAGCGGGCCGAAGCGCAGGGAGTCCATGACGCCGATGGGCCGGGCGCCCATCGCGAGGATGTCGCGGACGATGCCGCCGACGCCGGTGGCCGCGCCCTGGTAGGGCTCGACGTACGACGGGTGGTTGTGCGACTCCGCCTTGAAGGTGACGGCATAGCCCTGGCCGATGTCGACGACGCCGGCGTTCTCGCCGATGCCCGCGAGCAGCGGTCCGCGCGGCGTCTCCTGGCTGAGTTCCCCGAACTTCTTCAGGTGCACCTTCGAGGACTTGTAGGAGCAGTGCTCGGACCACATGACCGAGTACATGGCCAGCTCCGCGGAGGTGGGCCGACGCCCGAGGATCTCGCGGATCCGGGCGTACTCGTCGTCCTTCACGCCGAGGGCGGCGTAGGGCTGCTCAAGCTCAGGGGTCTGGATCGCGTGCTCAACGGTGTCTGCCACGGGCCCAATCTAGCGGTGACGCCGTCGCGGGGCTCAATCCAACCACCGCGATGGTCCGCTACCTGGAGCATCCGGAGTTTTTGCGCACAGTCGGGCCTCCTGTGCTCTATCGGGCACAGATGGGCGGGTTACGCGTCGAAACTCCGGGCGGCCCTTCTTGAGCCGGCTCTCGTCGGTTCACAGGGTGTTGTCCGAAACCCAGGAAGTGTTGTCCGTGCGTGGAAATCCATTGCGGGTGGGCGTCTGGCGCGGCCCAATCGGACTATGCGAGTCAACGAAGCACTCCTCCTGGGCCACGGCGTCGTCAGGACCCACGACTTTCCATCGCTCCGCTCGTCCTGGGGTCCGCACATCAGTGCGGGTCGGCTGATCCGAGCGCTCCCCGGGGTGCTGATGGACGCGGGACTCGCCGCCGACCCCGTCGCGTGGATGCGCGCCGTACACCGATGGGACCACAACGCCGTACTGGCGGGCGCGGCAGCGTCCTTCCTCACCTTCGACGCGGAGGCCGACCTGGACGAGATCCTGGTGTGCGCACGCACCAGGCTCGCCGACCGCGGGCCCATCCGCTTCCTCCGTCACGCGCTCGATCCCGACCTCGCGACGTGGGTACGCGGAGTGCGGGTGACGACCCCCGCCGCAACGGCGCTTACGGCAGGGCTTCGCGGTGACTACGCAACGGCGACGAATGCCCTCCGTCTCGGCGTCGCAAGCCAAGAGTCCTTGCGGGATGCGAGCGAGAGGTTGACCGTCCGCCCTCGGGAGCCGCTGGTACACGTTCTGCACAACCTCAGCGCTAACCCATGGTCCGTTGCCGAAGTCGATGCCCACCGGCTGTTCCGCGCCGCCGGCATCCGGGGCTGGGTCGGGAACTACGAAGTCGTCGTGGATGGACACGCCTTCGCGATCGACATCGCTCTCCCCGAGTCGCGGATCGCGTTCGAGATCAACAGCTTCGAGTTCCACAGCCGCCGCGAGGACATGATGCGCGACTCCTCCCGCGCGAACCTCCTCGCTTCCGCCGGTTGGCGGCAGTACGTCCTTCTCCCCACACAGGTCAGCAACCAGCCGCGCGAGACCATGGAATTCGTCCGGCAGGTGGTCTGGGCGCGCCACCGCGGCGCCTCCAACGTGAGCTGCACGGGCAACCGAGGGACGAGATAGGGGGACGGGCGACCATCAAGCGCGCTGCCGTCCGGGGCACTACTCGGCTGATCCGGAGTTTTTGCGCACAGTCGGGCCTCCTGTGCTCTATCGGGCACAGATGGGCGGGTTACGCGTCGAAACTCCGGGCGGCTCGCGTATCGAGCCTCGCGAATCAGGCGCGGATGCTCAGGAACTGCAGCACGGACGCGAAGAACTTCGCGCCGTCGAGCGAGGGACCGGTCAGCGACTCGACGTTGTGCTCCGGGTGCGGCATCAGGCCGACGACGTTGCCGCGCTCGTTGGTGATGCCCGCGATGTCGTTGGCCGAGCCGTTCGGGTTGTCGAGGTAGCGGAAGACCACCTGGTCGTTGTCCTCCAGCTTGCGCAGCGTCTCGGGCGACGCCTGGTAGTTGCCCTCGCCGTTCTTCAGCACGATGGTGATCTCATCGCCCTTCGTGAACGCGCAGGTCCAGGTGGTGTCTATGGTCTCGACGCGCAGGCGCTCGTCGCGGCAGATGAACTGCCGGCCCGCGTTGCGGATCATCGCGCCCTCCAGCAGGTGCGCCTCGCACAGCACCTGGAAGCCGTTGCAGATCCCGAGCACCGGCATGCCCTTGTTCGCGGCATCGATCACCGTCGACATCACCGGGCTGAACCGCGCGATGGCGCCGCAGCGCAGGTAGTCGCCGTAGGAGAAACCGCCGGGCAGGATGATCGCGTCGACGCCCTCGATGGAGTCGGAGCCGTGCCACAGCGGGACGGCCTCGGCCCCGGAGAGCTGGACGGCGCGCAGAGCGTCATGGTCGTCGAGCGATCCCGGGAAGGTGACGACGCCGATGCGGGGCATCAGTCGGTCACCACGTCGAACGACTCGATGACGGTGTTGGCGAACAGCGTGTCCGCGGCGCGCTCGATCTGGGCGAGCACCTCGTCGGTCACCTCGCCGTCGACCTCGATCTCGAAACGCTTCCCCTGACGAACCGAGAGGCCCTGGAAACCGAGCCGCTGGAGAGCACCGGTGACGGCCTTGCCCTGCGGGTCGAGGATCTCGGGCTTGGGCATGACGTTGACGACGACGCGTGACATGCGGCCAACTCTAACGGCCTCGGCCGCAATCGCTAACCTCGGCTCACGCCGCGACGACCCCGCGTGGCCGTCTCGCGGCGATCAGCCCGCGAGCCAGTCCACCGCCTGGCCGAACAGCTTCGCGTAGCCGTCCCAGTCCATGAACTCCTGCGGCGCCCAGTGCGGGGAGATGTCCGAGGCGTAGGCCAGCGTGCGGCCCTCGCCGACCTCGCGGACGACGAGCAGCGGGCGCCCCTCGACCTCGGCGAGCACCGTCGCGTCCTCGCGCGCGGCCAGCTTCTGGTACCCGAGGATGGCCGGCCACTCCCGGTCGAGCCCGGCGGTGACGGGATGTTCGACGTCGGTCAAAGTGCCCTCGGCGCCCTCGGGGGCCTCGACGCGATCGTCGTACGGGAGCAGCGTGACGGGAAGGACCTCCTCGATGGGCGTGTCGAAGTAGTTCGCCTTCGCCTCGAACCCCTGGAAGCTGAGGTAGCCGCCGGCCATCATGAGACCGCCGCCGCGGTGCACCCATTCCCGCAGCAGCTTCAACCGGTTGGGCGCCCGGCGCCCCTCCTCGAACACCACGGGCGGCAGCAGCAGGGTGTTGGCGCCGACGTCCGAGAGGAGCACCACGTCGTAGGCGTCCAGTTCCTCCAGTGTCAGCGGGAAGAACTCGGCGACGTCGTGCGAGCGCAGGTGCGTGACCTCGTGCCCCTCCGCCGCAAGGGCCGCCAGCAGGGCGGCGCAGCCGATGTGCACCTGCGTGTGCGCGAACGCGTCGTACCCCTTGTGGTCGACGACCGCGCTGACCCACGATTCGCCTGCGAGTAGCACCTCTGCCATGTCTTCTCCCCTTCGTCCGGTTGTGCTGGTGAGACTATGACGGAGCCTACCGACCTTTCGACACGGTCCGGGCGCTTCGCGCCGGGGACCGGCTCAAGGCGTAAGGGCGGGGCTAGGGTGTCGGGCATGGCAGTTCTCATGGTGGCCCTCCTCGACGGGACGCTCGTCGATCCCGCTCAGCCCATCGTCCGGGCCGACGACCAGGGCGTCGTCCGCGGCGACGGGGTGTTCGACGCCCTGCTCGCGGCGGTCGGTCACACCCGCCATCTCGCCGCGCACCTGGAACGGCTCGCGCAGTCCGCTCGGCTGCTCGATCTTCCCGAGCCCGACGCGGACGGGTACCGCCGCGCCGTCGACGCCATCCTGCGGGCCTGGGACTGGCGCACGCACCCCGAGGCGGTGCTCCGGCTGATCCACACCCGCGGGCCCGAAGGCGTCGACGATCGCCCCAGCGGCTGGGTGATGGCCGCGCCGCTCGACGAGGCGTCCCGCCGTCAGCGCGTCGCAGGCGTGCGGGTGCTGCTGCTCGACCGCGGGTTCGAGGGCGACGAAGTGGCCCAGCTGCCCTGGCTCCTGCCGGGCGCGAAGTCGCTTTCCTACGGCATCAACATGGCGGCCAAGCGCTACGCCGTCGCCAACGGGGCCGACGACGTCATCTTCCACGCCCCGTCGGGCCGCCTGCTGGAGGGTCCGACGTCCAGCGTCGTGCTCGATCTCGACGGCGTGCTCGTCACCCCGCCGCTCGACGGCATCCTGCGCTCGCTCACCGTCGAGGAGCTGATCGCGGGCGCGCCCGAGGCCGGCCTCGAAGTGCGGATGCAGGAGCTGCGCGTCGAGGACCTCGACCGCTGCCGCGGCGCCTGGCTGCTCTCCAGCGGCCGCATCCTCGCGCGCGTCACCCACGTCGATGGCCGCGAACTGCCCGGCTCCCCCCTCGAGGCGAAGCTCGGCCGGGTCCTCGGGGCGTCCTGGCTCTGATGCTCGTCCCACCCGACGCCACCTGGGCCGGCCTGCCCGACGAAGGCCGCAGGCTGCTCGACCGCGTCGCGGAACGCGCCCGGGGGCTCCTGAACGGGACCCTCACCACTGTCCGCGCCGGCGAGGTCGTCACGCTCCGGATTACCGAGGTCGAGGCCTACGGCGGCGGGTTCGACCCCGCCTCGCACGCCTACCGCGGTCCCTCCGCGCGCAACGCGGCCATGTTCGGCCCGCCTCTGCACGCCTACGTCTACCGGCACATGGGACTGCACACGTGCATGAACGTGGTCGTCGGAGTCGACGCCATGCCGACGGGCGTGCTGCTCCGCGCCGGTGAGGTGATCGACGGCGCGGAGACGGCGAGAGCCCGCCGCCAGGCGAAGGGCGTGACCCGAACCGACCTCGACCTCGCCTCCGGCCCGGCGCGGCTCACCGTCGCGATGGCCATCACCATCGCCGACTTCGGCGTCCCGCTCGACGGCTCCGCGGGACTCCTCCTGGAACCGCGGCAGGGCGCGGAGCCGACGATCGCCGTCGGCCCGCGCATCGGCGTCGGCAAGGCGAAGGACTTCCCGCTCCGCTTCTGGATCGCGGGCGACAAGACGGTGTCCAAGCCGAATCACGCTCCTTGAGCCGATCCCCGGCGCGAAGCGCCCGGATCGTGTCGAAAGGCTGGTAAGAGTTCGCGAAACTCTCACCAGCCTTTCGACGCGGGCGCGCGCTTCGCTTGCGGCCCGGCTCAAGGAGCGTCAGAAGGCGAGGTGCTCCGGCTCCGGGCCCAACTCCGCTTCGCGCGGGTTGGGGACCTGGAAGCCGTTGGCCTTGTAGGCCTCGTAGTCGAACTCCTCGCACTCGTCGAGGCCGATCTTGTGGTACTCGTAGAACCCGTCCCAGTCCTCGTAGCCGTCGCCGAGGCCGGTGTTCAGGAACGCGTCCGCCATGGCCATGCCCAGGCGCGGCGCGATCCAGAACCCGCCCATGGCGAGCAGGTTGCAGCCGTTGGCCGCCGCCGCCCGCTTGGCCGAGCGCACGGACTCCGCGACGGCGGCGTGCACGTGCGGGCACTTGCTCGCCGCGACGTGGATGCCCATGCCGGTGCCGCAGAAGGCCAGCGCCTTCTCGAACTCGCCCTCGGCGATCTGCGACCCGACCAGGAAGCCCACCCGGTGGTACATCCCGGACTCCTCCTTGACCGGGGTGAGGTCCGTGACCGTCCACCCGTTCTTCTCCAGGTGCGCCTTCACGTACTCCTTCAGCGGGAAGCCCGCGAAGTCCGCGCCGACGACCACCTGCTTGTCCGCCGTGGTCCGCATGTCTCTACTTCTTCCTGAATCGGGCGAGCAGGCCGCGGCCCGTGTTGCCGGTGCTGATCACGACCAGCAACACCGCGCCCCAGATGAGGGGGAGGTAGAAGTTGCTGACCTGTGGGAACGTGTTCAGGCCCGACTGCAGGATCTGCAGGATCGCGATGGCCATCACGACGCCGATGAGGCGCCCGCTGCCGCCGTTGGGGTCGACGCCGCCCAGCACCACGATGAGGACGGTCAGCAGCGTGTAGGCCACGCCGTAGTCCGCCTTCGCCGAGTTGTAGTTGGCCATCATCACCAGGCCCGCGACGCCGGCGCAGAGGCCGGAGAGCGCGTAGGTGCGCACCAGCAGGCTGACGGAGTTCAGGCCGCTGAACTTCGCCGCCGTCGCGTTGCTGCCGACCATGTACAGCTTCTTGCCGAACGCCATCTTCGTGAGGATGAATCCGATGACGAGCGCGATGACGATGAAGATGATCAACGGCATGGGGATCCGCAGGATCTTGCCGCCGAGCAGCGCGCTGTAGGCGGGAGGAAGGCCGCTGAGCGGCTTGCCCGCCGTGATCACGATGGCGATGCCGGTGAACAGCTCGAGCGTGCCGAGCGTCACGAGGATGGCCGGGATCTTCACCTTGGCGACGAGGAACCCGTTGAACGCCCCGGCGAGGGTGCCCAGCACGAGCGAGAGCACGATGGCGACGAGGACGGCGGTGGCCTGCTGTCCCTCCGCCGCCCCGGTGGGAGCGATGGAGAGCATCACGGTGGCCGAGGCGATGGCCGTCATGTTCGCGATGCCGACCGCCGAGAGGTCGATGCCGCCCGTGATCATGGTGAGCATCACGCCGAGCGCCATGATGCCGAACTCGGGGAACGCGACGCCCATGGCCTGCCACGTGGAGACGCGGCTGAAGGAGTCGAACTTCATGATCGCGAACAGCAGCAGCAACGCGACGAGCATGAAGACGAGGCGCTGCAGGTGTGGGTCGAGGCCCAGGCTGAACGCCTTCTTCTTGGGGGTGACGGTAGTCGTGGTCATGTCAATGGTCCTTTCACTCCGCCACCAGACGCTGGCGCTTTCGGCGCCGCGTCAGCTGGACGGCCGACACACCGGTGCCGACGATGATCAAGAGGCCGAGCGCGAAGCGCTGCCAGAACGTCGGCACGCCGACGAGGATCATGCTGTTCTGCACGATGACGATGAGCAGTGTGCCGAGCATCACGCCCGTGAGCGAGCCGGTGCCGCCGGTGATGGCGGTGCCGCCGAGCACGACGGCGGCGATGACCATCATCTCCATGCCGAGCAGGTTCGTGGGGTGCATCTGTCCCATGCTCGTCGTGCGGACGAGGCCGCCGAGGGCCGCGATGACGCCGACGATCACGTACAGCCAGAACTTGGTCCGCCGCACCTTGAAGCCCGCGCGCACCGCCGACGACTCGTCGCCGCCGAGCGCGAAGATCCCGCGGCCGAACATCGTGTAGCGCATCACGAAGAAGACGATCGCCAGCACCGCGACGAGGATCAGGAACGACACCGGCATCGCCGAGGTCAGCCCGGTGGGGCTCGTCGCCTTGAACAGCGAGGTGCGGCCGAAGGCCTCCATCGACGGCGGCAGCTGCGAGATCTGCACCGACGACAGCGCGCCCTGCATGATGCCCGAGAAGACGTTGGCCGTGCCGAGGGTGATGATCAGCGTCGGGATCGCAAGCCGCGAGGTGAACACGCCGTTGAACGCGCCGAGCAGCGCGCCGAGCGCGATCACCAGCACGAACGGCAGGATCACCGGACCCTGGTAGCCGCTGTCGACCAGGTATCGCGTGACCGCGTAGACGGCCAGCGAGGCGAGCGCCGGAAAGGACACGTCGATGCCGCCGGAGACGATGACCAGGTACGCGCCGATCGCGAACAGGCCGGGGACGACCATCGCGTTCGCGAGGTCGACCAGGTTGTTCGGGGTAAAGAACTGGCCGCTGCGGGCCTGGATGATGAGGCTGAGCACGACGATGATCAGGAACAGGTAGAACTCGTTGGCACGCAACAGTTTGGCGACGAAGCCCTGCATGTCAGTGCTCCTTTCCGGGCAGCGAACCGCCCGTGATCATGGCCGACATCTCCTGCTCGGTGACCGACGTCGGGTCCACCTCGGCGACGATGCGCCCCTCCTGCAGGAGCAGGATCCGGTTCGAGACCGTGAGCAGCTCGGGGATGTCGTCGGTGATGACGATGATGCCCATGCCGCGGCTGGCGAGATCGTTGAGGATCAGGTGAATGACCCGCTTGGACCCGATGTCGACGCCGACGGTGGGGCCGTTGAGGATCAGGATGTCCGGATCCGTCGCCAGCCACTTGGCGAGGACGACGCGCTGCTGGTTGCCGCCCGACAGCGTGCTCACCGCGTTGTAGGGGTTCGCCGTCGCGATCTTCATCTCGTCGACGCGGAACTCCACCTCCTTGGCGCGGCGCTTGTCGTCGAGCACGCCGACGGCGTTGCTGAGGTTGTCGAGCTCCGAGATCACGATGTTGTCCGCGATGGAGCGCTGCAGCATGAGGCCCTCGGTGAGGCGGTCCTCGGGGACGTAGGCGATGCCGTTGGCGATGGCGTCGCCGATGCCCTTCAACCGCACGGGCTTGCCGTTGACCCGCAGCTCGCCGTCGTCGGCGGGGAAGACGCCGAAGAGCGTCAGCGCCAGCTCGGTGCGACCCGACCCCAGCAGGCCGGTGATGCCGAGCACCTCGCCCTTGCGCAGGGTGAAGTCGATGTCGTACAGCGCGTCCTTCAGGCCGAGGCCCTTCGCCTCCAACACGGGCTCGCCGGGCTCACCCGTCGGGGCGGTGCTCGACTCGTCGTAGTCGCGACCCGTCATGTACTGCGCGAACTTCTTGCGGTCCAGCTCCGCGGGCACGGTGGTGATGACCAGCTTGCCGTTGCGGATGATGGTGAACCGCTCGCTGATCTCGAAGACCTCCTCCAGCTTGTGGCTGACGAAGAGGATCGCGATGCCGCGGGACTGGAGGTCGGCGACGACCTTGAACAGCGCCTCCACCTCGCGGTGCGTGAGCGCCGTCGTCGGCTCGTCCATGATCAGCAGCTTGGTATCGGTCAGCAGCGCGCGGCAGATGGCGACGAGCTGCTTGTCGGCGACGGAGAGGTCGCCGACGCGGGCGTCGAGGTCGACCTTGAAGTCGATCTTCGCGATCGCCTCCTGGGCGATCTCGCGGAAGCGCCGCCAGTTGACGAGCTTTCGGCCGGAGGACACCTCTCCGGTGAGGGCCAGGTTCTCCATGACGGTGAGGTTCGGGAAGACGGAGAAGTCCTGGTAGATGACCTGGACGCCGTTCTGGATGGCCTCGATCGGGGTCAGCTTCGAGTACGACTTCCCGTTCATGACGATCTCGCCCTCGCTGGGCTGGTAGACGCCGGAGATGACCTTGATCATGGTCGACTTGCCGGAGCCGTTCTCGCCGGCGAGGCAGTGCACCTCGCCGGGGTATATGTCGAAATCGACCTTGTCGAGGGCCTTGATGCCGGAGAACGCCATCGTGACTCCTCGGATCGACAGGAATGGTTCAGCCATTGCGCTCCTATCGGGTGCGGGGCCGGCCCCCGAGGGACCGGCCCCACCTGCGATGCGGTGTGGGGGTCAGAAGCCGAAGCTGTCGACGTTGTCCTTGGTGATCACGATCCAGCCTGCGCCTTCGAGGATCTTGTCGCTGCCCTCGGCGAACTTGACCTCGGCGTAGCCCTCGGCCTTGAGGTCGAGCGGCTCCTCGATCGGCTCCTTGTCGAGGATCCGACGCGCGAGCTCGGCCATCGCGTAACCGGCCTCGGCCGGATCCCACAGGGTGAGGGCGTGCACGAGGCCCTTCTCGAGGATCTGCTTGTTGGCCTCCGGCATGCCGGTGCCCGCCGTGAAGAACTTGCCCTGCAGCCCCATCTCCTCGATCGCGCGCGCGATGCCGGGGGCGTCGAACGACGAGGTGCCCATGATGCCCTTGAGGTCCGGGTACGTCTTGATCAGCTCCTTGGCCGTCTGGTACGCGACCTCGCCGTCGTCCTGCGACTCGACGCGGGGCTCCGCCTCGAGCAGCTTCATGTTCGGGAACTTCTCCTTCTGGTAGGCGACGCCGCCGTCGGCCCACTCGTTGTGCGACGCGTTGGTGACGTGGCCGACCATCGTGGTGTAGAGGCCCTCCTCGCCCATCGCCTCGGCGAGGTTCTGCATGATGAAGCCGCCGTACGCGGAGTTGTTGAAGGCTTCGAGGTCGTACTGGGTGTTCTGCTGGGTCGCGCCCTCGTGCGTGACGACGACGATGCCGGCGTCCATGGCCTCCTTGAGGACCGGCTCGAGCGCGCCCGGATCGACCGGGACGACGCAGAGCGCGCCGACCTTCTGGGCGATCAGGTCGCGGATGACCTGGGCCTGCTGGGTCGCGTCGGTGGTCGCCGGACCCTTCTGGTAGACGTCGAGGCCGGTGTCGGCGGCGTACCGCTTGACGCCGACCTCCATGCGCACGAACCACGGGTTCGTGGAGTCCTTCGGCACGACGACGATGGTGTGCTTGCCGTCACCACCGCCGCCGCCCCCGCCGGAGGGCTGGGTGGTACCGCCCGGAGCTGCCGTGTCGTCATTGCACGCGCTCAGGCCGACAGCGGCCGCGACCGCGATGCCGTTGATCTTGATGAATAGACGCCGCTTCATGGAGTCCGTCCTTTCGAGGCCCTGTAGTGGAGCACCGGGGCGGCCCTGCCCCAGCTGCTACTTAAAACGCTTTAATGCGCTGTAGATGACACTACTCTTAGCAGGAGGCGAATTTCAGCAACACTCCGCGGATCGATACCGTTCCGTGATCTTTAGGTAGGGAACATGACACACCCCCCCGTACCCAACGGGGAGCGCGCACGCATCGTCGACGTGGCGGCGATGGCGGGAGTCTCGCCCGGGACTGTCTCCAACACCCTCAATCATCCCCAGCGCGTGAACGAGGAGACCCGCAGGCGGGTGATGGAAGCCATCGACCAGCTGGGCTTCGTCCGCAACAACCAGGCGCGCGTGCTCACCGGCGCGCCCAGCACCACCTTGGGGCTCATCGTCCTCGACCTCAAGAGCCCGTTCTTCATGGAACTGGCCCACGCCGTCGAGCGGGCGGCATCGGCGCTGGGGCACGTCGTGATCATGTGCAACTCCGAAAACGACCAGGCGCGGGAGACCGAGCTCCTCGAACTGCTCGCGAGCGAGCGCGTCGCTGGTGCACTCGTCACTCCCGCAGGCGGGAGGAATCCGGTCCCGGGACCGCAGGCCGGCCCGCCTCTCGTCCTGCTCGACCTGGAAAGCCCTGACCATCCCTGCTCGATCCGTGTCGATCACGTGGAGGGGGCACGGCAGGCGGCCCGGCACCTGATCGAGCTCGGCCATCGTCGGCTGGCCTTCATCGGCGGTCTCGCGGACCTCGGTCAGTTCCAGCAACGCGTGGTCGGCATGGGACTCGCGATGGCGGAAGCGGGCCTGGATCCCGAGAGCCTCGTCGTCATCCGCTCGGAGGGCATCAACCTGGAGAGCGGCGAGGCGTCCGCGGCTCGGCTCCTGGACATGGCCGACCGCCCCACGGGCGTGTGCTGCGGCAACGACATGCTCGCCTTCGGCGTGTACCGCGCGCTGGACCGAGCCGGCGTCCGGGTGCCGCAGGACATCGCGCTCGTCGGCTACGACGACGTGGCCTTCGCCGCGAACTGGATCGTGCCCCTGACCACCGTGCGGCAGCCGACCCGCGAGATGGGCCGCCGCGCCGCAGAGCTGCTGCTCGAACACGCCACCGGCGCCGTCCACGAACACCAGCGCGTGGTGCTCACCCCGGAACTGGTCGTGCGCCGCTCGAGCGGCGCCTAGCCCGCCAACCGCTTCAGCGCCTCCAGGTACCTCTCGCCCGTGGCCGACACGACGTCGTCGGGCAGCGGCGGCGGAGGTGTGTCCGAGGCCTTGTCCCAGCCCGACTCCTTGAGCAGCCAGTCGCGAACGTACTGCTTGTCGAAGCTGGGCAGCGACTCCCCCGGCTGCCAGAGCGCGGCGTCCCAGAAGCGGGACGAGTCTGGCGTGAGCACCTCGTCGGCGAGGACGAGCGTGCCGTCGGCGCGGTGCCCGAACTCGAACTTGGTGTCGGCGAGGATGATGCCCCGCTCGGCGGCGATCCGCTCGGCGTGGGCGTAGATCGCCAGCGTCAGGTCGCGCAGCTGCGTGGCGAGTTCCTCGCCGTGCAGCCGGACGATGGTGGCGAAGTCGACGTTCTCGTCGTGCTCTCCCAACGGCGCCTTGATGGCGGGCGTGAAAATCGGCTCGGGCAGCTTGTCGCCGTCGCGCAGCCCCTCGGGCAACGGGATGCCGCACACGGTGCGCGACTGCTGGTACTCGACCCAGCCGCTGCCGGTCAGGTAGCCACGCGCGACGCATTCGACATCGACCATGTCGAGCGCCTCGACGACGGTGGCCCGCCCGGCGACGGCGTCGGGGACGTCGGTGCTCACGACGTGGTTGTCGACGAGGTCGGCGAGCTGGTCGAACCACCACAGGCTGAGAGACGTGAGGATCTCACCCTTGCCCGGGATGGGCGTGCTGAGGACATAGTCGAACGCGGATATGTTGTCGGTTGCCACCATCAGGATACGCGGGACGCCGTCGACCTCGACGTCGTAGAGCTCGCGAACCTTCCCCGCGTGACGAAGGGGCAGCTGCAGAAGATCGCCGTACTGACTCACGCTCACAGGTTACGGATTCGAAACGCTTTCCCGGAAATCGTCGTGGTCTGTTGCGGCGCATGCATAGGGTGGAACATGGCGTCGATCACCTCACCCACCCCGCTCATCGCCATCCGCGGCGTGAACAAGTACTTCGGCGAGCATCACGTCCTGAAGGACATCGACCTGGATGTGGCCAAGGGCGAGGTCGTCGTCGTGATCGGCCCTTCGGGCTCCGGGAAGTCGACGCTGTGCCGGGCCATCAACCGGCTGGAGACCATCGACTCCGGCGAGATCCTGATCGACGGCGTCCCTCTGCCCCAGGAGGGCCGGGACCTCGCCAAGCTCCGCAGCGACGTCGGCATGGTGTTCCAGGCGTTCAATCTTTTCGCGCACAAGACCGCGCTCGAGAACGTGACGCTGGCCCCCATCAAGGTCCGCAAGACCCCCAAGGCCCAGGCCGAACAGCGGGCGATGGAGCTGCTGACGAGGGTCGGGGTGGCGGATCACGCGAAGAAGCTCCCCGCCCAGCTGTCCGGCGGGCAGCAGCAGCGCGTGGCCATCGCGCGCTCCCTGGCGATGGACCCGAAGCTGATCCTGCTCGACGAGCCCACCAGCGCGCTCGACCCGGAGATGATCAACGAGGTGCTCGACGTCATGATCGGGCTCGCCCGCAGCGGCATGACGATGGTGGTCGTCACCCACGAGATGGGCTTCGCGCGCAAGGCCGCCGACCGCGTCGTGTTCATGTCCGACGGCGCCATCGTCGAGGAGGCGACCCCCGAGGAGTTCTTCACCCATCCGAAGTCCGAGAGAGCCAAGGACTTCCTGTCAAAGATCCTGTCCTAGATCCGACGAGAACGGAGAAACACCATGAAGAGGTTCACACTCACCACAGGCGCCGTCGCACTCGCGGCCGCGCTCGCCCTCACGGCGTGCGGCACGGAGACGCCCGTGCCCGGCACACCGACGGGCGCCCCGACCGACACGCCGTCGTTCGCGGCGGGCACCACGATGGCGAAGCTGTCCGAGGCCGGGAAGATCACCATCGGCACCAAGTTCGACCAGCCGCTGTTCGGCCTGGTGGGGCCTGACGGCAAGCCCGAGGGCTTCGACGTCGAGATCGGCAAACTGGTGGCCGCCGGCCTCGGCATCCCTGCCGACAAGATCGAATGGATCGAGACCGTCTCGCAGAACCGCGAGCCGTATATCCAGAACGGGCAGGTCGACATCGTCGTGGCGACCTACACGATCAACGACACCCGCAAGGAAGTCATCGACTTCGCCGGCCCGTACTACATCGCCGGCCAGTCGTTCCTGGTGCCGACGGGCAACCCGAACGGCATCGTCAGCACGGAGACGCTGGGCGACAACACCATCTGCACCGTCACCGGCTCCACCTCTGAGAAGAACATCAAGGAGTTCACGGACAAGGTGATCACGCTCGACAAGTACTCCGACTGCCTGGAGCCGATCCGCAACGGCGACGCGCAGGCGCTGACCACGGACAACGTGATCCTCGCCGGCCTCGTCGACCAGAACCCGGACGAGTTCGAGGTCGTCGACTACACCTTCACGGAGGAGCCCTACGGCATCGGCCTGAAGAAGGGCGACGACGACTTCCGCACCTTCATCAACGACGTCCTCGAGGCCGCCGTCAAGGACGGGTCGTGGGCGAAGGCGTGGGAGAACACCGCGGGCAAGGTGCTGCCGACGCCCGAGCCGCCGCCGGTCGACCGCTACTGAGCGACCCGTTCGCGACGAGGGGCCGAGAGGAGGCGCACCGTGCAGGCCGTGTTTTCCAACCTGGACATGTACTGGCTGGGGTTCAAGGGCACCCTTGAGCTGCTGGCGGTCGGCGGCCTCGGCGCCCTCCTGCTCGGCACCCTCGTCGCGCTGCTGCGGATCTCACCGATCGCCAGCTTGCGGGCCGTCGCCGTCGGCTTCACGGAGCTGATGCGCAACACGCCGCTCACGCTGGTGTTCTTCTTCATCATCGTGGTGCTGCCCGCGCTGCAGATCCGCATCCCCACCAAGGTGGGCGCATTCATCGCCCTCTCGCTGTACACGTCGGCGTTCGTGGCCGAGGCGATCCGCTCCGGCATCAACGGCGTCCCCATCGGCCAGGCGGAGGCGGCGCGCTCCGTCGGCCTCAACTTCGGCCAGACGGTGCAGTTGGTCATCCTTCCGCAGGCGCTGCGGATGGTGGTCCCGCCGATGATCAACGTGCTGATCGCGCTGACCAAGAACACGTCGGTCGCGGGCGGCTTCGCCGTCGTCGAGTTGTTCGCCGTCTCCAAGGTCCTCGCCAACCAGCACGGCAACGCCGTCATCGAGGTCCTGCTCGGGATCGCCGCCTGCTACCTCATCATCACCATCCCGCTGGGCCAGATCGCGGCGCGGATCGAGCGGAAGGTGGCGATGCAGCGATGAGCACACCCTCGGTCCTCTACGACGCGCCGGGGCCCAAGGCTCGCCGGCTGTCGCGCATCGTGTCGGTGGTGGCGGCCGTCATCATCGGCGGCGCCTTCGTGTGGCTGCTGTGGGCGCTCGGCCAGCCGCGGGTCACCGTCAACGGCGCGACCCTCACCGGCCTGTGGAGCCCCGAGCGCTGGGACATCTTCGACGACCCGCGGGTGTGGCGCCGGCTGATGTTCGACGGCCTGGTGATGGGCACGCTGCGCGCGGCGGGTCTCGCCGCGGTGCTGTCGCTGCTCTTCGGCGTCGTGCTCTGCTTCGCCCGCACAGCCCCGCAGCGGTGGATCAGCGTGCCGGCGGCCGTCGTCCTCGAGTTCTTCCGCGGCATGCCCGTGCTGTTCATGATGCTGTTCATCCTGTTGGCGCTGGGCACCGGCGGCTACACCGCCGTCGTGCTGGCGCTGACCGTCTACAACGGGTCCATCATCGGCGAGGCCCTCCGGGCAGGGCTCTCGGCGCTTCCCAAAGGCCAGCGCGAGGCCGGGCTCTCGGTGGGCCTGACGTCGCTCCAGACCCGCATCGCCATCGAGTTCCCGCAGGCGTTCCGGCAGATGCTGCCGATCATCGTGGCGCAGCTGGTGGTGCTGCTGAAGGACACCTCGCTGGCGTACGTGGTGTCGTACCCGGAAATCCTGAGAGTGTCGTACCAGCTCAAGGACTACTACGGCTCGACGCGCTACTCGTTCTCGATCTTCGTCGTGGTGCTGCTGACGTACCTGGCGGTGAACTTCACGCTGTCCGCGTTCGCCCGCTGGCTCTCCCACCGCTCCGGCCCCCGGGCGGGCGCGCTCATCCCGACCGAACAGCCGTAGCCGACGCCGTCGCCTCCACGTCGATGCTCCTCACCCCGATCAGGCCGAGGAACGTCGTCGGGTAGGTCCCGCGGAGGGTCACCTCCGCCGTCTGCCCGCTGATGCTCACGCTCGCGGCCCAGCCTGCCGCCGTCGCGTAGTCGATCGCCTCCCGGCGGGCGGCGGCAGCGTCGACCGCGGCGCCGTTCGCCGTCAGCATCGTCTGGTGCGTCGCGACTCGCGCCGCCTGCCCGGCGACCGCGCGGGCCTCCTGCTCCGCGGCGGCGTGCCCGGCGAAGTCGACGCCGAGCCCGACGGTGATGACGAACGCCGGCAACATGACGGCCGTCCACACCGACAGCGCCACCCCGCGTTCGCCAGCCATGTCGCCTCCCCTCAACGGGGCCATTCAACCAAGGAAACTCGCATCGGTACAGCGGCATCGGCGCGACTGTGGAAAAGTCATGAGAGGACTCTCATCCAGCACTCACTGGGTTCTCACGAGCTACCGATGGACTATCTCCATCGCACGGCAACATCGCCCCGATCGAAGGAGTACCCCATGACCACCACCCGAGTGCGCAAGTTCGCCGCCACCGGATTCGCCGCGGCCCTCGTCGGCGGCCTCGCGCTGACCATGTCTCCCGTTGCGGCGGACGCCGCGACCTACACCTGCAACGGCCACAAGGCCACCATCGTCGGCACCAACGGCAACGACGACATCACCGGCACCTCGGGCCGCGACGTGATCGTCGCCCGCGGCGGCCACGACGAGATCGACGGCCGCGGCGGCAACGACATCATCTGCGGCGGCTCCGGCAACGACGAGATCGAGGGCGGCAGCGGCAACGACTGGATCGACGGCGGCTCGGGCCACGACGAGATCGACGGCGACTCCGGCAACGACACGATCCGCGGCGGCTCCGGTCACGACGAGATCGACGGCGACTCCGGCAACGACGTCGTCTACGGCGGCAGCGGCAACGACCACATCGAGGGTGGCCGCGGCAACGACCGGCTCTCCGGCCAGGCCGGCCACGACCTCGTCGAGGGCAACTCGGGCACGGACCGGCTGAGCGGCGGCTCCGGCACCGACATCCTGGTCCAGGGCTCGGCCTCCGACCGCGTCGAGGACCGCTGGGAAGACCGTTACGGCTACGACGACTGACCGTCACCCTGACAACACGGCCGG
>CAKUBE010000012.1 GCA_934636715.1 uncultured Arachnia sp.
GCCCCGTAGTTCCTCCAAACAGCCATCGAACACCCTTCCCATAACGGGTGTTGCGACAATCCTGTGACCCCACCGTCGCTATAGGGACGCACGCAGCCGCACTAGCCAAATCGTCGGCCTAAAGCCGACGAAGGCAGCCGCGTTGAGCTCTGCTCCCGGTCCGGGAGCGGGCGATTGTGCAAGGCAGGCAGAGACCTGCTAACGTTTCGTGTCGCGCTCCCGTGAGGGAGGCCACTCGTCCGGGTGGCGGAATAGGTAGACGCGCTAGCTTGAGGTGCTAGTGCCCGTATAGGGCGTGGAGGTTCAAGTCCTCTCTCGGACACAACGGGAAACCCCGGTTGACAAGGCAAGATGCCGGGTCGGCCGGGGTTTGTTCGTTCCCATCATGCACCGATCTCCGGCTCACCGGACGGCTACCTGCGAGCGAGAGGACATAGATGGCGCCGAAACTACTCGCCATCCTCACTTGGACCCGCGTCGTCGACTGGGAGCGGTGGGCGAAGCGTCGGGGCCGATGAGTCCTATCCCTAAGTACGACGAGCGAACCTGCTGGGCACGCTCGATGATGAACCTCGCCGTCGGCCCCGGGATCGCTGCGAGTCCAGCCATGAGAGAGTCGTTCCAGTACCGTCCCGCCAGGCGCGCGACGTAGCGCATCTCTCGCTCCCTGGGGCGTCGCGCCTCCCGGAGGACCAGCTCGCGGATGTCTCGCGCCATCGTTCCAGCGTCCGGACCGATCGCGACGGCGGCGGCCACCTCCTCGAACACGTAGCCTGAGCCGAAGAAGCGCGGCCGCTGGACCAGGTACGCGACCGCCAGCTCAAGTCCTGCCGGGTCGTTGTCGCGGATCTTCCGGACGGCGCCCGCCAACGCGTCGGTCATCCGGTGGTACCGGTCCCAGTCCTGCGAGGCAGGCATCTGCATCGCCTCAGCCGAGATGTGATCGTGCCGTCCTGCCATGGAACACGATTGCACAGATCCACCCCGGCACGAGGCACCCAACCGTGGAAGCCCGCAAGCGCACGCATCGATCCCGGTAGCCTGTGACCACCCACCGACGAAGGAGACGACCATGGGGCTGCTCGACAAGATCCTGGGACGAGGCGGAGCCGCCGCTGCCGACGCCGGACCCGGCCCCTTCGACTGTGAAGCAGTCAAGGATGCGCTCGTCCCCCTCGTCGATGCCCTCGGCGCGCTGGCAGACGCGATGGACACCGACGACGCTCCGATGACGAATCCGGGATGGAGCGGCCGCGTCCGCGACCTTCGCGGCTCCCGCGCCGACCTGCGCCTCCTCATGAGCCGCGGCTCGTTCGAACGGGACGACCTGTTCGAGGTGCTCGTGGGCGTCCGGCCCCTCTACCGCGGCGCGCCGCCCGCCGCTTTCGCGCATCTAGCAGGCCTCAACGACGACGTCAGGAGCGCCATCGAGGCCGTGCACGCGGCGTCGCGTTAGCACGCAAACGAAGGCAAGCCACTCAGTAAATTCTCAGCTTCCGCAGCGCGGCGCAGGCCGCGCTCCGCTTCGTTTCGCCCATCAGGCAGGAAGAGTCGACCGAACCACGTGCTTCCAGCCTAGTCAAACGCAATATCTCGGCCTGGCTCAGTGAGCGGCGGTTGCGCGCGCCAGCGCAACGGAGGTGAGCATCTCTCCAGTGATTCTTGAGAAATCTTCAGCTTTGGGTCGCGGCTCTGCTAGCATCCAGGCGCCGACTCCAGGGTGGAGCAGTTGGCATCCGTCTTGCACGTCAACCTAATGGATTGGACCAACATGTACGATCGACGCCGCTTCTCGGCTCTGCTCATCGCCTGGGGACTGGGAGCCGGGGCGCTCTGCGTGGGAGCCGGTGCGACCCCGGCGCACGCAGCGGTCAACTGCGACGCACTGACCACCACCATCTACACGAGCACAAATCCCACCCTGCAGACCGACCTGCTGACGACGTCCGCCACCGAGCACTCGCGCTCGGCGAGCGTGTACGGGTTCACCGCCGATCCCGGCGTACTGGGACTCGCATCCAGCCGTCCCGGAACCGATCTGGTGCCGGTCTCGCGGCTCTACAACCCCAAGACCGTCGACTTCCTCTGGGCTGCCGGGGACAGCGATGTGAAGTCGGCGACAGAGCGCGGTTTCCAGGTCCAGAACGCCACGAGCTTCTACGCCGCGGCGAAGGCAGACAGCTGCACGGTGCCGGTACATCGGTTCAACAAGGGTGAGCACTTCGCCTTCGCGGCTACTGCCGCCGAACGGACCCAGCTTGCCGCCGCGGGCTGGTCGGACCAGGGCGCCGTGTTCCACCTCAAGGCTCCCGGCGACACGACGACGCCCCCGAAGGAACCCGAGGTCCCGACCCCGCCGAAGGGCACCGCCGGCAGCTTCAGTTTCGCGGTGATCCCCGACACGCAGGTTGAGACACTCAAGTCGAGCGACCCGCGGATGAACAACCGCGCGCAGTGGCTCGTGAACAACAAGTCTGCGCTCGGACTGGAGTACGTCATGCACATCGGCGACGTGGTGAACTGGGGGGCCTTGGTGCCGGCGCAGTTCGATGTCGCCACGAAGTCCTATGAGATCTTGAACAAGGGCGGCCTGCCGTACTCGCTGGCCATCGGGAACCATGACACCCTGGCCGTCGGGCACAACGGAGTGGCCGGGAGCCGCGCCTACGGCGGCAGCGCCTACGTCAACAACCCCGAGTGCAAAGAGAAGCTCGGGGACAAGTGCAGGACCCCTCTCCTCGTCCGGGACACGACGGCCTTCAACAAGGCGTTCCCGGTCAGCAGCATGAAGAATGTCGGCGGTGTGTTCGAGTCGGGCAAGGTCGACAACATGTGGACCACCTTCCAAGGGGACGGCGCCGACTGGCTGGTCCTCACGCTGGAGTTCCATCCGCGTAAGGAGGCCGTGGCCTGGGCGAAGAACGTCGTCGAGTCGCACCCCAACCACAACGTGCTCGTCCAGACGCACTCCTACCTGAACGGGGGCGGCGGCATCGTGCAGGACAACAGCGGCTACGGATCGACGACGGGGCAGTACCTCTTCGACAACCTGATCAAGCTGTACCCGAACATCAAGATGGTGTTCTCCGGTCACGTCGGGAACGCGGCGCGCAGGGTCGACACCGGCGTCAACGGCAACAAGATCCTGTCGTTCCTCAACTCGTTCCACTCGGGCTCGACCAATCCGGTCCGGATCGTCACGGTCGACGCCGACACGGGCTCGGTCACGTCGAAGATCGTCGCACCGTCTCTGGGAGAGACCTGGACGCAGTACTCGACCACGGACACGATCAGCCTGATCAAGAAGTAGTCCTCGCCGACGGGCGGCGTGCATAGTAAGCGCACGCCGCCCGTCCCTTATCCCGGGCCCCCGTTTGCGCCGCTTCTACGACGCGCAATAGTGGGGCATGGCCAATCTCGCGGACATTGCGGCAATTCACCTCCGACTGGGGCTCCTGGGCGTCCCCTTGCCCGAGGAGGGGCCGGCGGGCAAGGCCGTCGACCTCGTTCGTCCCATCCTCGCTCGCCAACGGGAGCTGAACCGCCGTCTGCAGCATCGACTCCCGGCCGTCGACGGCAGGGTGCAGTCGTTCCTCGACGCCTACCTCGAGGGAACGGGAACCGCGCCGCAGATCCCGCGTGAGACCCTCGTACTCGACCAGCCCGGACTCGCCCGCGCCATGAGCCTGCCCTACGACGGCGATACGTTCACCTCGGCGCAACTCACCAGCTATCGGCTGGTCAACGGCATCCTGCACAACCCGGCCAACGACCGGCGCACCACGAAAGGCGTGTTCCACATCGCGGAGGGCGGCCTCCCCATCCAGGACGACAAGCTCGCGGTGCCGCGCGCCGTGTTCGGCCGCCTGATGGAGCATGCGTTCGCCCCGCCCGCCGAGGCGATGGTGCTCCCCTACACCTCCAACCGCGACGACCGACCGACGTGCTGGGCGTCGCTGCTGCTGCGGCCCTTGGTCGTTCCGGCGGTCCCCGGCTACACCGACGAGGTGCGGATGGAGACGCGGTTCTTCGCGCCCGCCACCCTCATGGCGAACCTCGACTTCGTGGAGGGCATCTTCGGCAATGGCGGCGACCCCTACCTGCCTGAGAACGACAGCTCGCTCGACCCGACGCGGTGGACCGGCCACACCGGCTTCGTGGTGCTCGCGCCGCACTTGACGCAGTTGACGAAGAAGGAGCTGGGGCTCCCCCATTGGGACGACGCGACCGAGCGCCAGCGCCGCGACGGCATGTGCTGGAAGGAGGAGGGCGAACGCTACAACGGAGGCTCCGCCTTCAAGGCCTGCGCCCGCGACGAGCGCGGCGTGATCGTCACCGTCATCGCGGACAACTACTTCGGCTACTGCAAGAAGGAGGTCAAGGCGCAGATCAGCTACGCCGCCAACCTGCTCGGCCGCGTCGAGGAGGAGCACTCGGGCGGCGCCATCGCGTTCCCGCGCTACAACCTCGGCCAGACGTTCACGAGCACCTACTCGGACCCGACGTGCTGCATCGACGAGGTCATCGCCAAGAATCCCGACCGATTCGAGCAGCAGGCCGAGGGTCACGCCATCGACCTGGACCAGCCGCACATCATCCTGGTGCCGGAGCGGACGACGTTCTCGCTGCGGGATGTCACCGTGTCGTGGGAGCGCGACGGCGAGGCCCGGTCGATCCCGCTGCGGGCCGACAAGACCTATGTGCTGCCCGACGGGTACCTCGTCGAGCTCATCCACCTGGCCGCCGACGGCGAGCAGTGGACCCTGCTCGGCACCTCCCCCATCGCCACGTCGTGCCACAAGCCGGCCACCGTCTCCGGCGGCGGGAAGTCGGAGATCTCCAAGTCCATCACCGATGCCTTCGTCAACGGCAACGCCTACGTCAACGACTTCGCCGAGGACATCGATCTCGTTGCCGACATCGTCAACTACGACTTCTCCTCCCGCTTCAGGGAGCCCTCGCAGGGCGACTCCCGCCCGCTGCTCTCCGACGAGCGCAGCGTGGGATCCGTCATCAAGCTGCTGACCCCCAGCTCGTCGTACACCGACGAGTACAACGAGTGGCTGAGGGGCATCCCGCATCACATCAAGGAGCTCGTGTTCGTCGTCAAGCGGTTCTATCGCCCGGAGTGGGGCGACGACTGGCCGAGCCACTTCACCG
This sequence comes from uncultured Arachnia sp., assembly GCA_934636715.1. Next base: position 5,161 of record CAKUBE010000012.1, read on the forward strand.
TCGGCCGGATCAACGGCCGCGCTGGCCACGCGCTGCGCCTCGACGGCGAAAAGATCGTCGTCAACATGCTGCGGGTCGGCTTCGCGCCGGACGGCTCGTGGCGACTGTTCGGGCTCCGTCACGACTTCCACCCTGCGGCGAAAGTGCAGACCGAGGACGACATCACCGCCAGCATGGTGGTGCCGGGTGAGGTCGCGGGCCGCACCGATGGCCTGTCGCGCAAGTACGTGGCCAACTGCGAGCAGCTGCTGTTCCAGCGCCCCGATGACGCGATCCACCGCGGCTACGACAAGCAGGCGGAGGCCGACATCGCCGGGGGCGCGTTCCTCAGCAACTTCGCGCCGCTCGCCCGCGAGGATGCCCGTGCCATCGCGGACGACGCCGTCGCGTTCTCGAAGTTCACGCGGCCGATGCAGGAGCTGATCCGCACGGTCGCCGACGGCGAAGGCGACGCCCCCTTCTTCGTCAGCTCGGCGCATCCGCGCATCGTGAACGGCGCGCCGTCGAAGAACCCCCGCTACCTCCAGGTCCGGCCGGACATCGCCCGCCCCCGGGAGACCGCGGTCGCCGAGATGGCGGCGCGGCTGCACCGCCGTCTGCCGCTGGATGCCGCGCTGCGGCTTCCGGTCGACGTCGTCGCGGCCGGCCGGCGTAACAACGCCGCCGAGCCTGGGGTCCCTCCGCTCTGCTGCTACGCCCCGCTCCACTTCATGGAGCGGCCGGAGCTGTTCATGGAGTTCATCTCTTCGATGACGGGCAAGTCGCCATCGACGACGGGCGCCGGCTCCGAGGGCGCGATGACGAAGGGCCCGTTCAACGCCTTGGCCTCGGTCGTCGACCTCAACGCCGCCTTCCTGTCCTTCGCGCTCACCGGCTACGACGGCTGGCTCTCGTCCGCCGGCGTGATCGGCCCGAACGTCCGGGTCGACCACGACATCTCGCTGCTCGTGCCCGAGGTCTTCTCCCGGATGAGCCCCGATGAGCGTTCGGCGACCAACCTGATCGCCGAGGGAGCCCTCGAACGCGTCGAGGACTTCGAGCTGGACGGCGAGCTGATCGAGGCGAGCCGCCTCGGATACCGCATGACGGAGAAGTTCCAGTCCAAGTACTTCGGCCGCATCTTCATGCACCCGCACGTGGTGTTCTCCGAGAACATGCTGCGCCCCGAGCTGCAGGACGAGGAGGCCTACGCGGAGTCGGTGCGCACCATCGTGACCACCCACCAGCGGGTCGCCCAGTCGTACCTCGACGACGGCACCGTGGCCCTCGCCATTCCGCCGGTGAGGGCGCTGCTCGAGATCATGGCCACCGGGGAATCGGACGGCATGACACTGCATGATCCGGCGTTCCGGGCCATGTTCACCCGCGAACAGATCCTCCCCTCCGATTGGTACCGCGATCGGTTGAAGGCACAGGCGGCCTCGATCGCGCTGCACGCCGAGCGCACGGTCGGTTCCATGAAGCGATTCATCGATGAGCCGACCAACGCCCCCGCGGCAGAGCGCCTCGGCATCGCCGAACGGATCGCCTCGATGCAGTCGACGCTGTCCCACTACTCGTCCGACGAGGCCGCGGACGAGCTCAGCGGCACCCTCGGCAGGCAGGTCAACTGGCGCCTGGCATAGCCACCTCCTTCGGCCGGCGACGGCGCGGGAGGCTGAACAGGCCGTCCTCGGCAAGGTCCAGCCACCCGCCGTCGACGAGGGCGTGCGCGTGCGCGAGCACGTCGAGCACCGACTGGCCGGTCCTCCGAGCCAGCTCCGCCGGGGTCACCGATTCGCGAGGTGCAACCGCCTCGCGGACCTCGAGGAGAGCGGGCTGAAGGGAGTCGATCGGGCGGCGCTCGCCCCGCCCTTCGGACTCCCGCAGCGGGTCAAGCGGGGCGATGGCCGAGGCGATCTCGTCCGCCGAGGTCACCAGGATGGCCTCCCCGTCGCGGACGAGCCGGTGCGGCGTGGCCGAGAGCGACGAGGTGATGGGACCGGGAACTGCCAGCACGGGGCGGGCGAGTTCTCCGGCCCAGGATGCCGTGTTCTTCGCGCCGGAGCGCGCTGCCGCCTCCACGACGACGACCGCCTCCGACAAGGCCGCGATCAAGCGGTTCCTCGCCAGGAACGCCTGCTTCGTCGGCCGGAGTCCCGGCGGGGTCTCCGACAGCAGGCACCCGGCGCGGGCCACCGCCTCCGCGAGCCGACGGTTCGCCGTCGGATAGGGATCGTCCACGCCGCCTGCGAGCACCGCGATGGTGCGCCCTCCGACGCCGAGGGCGCCCCTGTGGGCGGCGGCGTCGATCCCGTAGGCGAGCCCGGAGATCACGCACCGGCCCTCTTCGGCGAGGTCCGCTGCCAACGTCATCGCGGCCTGGTCGCCGTAGCTCGTGCACGCCCGTGCCCCGACGATCGCCACCGCTCCCGCGAGGCCGTCGACCGATCCTCCCAGCGCCCAGAGGCCCGCGGGCTCGCCACCCATCCCGCCGACCTGCACCGGGGCGAGCGCGCGGAAGCGAACGGGCCACTCGTCGTCGCCGGGAATGAGGAAACGCGCCCCGCAGGCCGTTGTCGCCCGCTCCAGCACGTCGAGGTCGACCGCCGCCGCACGCCGCCCGAAGACCGTCTCCTCCCCCTCGGCCAACAGCGCCGCCCACAGCGTCTCCGCGCCGAACTCGGTGAGGGCCTTGCCCAGCAGGGGCGACCCCCAGGCCGTCAGCGCGCAGAGCCCCATCCGCGTCCGGCGTTCCTCAGCGCTCATGCCGCCCTCCTCGCCTCGCCCTGGCGGAGATGCAGCGCCGCCCTGACCTCTCGCTCGCCCGGCCGGTCGACACCCGCCATGTCGGCGATCGTCCAGGCCACCTTCAGCACCTTGTCGACGCCGCGCAGGCTGATCTGCCCGCGTTGGAGGGCTCCGTTCAGCATCCCCAGCTCCCCGGGCAACGGCAGGTGCTGACGGAGGTGCGGCCCCGGCACCTCACCGTTCGTGGTCCACGGGGTGTCGCGCAGCCGCCGCGCCTGGCGCTCCCTCGCCGCCAGCACACGGTCGAACACCGCCGAGCTCGACTCGGGACGAGGCTCGTCGACATCGAGGAGAACGCGGTTCACGCCGGCCATGTGGTGACGGATGTCGACCCTGTCGAGGATGGGGCCGCTGATCCGCTCCCGGTACTTGCGCACCCTGATCGGGTCGCACCGACACTCCGCTCCGGCGACGCCGTGGTAGCCGCACGGGCAGGGGTTGGATGCGAGCACCAGTTGGAATCGCGCGGGAAACCGCGCCGTCGCCCGCGCCCTGTTCACCGTGATCCAGCCACTCTCCAGAGGCGTGCGCAGGGCGTCGAGTTTCGACCCGAAGTCAGGGCATTCATCCAAGAACAGGACTCCACGGTGGGCAAGCGAGATGGCGCCAGGACGGATCTCGCCTGATCCTCCGCCGACGAGGGCGACCGGGGTGACCGAGTGGTGCGGGTCGGCGAACGGAGGCCGCGTGACGAGGCCATTCAGTGCACGCCCCGCCAAGGAGTGCACCGCCGACACCTCGACCGACTCCTCCACCGTCAAGTCCGGCAGGATCGACGGCAGCCGGGACGCGAGCATCGTCTTGCCCACTCCGGGCGCGCCGCTGAGGAACAGGTGGTGACGACCGGCCGCGGCCACCTCCAAGGCGAACTTGCCGTCCTCGTGCCCCATCACGTCCGCCAGGTCCGGCGCGTAACCCTCGTCGGCCTCGACCAACGGCGACGACGCGTCCGCGGCCTCCACCGGGTTGTCGACCCGCGTGCCGTTCAGCAGCGCTGCCACCTCCTCCAGCCTGCCGGCACCCCACACGGTCAGCCCGGGAACCAGGCCCGCCTCGGCCTGCTGCCCCGCCGGGACGATGGCCCGCTCGAAGCCTGCCCGCGCGGCCGCGAGCATGGCGGGCAGCACGCCGCGGACCTTGCGCACCCGGCCGTCGAGGCTGAGCTCGCCCAGCAGTACGGTCGAGTCGAGCAACCCACGGCGGATTCCGCCCTCGGCCGCCATGATCGCCACCGCGATCGCGACGTCGTAGTGCGAGCCCATCTTCGGAAGGCTCGCCGGCGACAGGTTGATGGTCACCAGCTGCGGGGGCCACGGCAGCTCGCTCGCGACCACCGCGGCCTTGACCCTGTCCTTCGCCTCGGACAGCGACTTGTCCGGCAGCCCCACGAGCTGCGTGCGCGGGAGGCCACCGCCCTTCGCCGCCTCCACCTCGACCGGGACGCCGTCGATGCCGGACAGCGCCACCGACCATGCCGACGCCCGCATCACTCCTCGATCCCGCGCGCGTGGATCAGCTCCGGCTCCTCGCCGGGCCGCCACAGAATGCCGACGGCATCCACCCGCAGCCTGCGCGCGTGGGTACCGGACTGGCGCGCGAAGATGGCCGCGAGGTGGCGGAGCGTCCGCACCTTCGCGTATGTGATGGCCTCGAGCGGCGATCCGTAGCCCGTGCCGGAGCGGCTCTTCACCTCCACGACCACGATGGCGTCCGCCGAGGGGTCGTACGCGACGATGTCCGCCTCGCCCTCGCGGCGCCGCCAGTTCCGCGCCAGCACCTGCCAGCCCAGCTTCTCTATGTACTCCGCCGCGCGATCCTCGCCGCGACGGCCGAACGCCATCCGTGTGCTCTCCATGGCCACCACCCTTCACAGGGTGTAGTGGCGAAAAGGCGTGCGGGTTTGCCGGTTATCCACAGAGGGAATCCAAGAGTCCATTGGTTTCGACGCCGACGAAGGGCGAGAGCAATCGAGCTTGCTCGATTGCCGAGGCCAAGGAAGGCGTTGCAGCGCGAAGCGCGATCACACGCCGGCTCGCTAGCGCTCGCGCGGCGGCTCAACCAGCGGTGGGTGGCTCAAACCAGCGGTAAGTGACTCAACCGGCGCGATGGCGCCTACAGCCTCGGCGCAATCAGCGGTCAGGATCAGGACGCGGGGCGGTCGCCGTCGGGCACCTGGAGGTCGGAGTGCACGATCTCCTCGATCGAGACGTCGCGGAAGGTCAGCACCTTCGCCGACTTCACGAACCGCGCCGGGCGGTACATGTCCCACACCCACGCGTCGCCCATGGAGACCTCGTAGTAGACGTCGCCGCCCTCCGTGCGCACCTTCAGGTCCACCGCGTTGCAGAGGTAGAACCGGCGCTCGGTCTCCACCGCGTAGGTGAAGATGCCGACGACATCCTTGTACTCGCGGTAGAGGTCAAGCTCCAGCTTGCTCTCGTACTGTTCCAAGTCTTCGGCGCTCATGATCTGCTCAGCCTACCGCTTCGCACCACGTTGTCGAAGCACCACCTGTGGATGGGCGACGGGCCGTGCTCGTCGAGCGCCGCCTGGTGGACGGCGGTGCAATACCCCTTGTGCACGGCGAACCCGTACTGGGGGTAGTCGGCGTCGTAGCCGATCATGATCCTGTCCCTCGTGACCTTCGCGACGATCGACGCGGCGCTGACGCACGCCGCCACCTTGTCGCCCTTCCACATCGCGACCCCGGGCACCCCGAGGCCGTCGACCGGGAAGCCGTCGGTGATCACGAAGTTTGCCGCGACGTCGAGTCGGCCGACGGCACGGCGCAGCCCGTGCAGGTCCGCCTGGTGCATGCCGAGCGCGTCGCACTCCGCGGGCTCGACGATGGCCCAGGCGACCGCGACCGCCTTCGCGAGGATCTGGTCATACATCCGGTCCCGCGCCGCGGCGGTGAGCGCCTTCGAGTCGTCGAGACCGGCGATGGGACGGGCCGGGTCCAGGATGGCGGCGGCAGCCACCAACGGGCCGGCGCACGCGCCACGGCCCGCCTCGTCCGCACCCGCGACGGGTCCGAGACCCGCTCGCGCCACGGCGCGCTCGTAGCTGTAGGCGCCCCGGCCCAGACGGATCATCAGCAGCCGGACTCGACGTGGGTCAGGACGGGCTTCTCCGGCGCCTCGCCCTCGGCGGCGGGCACGTCGCCGTAGGTGGGGGGGAGCTGGAACGTGGACAGCCTAGTCAGCGGCGCGACGATGGCGACAGACGCCCCGACGACGTTCTCGACCGGGACGAACGCGTTCATCCCCGGGTTCTGCGAGACGTCAGCCAGCTTGCAGCGCGAGTCCCGCGAGGCGTTGCGGTGGTCCCCCATCACGAAGATGCGGTCCTTGGGAACGACGATGTCGAACGGCACCGTGGCCGCCGCGACCTGCATGCCGTCCTCCGTGTAGAGGTAGGGGGTCTCGTCCAGCACCTGCCCGTTGACCTCGATCTCGAAGTCCTCGGTGGTGCGCACGTGATCCCCCGGCATGCCGATCACACGCTTGATCAGGTGCTCCGTTCCCGAGTTCGGCAGGACGCCCACGAACTCCAGGGCCTTCTTCACGGGGTTGTCCTCCGGCGGGCTGGGGTCCAGCCACTCGCCCGGATCCTCGAAGACGACGACGTCTCCGCGCTGGAATCCCCCGAACTTGGCGACCAGCACCCGGTCGTTGATCTCGAGCGTGTGCTCCATCGAGCCCGACGGGATGATGAACATCTGCCCGACGAACGTGCGGATCAGCGTCGCGATGACCACGGCACCCACGATCACCAGGATGCTCTCCGTCAACCAGCCGAGGACGCGGCGACCCGGGCTCGGCGGCGTCGGCGGCGGTTCCGCGCGCTCGGATGGCTCGGTCACTTGCTCCACATCAGGTCCTTCATCCGGAAACTCGGGCTCACTCGCCGACCCGAGCATACCGCCCGGGTCCGACAGGCTGGGCCACCGCAAACGGCGAACCGCCGGGCGACGAACGTCGCCCGGCGGTTCCACACCTCGGAGGGGTGCTGGCACCCCGCGGTGGGTGTGAAGCTCAGCGCTTCTCCTTGATCTTCGCAGCCTTGCCGCGAAGCCCACGAAGGTAGTACAGCTTCGCGCGGCGAACGTCACCACGACGCTCGACCTCGATCTTCTCGATGATCGGGGAGTTCAGCGGGAAGGTACGCTCGACGCCGACGCCGAAGCTCACCTTGCGGACCGTGAAGGCCTCCTGCACATCGCTGGCGTTGCGCGCGATGACGACGCCCGCGAACACCTGGACACGCGAGCGCGTGCCCTCGATGACGCGCACGTGCACCTTGACGGAATCGCCGGCGCGGAAGTCCGGGATGTCGTCGCGCAGCGCTGCCTTGTTGATGTCCTTGATCAACTGATGGGTCATTTTTCTGCCCTCTCCGTCAGTGCCACAGGCCACCGCGGTGTTCGTTCATTCCCACGCCGGCGCAGACGATCCCCCCGTGGCAGGAGCTGCGTGATGTGGGGCCGCCCGGGACCGGGCAGCGAGGACAAATTATGCCAGACGGCGCGACCCCCGGGAAATCCGGGGGCCGCGCCGTCGGAGGCAGGTTACTTGCCGTCGCGCTTGAACATCGCCGCGATGAGATCGCGGTTCAGCTGAGCGATGGACTCCAGCGGGATGCCCTTCGGGCAGACCGCGGCGCACTCGCCGATGTTGGTGCAGTTGCCGAAGCCTTCCTCGTCGTGCTGGGCGACCATCGACTTCACGCGCCGGTACCGCTCGGGCTGGCCCTGCGGGAGCATGGCCAGGTGCGTGATCTTCGCCGAGGTGAACAGCATGGCGGAACTGTTCGGGCACGCCGCGACGCACGCGCCGCAGCCGATGCAGGTGGCGTTGTCGAAGGCGATATCGGCCTCGCGCTTGGGAGCGGGGGTCGAGTGCGCCTCCGGCGCGGCGCCGGTGTTCGACGAGATGAACCCGCCGGCCTGGATGATCCGGTCGAAGGCCGTGCGATCGACGACGAGGTCCTTGATCACCGGGAACGCGCCCGCGCGCCAGGGCTCGATGTCGATCGTCGCGCCGTCGGCGAAGGAACGCATGTGCAGCTGGCAGGTGGTCGTGGCGGATCCACCGTGCGCGACGCCGTTGATGACGACGCCGCACATGCCGCAGATGCCCTCGCGGCAGTCGTGATCGAACGCGACCGGCTCCTCGTTGCGGGCCGTGAGGTTCTCGTTGAGCAGGTCAAGCATCTCCAGGAAGGACATGTCCTCGGACACGCCGTCGATGTCGTACTCGACCATCCGGCCGGCGGCACCCGTGCCGGCCTGACGCCAGATACGTAGCTTGAGCTTCACTTGTAACTCCGTTGCTTCAGTTCGATTGCCTTGTAGACCAGGGGCTCGCGGTGCAGCACGGGCTCGCCGCCCTCGCCGCCCCACTCCCAGGCGCCGACGTAGAGGAACTCGTCGTCGTGGCGGAGCGCCTCGCCCTCCTCCGTCTGCGACTCGGCGCGGAAGTGGCCTCCACAGGACTCGCGACGGTGCAGCGCGTCGATGCACATGAGCTCGCCGAGCTCGAAGAAGTCGGCGACGCGGCCCGCGCGCTCGAGGGCCTGGTTGAAGTCCTCGTTCACGCCGGTGACGCGCACGTTCCTCCAGTAGTCGGCCTTCAGGTCACGGATGAGCCCGATGGCCTTCTTCAGGCCGGCGTCGGTGCGCTCCATGCCGCAGTACTCCCACATGATCGCGCCGAGCTCCTTGTGGTAGGAGTCGACGGAGCGGTCGCCCTGGATGGACAGCAGCGTGTCGATGCGGCCCTGGGCCGACTCGCGCGCCTCGGCCACCGCGGGGTGGTCCTCGGACAGCTTCTCGAACGGGGCGTCGGCCAGGTAGTCGTTGATCGTGTTCGGGAGCACGAAGTACCCGTCGGCCAGGCCCTGCATCAGCGCCGAGGCGCCGAGGCGGTTCGCGCCGTGGTCGGAGAAGTTCGCCTCGCCGGTCACGTACAGGCCGGTGATCGAGGACTGGAGGTCGTAGTCGACCCACAGGCCGCCCATCGTGTAGTGCACCGCCGGGTAGATGCGCATCGGCACCTCGTACGGGTTCTCGCCGGTGATCTGCGCGTACATGTCGAACAGGTTGCCGTACTTGTTCTCCACCGCCTTCTGCCCGAGGCGGTTGATCGCGTCGGAGAAGTCCAGGTAGACGCCGCGGCGCATCTGCCGCTCGTTGCCCTCCGCGTCGCGCTCCGTGATGGCGGGGCCGACGCCGCGGCCCTCGTCGCACATGTTCTTCGCCTGGCGGGACGCGATGTCACGCGGGACCAGGTTGCCGAACGCCGGGTAGATCCGCTCCAGGTAGTAGTCGCGGTCCTCCTCGGGGATCTGGCGCGGGTCCTTGCTGCAGTCCTCGGCCCTCTTGGGCACCCAGATGCGGCCGTCGTTGCGCAGCGACTCCGACATGAGCGTCAGCTTCGACTGCGTGTCGCCGTGCACCGGGATGCAGGTGGGGTGGATCTGCGTGTAGCAGGGGTTGGCGAAGTAGGCGCCCTTGCGGTGCGCACGCCACGTGGCGGTGACGTTGCAGCCCATGGCGTTGGTCGACAGGAAGAAGACGTTGCCGTAGCCGCCCGTGGCGAGCACGACGGCGTCGGCGGTCCAGGTCTCGACCTTGCCGTTGACCATGTTGCGGGTCACGATGCCACGCGCCCTGCCGTCGACGACGATCAGCTCCACCATCTCGTGGCGGGCGTACATCTTGACGGTGCCGGCCGCGACCTGACGCTCCAGCTGCTGGTAGGCGCCGATCAGAAGCTGCTGCCCGGTCTGGCCGCGCGCGTAGAACGTGCGCTGCACCTGCACGCCGCCGAAGGAGCGGGTGTCGAGGAGGCCGCCGTACTCGCGGGCGAAGGGCACGCCCTGCGCGACGCACTGGTCGATGATGTTGGCCGAGACCTCGGCGAGCCGGTAGACGTTGGTCTCGCGGGCGCGGTAGTCGCCACCCTTGACCGTGTCGTAGAACAGCCGGAACGTCGAGTCGTTGTCGTTGCGGTAGTTCTTGGCCGCGTTGATGCCGCCCTGGGCCGCGATCGAGTGGGCGCGGCGGGGGCTGTCCTGGTAGCAGAAGTTGAGGACGTTGTAGCCCGCCTCGCCGAGCGTCGCGGCGGCCGCGCCGCCGGCGAGGCCGGTGCCGACGATGATGACCGACAGCTTGCGGCGGTTCGCGGGGTTGACCAGGCGCGCCTGGAACTGGCGGGTCTTCCACACCTTCTCGATCTCGAGACCGGTGGGCGCCTTGGTGTCGGCGATGTCCGCGCCTTCGACCCAGAAGTCGGGGGTGGTTGCCGTGGTGGTCACTTGATCACTCCAAACAGGATGGCGAGGGGCATGATCATGAAGCCGACGTAGAGGACGACGGCGACCACGATCGCGACGAGGTTCAGGACCTTGCGGGCCTCCGCGCTGGTGTTGGCGCCGAGCGTGGTGAACGCGCTCCAGACGCCGTGACGGACATGCATGCAGATCAGGACCATGCAGAGGGCGTAGAACGCGACCATCCACCACTGGAGGAACGCCGCCATCACCATGGTGTGCGGCTCGTGCGGGTCGCCGCCGAAGTACTGCGGGACGATCGTGAACTGGAGCAGGTGGAAGACCACGAAGAACGCGATGATGACGCCGCCCCAGCGCATGGTGCGCGCCGAGTAGGTCTGGACGAGGCGCTTGCTGTTGACGTACTTGTCGCCGCGGTTGGCGATCGTCGCCCTCGACAGGCTGGCGGCCGACCAGATGTGCAGGACGATCGCGGCCAGCAGCGCGAAGCGGAAGACCCAGATGAACTGCCCGGCGGGCATGATCGGAGCCATGATGCCGCCGTCGTCGGTGAGGCCCTTCAGCCAGTGCGCGTAGTGATCGTAGGCCTCGAAGCTTACGAACATCTTCAGATTGCCGTACATGTGCACGAGCAGGAACGCGATCATCACCAAGCCGGTCACCGCCATGATGACCTTCTTGATGACCGTCGATCGCAACGCTCGTTGATGAATGGTGAGTGTTGTTGCCACGGGTTCACTCTAGCCAACGGAGGGGCCGGGAGTGAGGTAGGGGGCAGGTTAAATGAGTGTTCCCGAAAAAGGAAATTACGCGCCTAATTCCTCACGTATTTTCGCTGTTGGCTAGGGGCGTCGTCAGGTCGGGGCGGCGCTCGCGGGTGCGCGCCTCGGCCTGCTCTCGACGCCACTTCGCGACCAGGCCGTGGTTCCCGCTGAGGAGCACCTCGGGCACCTCTCGGCCGCGCCAGACGGGCGGTTTCGTGTAGTTCGGATACTCGAGCAACTGCTCGTTCCCGGCCGAGTGCGACTCCTCCCACAGCGACTCCGGATTTCCCAGCACCCCGGGCAGCAGCCGGACGACGGCCTCCGTGATCGCGAGCGCCGCGACCTCTCCCCCGTTGAGCACGTAGTCGCCGAGGCTCACCTCCACGACCTCGTACCGCTCCTGGCAGTAGTCGACGACGCGCTGATCGATCCCCTCGTAGCGGCCGCACGCGAAGACGAGGCGCTCCTTGGCGGCCAGCTCATAGGCCAGCTCCTGCGTGAAGAGGCGCCCGGCCGGGGTGGTCACGATCACCGTCATCGGGAGCGGCGACGCCCCCTCGAGCGCGTCGAGCGCCTCGCCCCACGGCTCCGGCTTCATCACCATGCCGGCGCCGCCCCCGTACGGCGTGTCGTCGACGGTGCGGTGCCGGTCGTGCGTCCAGTCCCGCAGGTCGTGCACGGCGAGGTCGACGGTGCCCGCCGCGATGGCCTTGCCGACGAGGCTCAGCCGCAGCGGCGCAAAGTAGTCGGGGAAGATGCTGACGGCGTCGATCCTCATTCGTCGTCCTCCAGCAGGCCCGCGACGTCTGCGAGACGGACGTGCCCAGCCTCGACGTCGACGACGGGGACCAGCGCCTGCACGAACGGCACCATGCGCTCCTCACCGGCGACGTCGCACACCAGCACGTCCTGCGCCGGCAGGTGGGCGACCTCGGTCACCGTACCGACGCGCACGCCGTCGTGGTTCAGCACCGCGAGCCCGACCAGCTGGCGGTCGAAGTACTCCTCGGACTCGCTCGGGCGCTCCGCGGCGGGGACCCGCGCGTGCAGCAACTGTCCCGTGAGCGGCTCGACGGCGGTCCGGTCCGCGTGGCCGACGAGCGTGACGGCCAGCCGACCGCGGTTCCACCGCACGCCGGCGATCTCGACCTTTCTCCCGGTTGCCCCCAGCAGCAACTGGGCGCCCACCTGAAAGCGCCGGCCCGGCTCGTCGGTGCGCAGCTCGACGGCGATCTCGCCGCGGATGCCGACCGCGCGCCCGAACCGGCCCACGGTGACCTCGATGGTCTCGCTCATATTCCCTCCTCAAGACGAACGACGCCGGCCGAGCGAGTGCTCGACCGGCGTCGGTGCGGTTAGGAGCGTCAGCGGCGGCGGGGGCGATCCACGTCGACGAAGTCGACCCGGATGCCCTCCTTGCCCGCCAGCGCGCCGATCACCGTGCGCAGGGCCTGCGCGGTGCGGCCCTGGCGGCCGATCACCTTGCCGACGTCCTCGGGGTGCACGCGCACCTCCAGGAGCCGGCCGCGGCGCAGGTCTTTCTCCTTGACCGTCACGTCGTCGGGGTTCGAGACGATGCCCGCGACGAGGTGCTCCAAGGCGTCGGCCAGCATGCTCACTCGCCCTCGGCGGGGGCCTCGGCCTCAGCGGCGGGGGCCTCGACGGCCTCGGCGGCCTTCTTCTTGGCCTTCGAGATCGCGGGAGCGGTCGCGCCGGAGTCCTCGGCGAGGGCCTTGGCGAACTCGGCCTCGCGGTCGCGACGCTCCGGCTGCGGGTCGATGCCCGACGGCGTGGTGTCGCCGGTGAACTTCTGCCAGTCGCCGGAGCGCTTGAAGATCGCGACGACGGCCTCGGTCGGCTGCGCGCCGACGCCCAGCCAGTACTGCGCGCGCTCGGAGTCGACGCGGATCACGCTCGGGTCGTTCTTCGGGTGGTACAGGCCGATCTCCTCGATGGCCTGGCCGTCGCGCTTGGCACGCGAGTCGATGACGATGATGCGGTAGTGGGGCGAGCGAATCTTGCCGAGACGCTTCAGGCGGATCTTGGTTGCCACTGGTGTGGTTTCTCCTGTTACTCAGTGTGCCTGCGGCCGCAGGCGAGTGGATGGACGCGCTTTCACGTGTGGGGCACGCGCAGCGCAAACCTGAGGGACTTCCCCGCCCGCGTGAGAGGGCACGGTCGAAGAAGGTGCAGCGGTCATTGTGCCAGATCCCGGCGGCTCCGCCCAAAACCGCCGCGCGGCGGGCCCGACGGCCTATCCGACCGTCAGCTCGTAGTCGCCGACGCCGGCCGGGACGGTGATCCACGAGCCCTCTCGCCGCGCCGGGAATGCAGCGCCGTCGCGCAGGACTTCCGCCGTCCCCTCGGGCGCGAAGAAGACCGACGGTGCGCCCGTCTCGGCGCCGCGCCACCGGGCGTGCAGCGCGCCGTCGGCGACGCGCCAGCTCAGGCCGTCACCGGCGAAGGCGACCGGCCGGGGCCGGACGACTACCGCTGCCGCCTCAGAGTCCGCGAACCCGTCCTGCCAGCACCAATAGGTCCAGGACCACCCCCGCGCGTCGAACAGGTCCAGGAGCGACCGGGCGTGGCGGGCGATCCCGGTGGCGAGCCCCATGCCGCCCCACTCCCCGACGATCACCGGCACTCCGAGGCGTTCGGCCGTCTCGGCGTGCCGCGCGAAGATCGTCGCGGCGCGGATGTCGCTGGACCGGGAGATGGCCGCGGTGTCGACGGTCAGGTCGTAGCCGTGCGGCGAGTAGACCCAGTTCTGGTCGTCGAGCGGCGGCTGCCCGGACGGCACGCCGAGGTTCGCGAAGTAGCCGTGCTCGCGGAGGAGGAGGGCCTCGGGGTCGACGCGGCGCACGACGGCGGCGACCCGCGCCATCAGCGGCGCCACGGATCCGGCCTCGAAGCCAGCTACCGACGGGTGGGCCGCATCACCGATCCGCCGGTGCACCGCCTCTTCCTCCAGGCGGCGCAGCTGCGCGAACCGGGCCTCGGGGTCGCCGAGGTCCGCCAGCAGCTCGTCCAGGTCCTGACCAGTGGCCTGCGCGAAGGCCCCCATCAGTGCCGCGACGATCCCGGACGCAGCACTCCCGGGCGCGGGCTCGTTCAGCAGGTCGTAGCCGATCAGCGCGGGGTGGCCGCGGAAGCGCGCCGCGACGTGACCCCACATCGCGGCGAACCGGTCCTGGAGCCCGACGCCGCCCGGCCCCGGGGCGTTCTCCCAGAACCGGTCGAGGGCTTCGTGCACAGCGGGGCTGGAGAGGTAGGCGTCGCTCCACGGTTCGGTCGCGGCGTACTCGTGGTCGGTGAGCGTCGCCCACGCGGGGGCACCGTCCTCGAACGCCTGGGAGTACAGGTCCTGATGCGCGTCGAGGAAGGCGAACATCCCCGCGGCTCCGATGAGGTCGAGCTGGGAGCCGACCCAGTCGAGGTACTCCTCGTCATAGCGGCCGGGCTCCGGCTCGACGGCGGCCCAGAGGATGCCCAGCCGCACGAGGGTGAGCCCGCGGGCGGCCAGGTCCGCGATGTCGTCAGCTGTCCAGGTACCGCGGAAGCCGCGGTCGACATAGCTGCCGGTCGGCCTCCGGTTTCCCTTGGCCACGAGGTTGATCCCGTGGAACACCCTGTGGCGCCCGTGTTCGTCGCGGAGCCTCGTTGCCTCAGTGCGCAGACCCATCATCACTTCCTCGTCATGGTTGCGAACGAGCCTATTGGCTTGTGGCGCGAGCCGGCGCGGATAGGCTCGTGCCCGTGCAGATCTCCGCGGAATCCTTCGAGCTCCTGGTCGAGGAGGCGCTCGGCGAGCTTCCCGAGCAGCTCGTCCAGGGCATCGACAACCTGATCTTCGTCATCGAGGACGAGCCCGAGGACGGCTCCGACATGCTCGGCGTCTACGACGGCACCGCGCTCACCGAACGCGAGCAGTACGGCTTCGGCCAACTTCCCGACCGCATCGTGTTGTTCCAGGGCCCGCTGACGCGCATGTGCCAGGACGAGGACGAGCTGTACGACGAGATCTGGATCACCCTGGTCCACGAGCTGGGCCACTACCACGGCATCGACGAGGAGAAGCTCCACGAACTGGGGTGGGGGTAGTTCAGAGCACCTGACCTCTCAGCACGCGGGCGACAGGGCGGTACAGCGTCGAGAGGTCTGTGCGCGGGTCGGCGTCGAGCACGATGAGGTCCGCGCTCGCTCCCGGCGTCAGGACGTCGGCCCCCAGCCACGGGCGCGCCCGCCAGCTCGCGGCGCCGAGGGCGAACTCCGCGCCGCCGATCGCGGCGAGTTCCTCGATCTCCTCGCGGATGGAGCCGTGCGGGACGACGGTGCCGGCGTCGGTGCCGGAGTAGACGGCGACGCCCGCCTCGACGGCCTTGCCGATGGTGTCCTTCCTGCGCTCGTACAGGTGGGTCATGTGCGTGTAGTAGGAGGGGAACTTGTCCCTCGCCGGCTCCGCGTACTGCGGGAAGCGCGCCAGGTTGATCATCGTGGGCACCAACGCGGTGCCCCGCGCGACCATCTGGGCGATGACGTCGTCGGACATCCCCGTGCCGTGCTCGATGCAGTCGATGCCGGCACCGACCAACTCGGTGACGGCCTGCTCGCCGAAGCAGTGCGCCGTGACCCTGGCGCCCTCCTCGTGGGCGGCGGCGATGGCCTGCGCCGCGACGTCGGCCGGCCAGAGCGGGGCCAGGTCGCCGACCGTGCGGTCGATCCAGTCGCCGACGAGCTTGACCCACCCGTCGCCGGAGCGCGCCTCGTGCCGGACCTGCGTGACCAGGTCCTCGGGCTCCACCTCGACGCCGAGGTTGCGCAGGTAGCGCTTGGGCCGCGCCACGTGCCGGCCGGCGCGCACCAGCCGCGGGAGGGCGTCGTCGGACTGCACCCAGCGGGTGTCGGACGGCGACCCGGCGTCGCGGATCAGCATGGTGCCGGCGGCGAGGTCGGCCTCGGCCTGCGCCCTGATCGCCTCCGGGCTGACGGCACCCTCCGCCGAGAGCCCGATGTGGCAATGCGCGTCCACCAGGCCGGGGATGATCCACCCCTCGGCGGCGACGGTGTCGGCGCCGGTAACGGATTCCCGCTGCAGGACGCCGTCGGCGATCCAGAGGTCGACGACCTCGTCGTCGGGGAGCAGATGACCGCGGATGTGGAGCGCGCCATTCATGAAGTGCCGCCGGTCAGAACTTCGGCTTGTTCTGGTCGAACATCTTCTGCAACTCCGGGGGAAGCTGGAAGTCGTCCATCGACTGCGGGATCTGCGGCATGGCGGGCTGCTGCACCTGCGGGGCACGCTGCGGGCGCGGGGCCTGGCGGGGAGCGGGCTTCTTGCCCTTGCGCTTGCTCGTCACCGGCTTCTTCGAGCCCGCGCGGCGGCCGGCGCCCATGCCGGGCATCCCCGGCATCCCGGGCATGCCGCCACCGGCCATGGCCTCCATCATCTTCCGAGCCTCGACGAAGCGGTTGACCAGCTTGTTCACCTCGGAGACGTGCACGCCCGCACCCTTGGCGATGCGGGCGCGCCGCGAACCGTTGAGGATGGAGACGTCGTCGCGCTCGGCGGGGGTCATCGAGTAGATGATCGCCTCGATGCGGTCGATCTCCTTCTCGTCGATCTCGTTGATCGCCTGCTTGAACTGGCCGGCGCCCGGCAGCATGCCGAGGATCTTCGACATCGGGCCCATCTTGCGCAGCTGCTGCATCTGGGAAAGGAAGTCCTGGAGGCCGAACTTGTTCTTGCCCATCAGCTTCTCGGCGGCGGCGCGCGACTGCTCCGCGTCGAAGGTCTTCTCCGCCTGCTCGATGAGCGTCAGGACGTCGCCCATGCCGAGGATGCGCGAGGCCATCCGGTCCGGGTGGAACATGTCGAAGTCGCCGAGGCCCTCGCCGTTGGAGGCGAACATGATCGGCTTGCCGAGGACGCGCGCGATCGACAGGGCCGCGCCGCCGCGGGCGTCGCCGTCGAGCTTGGTGAGGACGACGCCGTCGACTCCGACGCCCTCGTTGAACGCCTTCGCGGTGTTGACGGCGTCCTGGCCGATCATGGCGTCGACGACGAACAGCGTCTCGTCCGGGCCCACCGCGGCCTTGATGTCGGCGGCCTGCTGCATGAGTTCCTGGTCGACGCCGAGGCGGCCCGCGGTGTCGACGATCACGACGTCGTACAGCTTGTGCTCCGCGTGCTCGATGGCGCGGCGGGCGACGTCGACGGGGTTGCCGACGCCGTTGCCGGGCTCCGGGGCGAAGACGTGCACGCCCGCGCGCTCGCCGACGATCTGCAGCTGGTTGACGGCGTTCGGGCGCTGGAGGTCCGCGGCGACGAGCAGCGGCGTGCGCTTGTTCTCCTTCAGCCACAGGCCGAGCTTGCCCGCCAACGTCGTCTTGCCCGCGCCTTGGAGGCCCGCGAGCATGATGACCGTCGGCGGCCGCTTCGCGTGCCGGATGGTGCGGGCCTCCCCACCGAGGATCGAGACCAGCTCGTCGTTGACGAACTTGATGATCTGCTGGGATGGGTTCAGCGCCTTCGACAGCTCGGCGTCGAGCGCCTTGGCCTTGACCGCGGCGACGAACTCCTTGACGACGCCCAGGTTGACGTCGGCCTCGAGCAGGGCGATGCGGATCTCGCGCATCGTCGCGTCGATGTCGGCCTCCGTGAGGCGCCCCTTGGAGCGCAGCCCTTTGAATACGGACGAGAGCCGGTCCTGCAGCGTGTCGAACACTTAGCGTTCCCTTCGCGGATGTGCGTGATCGCGCCCAAGGATACCCACCGCCGGTTGAGCCGACGCACCAGCGCCGCGAGTCGTCGTGTCGAAGGCTGCCAACTAAAGCGCGAGGACCAACCTCAGGCCGCTGTCGACACGGTTCATGAGGTGGAACGGAAGCGCTCCAGCCGCTCTGCTCAACCGCGCGCGGTCGACCACTAGCGTCTGGAAGACATTCACGACGCACTCCTTGGGGAGCCCCGCGTCTCCGCGTTCGAGTTCCACGTTGCCTGGCGCCGCCGCCAACCGCAGATTGCTGGTCAAGGCGGTGACGATCACGGTGCCGATTCGGGACCGGTTGAATCGGTCGGACGAGACCACGAGCACCGGACGCTCGTATGCGGGTTCAGAGCCGAAGGGCTCGCCGAAGTCCGCCCACCAGACCTCCCCGCGGGCTACCACTCCCAGTCCCCTGCATCGATGAGGGCGCGCCCGGTGTTCGACGGCGTCGAGGTGCGCAACTCGTCGGCGAGCGCGTCGAGGGCCGCGGTCACCGGGTCGACGCCGCGGCGCTCCAAGAACTCGCTCATCGCGCGGGTATACAGCTGCGACCGGCTCCAGCCGAGTTCCTCCGCCGCACGGTCCGCCTCACGGAACACGTCCTCGGGAACAGAAATCGCTGTCTTCATCGCCCCAGTATAACCGGTAATACCCAGGAGGACCCAGTTGCTGGAGTCCGCTAGATCGGCCTGGCGGTTTCCGTCAGCATGCTGACGGAAACCGCCACGATCATCCGATCGACGCCGAGATCGAACGTTTGCTGCCACGCTGATCAGCCGACCGACCCAAGGGCGAGCGGGAGGACGGCGTCGGCGCCCGCCAGGCGGAGGAGGCGGCCGGCGACCGTGACGGTCCAGCGCGAGTCGATCAGGTCGTCGACC
This sequence comes from uncultured Arachnia sp., assembly GCA_934636715.1. Next base: position 23,659 of record CAKUBE010000012.1, read on the forward strand.
AGGAGGACGGGTCCACGAAGCGAGGCCAGCCGGGTCGCCATCGCGGGCGGGACGCTGAACCGCGTCCAGAGGTCGCGCACCCGGTACGCGCTGTTGGCGGCCGAAAGGGGCTGGTCGGCGTGCAGGGCGAGCGGGCCGAGGGGCTCCAGACGTCCGGCCCTCGCGATGCCTGTCGCCAGCGACTCGACGAGGCCTGGGCGGCCGACGCTCGGCACCCAGGCCACCGCGACGGGACGCTCGGCCCAGTCCCACTCCTTCAAGACGCGCAGGCAGGCCGACGCCAGCGCGGGCGGGAGCGCGCGGTCGACGGCGCGGCCGTCGCGGTCCGGGGCGAACAGCTCGCGGAGAGCGTTGCCGTGACCGAGGTCCGTCAGGCGCGCGATCACGCGGCCCTCCTCGACCTGCTCCCCCGCCGGGATCTTCCCCTTGATCGGGGCGCCGTTGTGCGTGACGCCGACCCGGTCCAGCCCCGTCGGCCACTGCGCCCGCGGGGCGATCTCGACGCCGACGCGCTCCAGCGTCGCCTGCGCGCCGCGCTCGGACTCGAGCGAGATCTCGGTCGGGTACCAGGGGCCGACGCACACGTCGCAACGCCCGCACGGGGTGCTGGCAGGGTCGTCGAGGGATGCCGTCAGGAACGCCATCCGGCAGACGCCGCCGCTCTGATAGTCCAGCATCGCGCGCTGCTCGGCGACACGAGCCTCGGCAATCCGGTCGTATCGCTCCTTGTCGAACGCCCACTCGCGGCCGGTCGCCGTCCAGCCGCCCTGCACGTACTCCACGACGCCGTCGACGGCCAGCACCTTCAGCAGCAGCTCCAACTGGCTGCGGCGGAGATCCACCCGCGCCTCCAGGGCGGCGGCCGACAACGGGCGGCCGGACTCGGCGAGGGCGGCGAGCACGGCGTCGGAACGAGACCTCGTCGGCATCGCGTTGGTGGCGAAGTAGTGCCAGATCTCGCGGTCCTCCGAGCCGGGCAGGAGCAGGACGTCCGCGCGCTCCGTGGCGCGCCCGGCGCGGCCGACCTGCTGGTAGTAGGCGACCGGCGAGCTGGGCGAGCCGAGGTGGACGACGAAGCCGAGATCCGGCTTGTCGAAGCCCATGCCGAGCGCCGACGTCGCGACCAGCGCCTTCACCTCGTTGCCCTTCAGCGCCTGCTCGGCGGCGAGCCGGTCGGCCGGGTCCGTGCGGCCCGTGTACGCCAGTACGCGATGCCCCGACTTCGCCAGTAGCGCTGCCGTCTCCTCGGCGGAGGACACCGTCAGGCAGTAGACGATGCCGCTGCCCGGCAGATCGGCGAGGTGCTGGGACAGCCAGGCAAGCCGGCGCCACGACGTGCCCAGCTCCAGCAGGCCGAGGCGGAGCGAGTCGCGTGCCAGGGCGCCGCGCAGCGTGAACACCTCGTGACCGCCCGCGGCCATCTGCTCGGCGACGTCGTGCACGACGCGCTCGTTGGCCGTCGCGGTGGTCGCGAGCACCGGCACGTCGGCGGGCAGTTCGGCGATCAGGGTGCGGATGCGGCGGTAGTCGGGCCTGAAATCGTGGCCCCAGTCGCTGATGCAATGCGCCTCGTCGATCACCAGCAGCCCGGCGGTGCCGATCAGGCGGGGCAGTTGCTCGGCCCGGAACCGGGGGTTGACGAGCCGTTCGGGCGAGACGAGCAGGACGTCGAGGGCGTCGTCGTCGAGCAGCCGCTCGATCTCGGACCACTCGGTGACGTTGGCCGAGTTGATCGCGGCCGCACGCACCCCCGCCCTCTCCGCCGCTGCGACCTGGTCGCGCATGAGGGCCAGCAGCGGCGACACGATCAGCGCCGGCCCGGCCCCTGCCCGGCGCTGCAGCAGCGCCGCAATGAAGTAGACCGCCGACTTGCCCCAGCCCGTGCGCTGCACCACGAGCGCCCGGCGATGCTCCGCGACCAGGGCCTCGATCGCCTCGAACTGGCCGTCGTGGAACTCGGCCGCAGGGTTGCCGGTCAGCGCCCGCAGCACGGTCAGCGCCTCCTCGCGCAGACCCGCGGTGCCGCGCGAGACCGCGCCCCGCGTCGGCACGGGAACAGGTGCCCGGCCGGAGGAGCGCGTGATGTCGGGGCGCGCGTCGGCCAGGTCTGCGGGTGCCTCGTCCCACGGATCCGGAGGGAGCTCGTCCCACTCCGGCGGCGGCTCCTGGTCCCACGGTTCAGTCATGCGGGCAACCCTCCCATGGCCCACCGACAATTACTCTCCCAGGATTCCCTGGACGAAGCCCTCGGGGTCGAACGGGGCCAGGTCGTCGACGCCCTCTCCCAAGCCGACGAGCTTGACGGGGACGCCCAGCTCGCGCTGGACCTGGACTACGATGCCGCCCTTGGCGGAGCCGTCGAGCTTGGTGAGCACGATGCCGGTCACATCGACGACCTCGGCGAAGATCCGCGCCTGGGTCATGCCGTTCTGGCCGGTGGTGGCGTCGAGGACGAGCAGCACCTCGGTGACGGGGGCCTTCTTCTCGATGACGCGCTTGACCTTGCCGAGCTCGTCCATCAGGCCGGTCTTGGTGTGCAGGCGGCCGGCGGTGTCGACGAGGACGACGTCGGTGCCGTCCGCGACACCCTTGGCGACAGCGTCGAACGCGACCGACGCGGGGTCGGCTCCGTCGACGTCGCTGCGGACCGTCTCCACGCCCACGCGCTCGCCCCACGTGGCGAGCTGTTCGGCGGCCGCGGCGCGGAAGGTGTCGGCGGCACCCAGGACGACGGACTTGCCGTCGGCGACGAGCACGCGCGCCAGCTTGCCGACGGTGGTCGTCTTGCCCGTGCCGTTCACGCCGACCACCAGCACCACGGCGGGGTCGCCATCGGCGGCCGGGGTCAGGTTCAACGAGCGATCCACGCCCGGGTCCACGAGTCGAAGCAGCTCGGCGCGCAGCACCTCGCGGGCCTTCGCGGGGTCGGCAACGCCGTCGACGGCGAGTTGCTTGCGCAGCGCGTCGGTCAGCTCCGTCGCGGGGCCGACGCCGAGGTCCGAGGTGATGAGCGTCATCTCGAAGTCGTCCCACACGTCCGCGTCGATCTTGTCGACCGACAGCAGGTCCGCGAGCGCGCGCGCCAGCGCGTTGTTGCTGGACGACAGCCGACGGCGCAGCCTGGCCCAGCGCGACAGCGGCGCCTCGGGCTCGTCGAGCGCCGGGGCCGAAGGCTCGACGACCTCGGGCTCAGGAACCGCAGGGGCCGGCTCGATCTCGGCCGAGGGAGCGCCTGGCTCCTCCGCGGGTTCGGGGGTCGGTTCCTCGACCGACGGCGTCAGCTCCGGCTTGGTCTGCGCCTGCAGCTCCCGCTGCCTGCGGCCGTCCAGGGTGATGACGACGGCGCCCACCACGAGCGCGATTCCGATGATGGCAACTACGGTCCAGAAGATCCACACGGCTGACATCCTAACGGCGCGGGCTCACCCAGCCCGATTCGGCTTCCCCGGGTCAGCGGGCCGAGACGCGCTCCTCGATCCGCTCGATGAACCGGGGCACCTGCCCGCGGGCGCTCATGTGCATCTCCGCCGCTTCGGCGAGTTGGTTCAGCTTCTGCCGCTTGAGGGTGACATGCCCCGACGAGACAGCGACAACGAGAAAGACGGCCACCGCAAGGAGGATGACCAGGAGCACCGCGAGGACGGCCGCGAGCGACATGAGAGACCTTTCGAGGGGACGGCATTCTTAGGGTCGTCAACAAGTCTGCCACCGTCGTCGGACCGGATCGAATCGACACGCGCGGCGCACCGATTCTGAGACGGCGGTCGCGGTTAGTCCGTATGGAGGCGCTGGCTGACGACGGTGGAGATGCCGTCGCCGCGCATCGTCACGCCGTAGAGCGAGTCGGCGATCTCCATCGTGCGCTTCTGATGCGTGATCACCAGAAGCTGCGAGTTGGCGCGCAGTTCCTCGTAGATGCTCAACAGGCGGCCGAGATTCGCGTCGTCGAGCGCCGCCTCCACCTCGTCGAGGATGTAGAACGGGCTGGGACGCGCGATGAACAGGGATACCAGGAACGCGACGGCGACCAGCGAGCGCTCGCCGCCGGAGAGGAGCGACAGGCGCTTCACCTGCTTGCCCGCGGGGCGGGCCTCAACCTCGACGCCCGTGGTCAGCCAGTCCCCCGGGTCGGTGAGGATCAGCTTGCCCTCGCCGCCCGGGAAGAGGCGGCTGAAGACCTCGCCGAAGCTCTTCTCGACGTCGCGGTAGGCGGCCTCGAAGACCTCCTGCACGCGCTTGTCGACCTCCGCGACGATGTCCAGCAGATCGGTCCTCGTCTGGCGCAGATCCTCCAGCTGCTCGGCGAGGAACTGGTGACGAGCGGTCATCGCCTCGAACTCCTCGAGGGCAAGCGGATTCACGCGGCCGAGGATGGCGAGGTTGCGCTCGGCGGCGCGCAGCCGGGACTGCTGGCGGTCGCGGTCGTAGGCGACGGGCTCCGGCGCCTCGTCCTCGTCCGTGAGCGCGGTGCCGTCCGGCCTTGTCAGCACGGGAACGAGCTGGTCGGGGCCGTACTCGGAGACGAGTTGCTCGGGCTCGAGGCCCAGCTCGCTCAGCGCCCTGTCGGTCAGCTGCTCGATGCGCATCCGGAACTCGATCCGCACCATCTCGTCGCGGTGGGCGCCGCGGACGATCTCGTCGAGCCGGCTCGCGGCCGCCTTCGCCTCATGCCGGGCCCGCGTGGTGCCCGCCTCCGCCTCGCGCCGAGCCTGGTCGGCGGCGTCGCGCTGCGCCGTCGCCCGCTGCCGCGCGATCTCGACCAGATCCGCGACGCGCAACGCCGCCTCGTGCACGGCCCGCGCCACCTCGGCCTCGCGACGCAACTGCTCCGCCCGCGCCTGGGCCTTCGCGCGCGACTGCCGCTCGTGCTGGGCCGCCCGCTGCAGCGCGTCGGCCCTCCCCGCGATGGCCTTCAGCTGCTCCTCGATGCTGCGCAGCGCGAGGCGCGCATCCATCTCGGCCTGGCGCGCCCTGCGCGCCTCCGCCGCCTTCTGGTCGCGCTCCCCCGCGTCCGGCTCCGCGATGTCCTCCTCCGCCGACGCCGCCTCCAGGCGCGCGGTGAGCTCCGCGAGCTGCTCCTCGTCCCGTGCCCGGGCCGCGGTGGCGGCGACCATCGCCTCGGACAGCCGCTCCGCCTCCTTCATCGCCGTGGCCTGGGCCTGCCGGAACGAGCCGAGCTGATCCGCGACGGCGGCCAGCTTCGCGTCGGAGTCGTGCAGCGCCGCCAGCGCCGCCTCCTCGTCGGCGCGCGCCCCGACGAGTGCGGACGCGGCACGCTCCGCCTCGAACCGCAGCCGCTGCGCCTCGTGGTCGGCTTCCGCGAGCGCGCCCTCGGCCTCCGCCAGCTGCGCATGCAGTTCGAGCAGCGACGGCGCGGCCGCGGACCCACCCGCGACCAGCCAGGCCGACACCCACTCGCCCGCTCGGGTCACCGCGACGAGGGCCGGATCGGCGGCGATGACAGCGGCGGCCGCCGCGGCGTCCTCGACGGCGACCACACCGTCCAGCAGCCGGTCCAGCGCGCCGGACAACTCCGGCGGCGCCGACACCAGCGCCCTGGCGGCGAGGCCGGGCACCGGTCGCAAGCCTCCCGCGGGCACGCCGGCAACCACCAGCGGCGCCCGGCCCAACTCGCGCTCGGCGAGGTACCCGACGGCCCCGACCGCGCCGTCGAGCCCCTGCACAACCACCGCCTCGGCCGCGCCGCGGAGGGCCGCATCGACCGCGGCCTCCCAGCCGGCCTCGACGGCGAGCTGGTCGCTCAGCCGCCCGAGGACCTCCGCGCGGCCGGAACCCAGCAGCTCCGCCGCGCCGTCCCTGCGCTCGCTCATCAGCCGCAGCGCCTCGACCCGCGCGCCCAGGGCGGCGCGTGACTTCGCGTTGTCGGCCTCCCGCGCCTTGACCGCGTGGGCCTCGGCGGCGGCGGCCTCGACGACGGCCGCGGCCTTCTCATAGACGGCGTCGAGGTCGGACTCCGAGGCGCCGAGCCCCGCGAGCGACGACTCGGTCTCGTGGTAGCGGCGCCCGGCCTGCTCGGCCCGCGCCTCCGCCTCGCCGCGGCGGGTCTCCAGGCGGGAGACCTCCTCGCCGGAGGCCTCGAGGCGCGCCTGCGTGCTGGACACCCGGCCCGCGAGGCGCGCGAGGCCCTCGCGGCGGTCGGCGATGGCGCGCAGCGCGGCGCTGTAGGCCTGCTCCGCGGCGGAATGCTCGTGCTCGGCGCCGCCCCGCCGCAGCGTCGCATCGGTCAGCGCCCCGTTGGCGGCGTCGGCGTCAGCGCGCAGGGCGTTCTCGCGGGAACGGATCTCCGCGGCCTCGGCCTCGAGTGCTTCAGGGTCGCGCCCGCCGACGTCGAGGGCCGGCTGGTTCTCCCCCATCCGCATGCGCTCGGCGGAGATCGAGATGGTGGTGCCGACGCGCTCCCGCAGGGCGGCGAGCGCGTACCACTGCTCCTGCGCGGCGTCGAAGTCCGTAGCGGCGGCGCGGAGCCTGCGCTCGGCGGCCTCCTCGCCGGCCTGGGCCTGGGCAACAGCCTGCTCGGCCCGAGCCCGCGCCTCGGCCGCGGCCGCCTCGTCGGCGAGCTCTGCCGCGAGCTGCGCCTGTGCCGTGGCCAGGTCGTCGGCGAGGAGGCGGGCCTTCGCGTCGCGCAGCTCGGCCTGAATGACCGCGGCCTTGCGCGCGGCCTGGGCCTGACGACCCAGTGGCTTCAACTGGCGCTGCAGCTCGGCGACCAGGTCCTGCAGCCGCTCCAGGTTCGCCTTGGTCGCCTCCAGCTTCCGCAGCGCCTTCTCCTTGCGCTTGCGGTGCTTGAGGACGCCGGCGGCCTCCTCGATGAATCCTCGCCGCGACTCCGGCGTCGCCTGCAGGATGGCGTCCAGCTGGCCCTGCCCGACGATGACGTGCATCTCGCGCCCGATCCCGGAATCGCTCAGCAGCTCCTGGACGTCGAGCAGGCGCGCGGTGGCACCGTTGATGGCGTACTCGCTGCCCCCGCTGCGGAACATCGTGCGGGTGATGGTGACCTCGGTGTACTCGATCGGCAGCGCGCCGTCGGAGTTGTCGATGGTCAACTCGACCTCCGCGCGGCCGAGCGGCGCGCGCTTCGTCGTTCCCGCGAAGATGACGTCCTCCATCTTGCCGCCGCGGAGCGACTTCGCCCCCTGCTCGCCCATCACCCAGCTGAGCGCATCCACCACGTTCGACTTGCCCGACCCGTTCGGCCCGACGACGCACGTGATTCCCGGCTCGAACACCAGCGTCGTGGCCGAGGCGAAGGACTTGAACCCGCGCAGGGTGAGCTTCTTGAGGTACATGGCTAGCGCGGCGCCTCCGTGGCGGCGGCCTCGAGCCGGTGGCTGCGGACCGCGCGGAAGGTCCAGAACTTGTTGAGCAGGAAGCTGACCGGCAGCGTGCCGACGATCATGATGAGCTGCGCCCAGTAGAGCTTCGTGCGGAGTCCGGTCGAGTTGTCGAAGATGTGGCTCGGCAGCTCGAGCGGAGATCGGTCCCACATCAACGCCGTCAGCAGCACCATGCCGATCCCCTGCGCGGCGAGGCCGACGGTGAGGAACGGCCAGTACTCGCGCCACCAGCCCGCGTGGGTGTGCGAAGCGAACGTCCAACGTCGGTTGAGCTGGAAGTTGAAGAGGTTCGCGACGAGGAACGCCACCATGCTCATCACGTGGTACCAGCGGATGTTGAACGGGGTGCCAGGGATCGACCACCAGGCACCCTCGCCGTGCGCGGAACCCGGCCAGACGATCGGGAATCCGTGGCGCTGCACCCAGATGACCGCCATGTTGACGAGCACCCCGGAGCCGCCCACGAAGCCGAACTTCACGAACTGCCAGAGCGACCGGCGCTGCCGGGCGGAGAGCCCGCTCACCGCGTCGCCCTCGCGGGGCTTCGCCGGCTGCGTGCGCTCATCGGGGCCGCCTCTCCTTAACATGTCGACTAGCGAAGACCCGACTGTACCGCCGAGGGGCGGTGTCGCTCCCGCTGCCGTACACGAATCTGCGTTGGTTCACTCAGCTGTGCGTAGTGCACAGCTCGTACAGCCTACGCAGATTTGCGTTCGGGCCCATCGACGATTGGTCATCGTTCATCGACCGGACGCGAGCGGTAGTCCCGCCACGCAGCCCGCATGTCCTCGCGGCTACCGCCGGGGTTCGCCTCGTACCACGCCCGAGTGAAGCGGTTGTACTCGAACTGACGATCGATGCCGCGTTGCGCCGTACCCCGCGTCGCGTGCCAGTGGTCGAGGGCGTCCTGCAACGTCCTCGTGCCATCGGACTCCGCAAAGAATGCCCTCATCTCGGCGTCGAAGTGGAATCCCTCGCCCGCTTGCTCGATCATCCACGCCCGCACGACTTGACTGCACCGCTGACCCGGCGGAATCACCGTCTCCGGCGAGAGGATGCCTGCGAGTTGGTGCGCGCCGCCGCGCTTCGGGGTCGCGGGTTCGACGAACTCGCGCCCATCGAGTCTCGCGGCGATCCGGTCCGCCAACAGGTCTTTGCCGCCAGAGACCCGGATGCCGAGGACCCGAGCGAACCCCGCGAGTTCTTCCCTCAACCAGTACCAACGCTGGAACTCCTCGGCAGAAATGCTGGGGTCGAGAGCGGGACGAGCATCGCCGACAAACGATGAGCCAGTGCCGGTCACTGCCGCGCCAACGCCTGGCGCAAGACGGCTGCGGTCTGCCGCGAGTAGCCCACCAGCACACAACGCTCGACCTGGGTAGGCGTGGCGCGTAGCGTCTCCACCGCGGCACGGGCCGCGTCCTCCAGCGGCCAGCCGTAGGCTCCGGCAGAGACCAGTGGAAACGCGATCGATGTCGCGCCCAGGTCGTCGGCCACCGCCAGTGCATGGGCGTAGCAGGAGTCCAGCTGGCGGCGGTCGCCCCGTCCGTGGATCGGTCCGACGACGTGGATCACCCAACGCGCCGGCAGATCTCCGGCGGTGGTCCAGCCCGCCTGCCCGGTTGGAAGGCCGCCGGGAAACCGCCGAATACAGTCGGCCAGGATCGTCGGCCCACCCGCGGCGTGGATTGCCCCGTCCACGCCACCGCCGCCGCGCATCCCGGCGTTTGCCGCGTTCACCACCGCGTCCACCTGCTGCCGGGTGATGTCACCCTGGATCACCTCAATGTCCATGGGGCCAGTCTGCCCGGTCATAGAGGAACGTCGTGGATAGGAGCTGCATGGGAACCGGCCTTAGTCGAAGATGCGACCCAGGAGCGCCGCCTGGCCTCCCGCCACCACGTGGGCCTGCGCGAGCGGGACCCAGTACAGCTCGAAGCGAATATGCTCCCCGTCACCGTCGCCGTTCTCAAACGCCTCCCAACGCTCGGGAAGCTCCTCACCGTCGACAGCGAGGAGGAAGTAGTACCGCTGATGGATCGCGTCCGCGTACGGCCGCATGTCGTACTCGCCGGTCCCCAGGCGACGAACGATGCGCAGGCCCTCGAGGCCGGTCTCCTCGTGGGCTTCGCGCAGCACCGCGCCCTCCGGCATCTCGCCGGGCCGGACCGTCCCCGCTGGGACCTGGAGCCCGGCCTGGTCCCAGGGCTGGTCGGCGTGGCGCAGCACGACGATCCGCTCGTCGCGCACGATATAGGCGACGACCTTCTGCAGGCGGTCCACTGAATGCTCGGACGAGACGGTCATGCCTCCATTATCCCGGAGCCGAGCTCCGGACGGGACGGCGGTCGCGGCCTACGACGCGAGAGCCGGAGACCCAGACCGCGGTCAGGTCGTCGAAGAGATGAAGGCCTCGCTGATCCAGCGCCGCTGTCGGCGGGTCTCCACCGCGCGCCGATGGTAGTGCGTCCGCACCCAGGCCACGGCGTCGGCGGCAGGCACACCGCTCAGGACCGCGAGCACCGACAGCGCCGTTCCGGTGCGGCCGACGCCGCCGCCGCAGGCGACCTCGACCCGTTCCGTCGCCGCTCGTACGTGCGCCTCGCGGAGAGCGTCCAGAGCGTCCTCGGTGGAGTCCGGCAGTCGGAAGTCGCGCCAGCGCACCCAGCGGCAGGGCCAGTCCTCGATGCGCGGGTCGCGGCCCGCCAGGTAGACGCCGAACTCGGGATCGGTCCTGCCCTCGAACGACCTGCGCAGCCCGCGCGCTCGGACGCGGCGGCCGTCGGGGAACTCGACGATCCCGTCACCCGCGTCCCAGCTGCCCATGTCACCAGGCTATCGCCGCGAGGCACGGCCTCGACGGATCGGCGGCGCGGGCAGCCGGCTCTGCTGAAGGTTCGACACTCGCCAGCCTTGGCGGCAGGCCCTTCATAGGTGCCGCATCGGGTCCGCCGGTCTTAGCCGCAGAGCACACCGTCACCGGCGCAATAGGCCGCCTACGATTCCGACCCGGTGGTCACGGCGATCCAGATGGGGGTGCGCGTCATCGGCGCGGCCTTCGTTGGCAACGCGGGCAGAAGTAGCTCGACCGGTTCATGAAGGGGCGGCGCACGATCGGGGTGCCGCACCGGCGACACGGCTCGCCCTCCTGCCCGTACGCGTCGAGCGAGCGGTCGAAGTACCCGGATTCGCCGTTGACGTGCACATACAGTGCATCGAACGACGTCCCGCCCTGCGCGAGCGCCTCGGCCATGACATCGGCAGCGGTCCTAATCAGGGCCGTCGCCTGGCGCGGGCCCAGCTCGTCGCCGGGGGTCTCGAAGTGCGTCCGCGCGCGCCAGAGGGTCTCGTCGGCGTAGATGTTGCCGATCCCGCTCACCAACCGTTGATCGAGCAGCGCGCGCTTCACCGCGGTGCGCCGCGTCCGGAGCCGACGGCCGACGTCTACCGCGTCAAACGCGGGGTCGAACGGGTCGAGCGCCACGTGAGCGACCGGGCACGCGCCCTGTCCCGGGCGCCAGTCCAGCCCGCCGAACATCCGCTGGTCGACGAACCGGAGCTCGGCCCCGTCGTCGAGGAGGAAGAGGGCGCGCGTGTTGGGGAGCAGCGGGTCGCCGGTCTCGTTGATCCGGAACTGTCCGCTCATGCCCAGGTGGACGACCAGCGCGTCGTCGCCCAGTTCGAGCCACAGGTACTTGCCCCGGCGCCGGACCTCGTCGACGGTGCGGCCGGTCAGGTCGCGGACGAAGCCCTCCGGACCGACGGCGTGCGTGCGGACGGGCCGCGGGTGCAGCACCCGGACGGCCTCGATGGTCCGGCCCTTCGCATGGGTCTCGAGGCCGCGGCGCACGACCTCGACCTCGGGCAGTTCAGGCACCGCTGAGCTCCTCGACCGCGGCTCGCGCCGCGATCTGCTCCGCCCGCTTCTTGCTCGGCGCTACGCCACTGCCGCGGGCACCGCCGTCGGCGATGACGACGGCGGTGAACTCGCGCTGATGGTCCGGGCCCGTGCCGGTGACCTCGTAGCGCGGAGCGGCCCAGCCGTTGGTCGCGCAGAGCTCCTGCAGGACGGTCTTGTAGTCGGCGAAGTCGCCCGCCGCCTCGGAGGCCGCGATGAGTTCATCGAACGTGCGGTGGATGAAGCGTGCGGAGGCATCGGACCCCGCGGAGATGTGGATGGCGCCGATGACGGCCTCCATCGTGTCGGCGAGGATCGAGGTCTTGCTGACGCCGTCGGTGCCGATCTCGCCCTTGCCGAGCAGGAGATGCTGGCCGAGGTCGAGGGACCGCGCCACGTCCGCCAGCGCGACCGCGCTGACGACGCTGGCGCGCAACTTCGCCAACTGGCCCTCGGCGAGTTCCGGATAGGTGCGGAAGATGTGTTCGGTCACCACGATCTGGAGCACCGCGTCGCCGAGGAACTCGAGGCGCTCGTTGGAGGAGCGGCCGGGGTTCTCGTAGGCGAAACTCCGGTGGGTGAAGGACAACTCAAGGAGCTGGGCGTCGACCTCGACACCCAGCTCCTGGAGACGGTTGAATAGCCTGCTCACCCGCGTGGCTCGCGGGGGCGGGATCAGGCCTCGAGGACCTGACGGCGCGCGCCGCGCGGGCCGTACTGGCCGCAGCTCGGGCACGCGGTGTGCTGCAGATGCGGCTCACGGCAGGCGGGGTTGGCGCACACGACGGTGGGAACGACGGTCGTCTTCCACTGCGCACGGCGCGAACGGGTGTTGCTGCGCGACATCTTCCGCTTCGGAACGGCCACGATCTTCTCCTTATGTCTTGCAAAGACTGATTGTCAGTTGTCTGCGTCACCGGTCAGGCCGACGAGCTTCGACCACCGGGGATCGACCTGCTCGCCGTGCCCATGCCCCGGGTCGAGGTTGCGGTTGAACCCGCAGTCCGGGCAGAGACCCAGACAATCTTCCTCGCACAGGGGCGTGAACGGCAACTCGAGCACCACGGCGTCCCGCAGGGCATCCTCGATGTCGATCGCGTCGTCGACGACGACGCTCTCCTCCTCGTCCACCTCGTTGCCGGGGTAGAAGTAGAGCTCCTGCAGGTCGAAGGACCCTTCGTCTTCGATGTCGTCCAGGCACCGGGCACACTGTCCGCGCAACTGCACGAACGCCGTCCCCGAGGCCAGGACGCCCTCGGAGACCGACTGGAGCGTCAGATCGAGCTCCACGTCAGAGTCCTGCGGCACCCCGATCACGCCGATGCCAAGGTCGGCAGGCGCCGGAACCGTCGTGGTGATCCGCTTGATCGCTCCGACCCGTCGACCCAGCTCCTGCACCTCGAGCACGAGGGGCGAGCGGTGATCGGGGTGGTGCTGCACGGGTGACACGTCGGAATCCCTTCGCTAACCGTCCATGAACCTCGTCATGACCGACCGCCAACTCTACCTCAGCCGCCGTCAGGCGGCCAAACGAGGCCGGTGGCGGCGGGGCTCTACTTCGCTTCCGCCGCCCGCTTGGCGTCGAGCGCCCGCCGCACGTTCTCGGGAACGTATGCCGAGATGTCGCCGCCCAGCCGGAACACCTGCCGGATGATCGTCGACGACAGCGACACGTGGTCCCTGGCCGCGGGCAGCAGCACGGTCTCGACGCCGCCCATGTCGGCGTTCATGTGCGCCTGCTGCAGTTCGAAGTCGAAGTCCGCCCCGAAGCGCTGCCCCTTGACCACCGTCGTGATGCCGCGGTCACGGCAGAAGTCGACGAGCAGCCCTTCGAGTCCCTCGACGGCGATCCCGTCGAGGTCCGCGGTGGCGCCGCGGACGAGCTCCACGCGCTCGTCGAACGAGAAGAGGTAGCTCTTCGTCGAGTTGTTGCCGATCCCGACGACCACCTCCCCGAACAGCGCGTGCGCGCGCCGCACGATGTCCAGATGGCCGACGGTGATGGGGTCGAACGAGCCCGGGACCAGGACCTTCATATCAACGCTCCTTTGCGGTGGGGAGATGCGGGAGGGGCGCCGACCCGAAGGTCGACGCCCCTCCCGCGTCAGACGTGTGAGACGTCAGTTGCCGGCGAGCTTGTCGCGCAGCGCCTGCAGCGACTCGTCGGAGGCGAGCGAGCCCTCGACCGGAGACTCGGTCACGTAACCGGTGCCCGCCTCGACGGCGGCCTCACGGTCCGCGGACTCGGCCGACTCGACCTGGCGCTTGTGGGCCTCCCACAGTGCGTGCGCCTGGGCGTACTGGGACTCCCACGCGGCGCGCTGCTCCTCGTAGCCTTCCTTCCACTCGTTGGACTCCGGATCGAAGCCCTCGGGGTAGATGTAGTTGCCCTGGTCGTCGTAGGACGCCTGCATGCCGTAGAGCAGCGGATCGAAGTCGTCAGCGGCGACGTCGACACCCTCGTTGGCCTGCTTCAGCGAGAGCGAGACGCGGCGACGCTCGAGGTCGATGTCGATGACCTTGACCATGCGGTCGTCACCGACGGAGACAACCTGCTCCGGGATCTCGACGTGACGCTCGGCCAGCTCGGACACGTGGACCAGGCCCTCGATGCCCTCGCCGACGCGCACGAACGCGCCGAACGGAACCAGCTTGGTGACCTTGCCGGGCACGATCTGGCCGATCTGGTGCAGGCGCGCGAACGTCTGCCACGGATCCTCCTGGGTGGCCTTCAGCGACAGGGAGACGCGCTCGCGGTCCATGTCCACCTCGAGCACCTCGACGGTGACGGGCATGCCGACCTCGACGACCTCGTTCGGGTGGTCGATGTGCTTCCAGGACAGCTCCGAGACGTGCACGAGGCCGTCGACGCCGCCGAGATCGACGAAGGCGCCGAAGTTGACGATCGAGGACACGACACCCTTGCGGATCTGGCCCTTCTGCAGCTGGGTGAGGAAGGTGTGGCGCACCTCGGACTGGGTCTGCTCCAGCCAGGCGCGACGCGAGAGGACCACGTTGTTGCGGTTCTTGTCGAGCTCGATGATCTTGGCCTCGAGCTCCATGCCCACGTAGGGCTGGAGGTCGCGGACGCGACGCATTTCGACCAGCGACGCGGGCAGGAAGCCGCGCAGGCCGATGTCGACGATGAGGCCGCCCTTGACCACCTCGATGACGGAGCCGGTGACGACGCCGTCCTCTTCCTTGACCTTCTCGATCGTGCCCCAGGCGCGCTCGTACTGAGCCCGCTTCTTGGAGAGGATCAGGCGGCCTTCCTTGTCCTCCTTCTGCTGGACAAGGGCCTCGATCTCGTCGCCCACCTGGACGACGTCGAACGGGTCGACGTCGTGCTTGATGGACAGTTCCTTCGAGGGGATGACGCCTTCGGTCTTGTAACCGATGTCGAGCAGGACCTCGTCCCGGTCGACCTTGACGACGGTGCCGGACACGATGTCGCCGTCGTTGAAGTACTTGATGGTGGCGTCGACCGCGGCCAGGAAGGCCTCGGGAGTGCCAATGTCGTCGACTGCGACAGCCGACGCCTCAGTAGAGGAGGTCATGTAGTAGGGCTCCGATGGAATTTTGTTCTCGCACCTGGCCCACATGAGCGCACTCCCTGCTCCGTCTGAGGGAGTACAGGCCACAGTGCCCGATCAGCGTACCCGCGCCAGGCGACGAGGGTCAAACGCGCGGCGAACGCCTAAGCTTGCCGCCGTGAGTCACGCCGCCGAGCCACGCAAGAACCCGTATCGCCGTCCGATCCTGGTGGCGATCGTCGCGCTGCTCGCCGTCGGCCTCATTCTCGCAGGCGCCTGGGTGCTGTTCGGCCAGAGTTCGCCGCCGCCCGCCTCGCCGGCCCCTTCCCCCTCGCCGACATCGGTCTCGCCGTCCCCCGCACCCTCCCCTTCGCCCGTCCCCACCGAGGCCACCTGCACGACGGCGACGAAGGAGTTCGTGCCGACGTCGTTCACGATGGAGGGCTTCGACGACGAGTTCCCGATCGTGTCGCTGAACCTCGACGCGCAGGGCAACATCGCCGCGCCGCCCAAGGACCAGTCGCACACCGCCTCGTGGTGGAACGCCGGCCCCAAGCCCGGAAGCGACGCCGGAAAGGCGGTGCTCAGCGTGCACACCTACCGGAATGGCGGCGCACTGGGGAACGAGATGTACACCGACGACGGCCCCACGCTGCAGCCGGGCGACATCATCCGGCTCACCAGCGCGAAGGGCAAGGTCCAGTGCTACGAGTTCACGGATGCCACCAAGGTCTGGGTGAAGGACTACGACCCGCAGTCCGACGTCATGGTCGACTTCCACGGCGAGCCCCAGCTGCTGATCATCATCTGCTGGGACTTCAACAAGTCCACCGAGGAGTGGGACTCGCGCATCTTCTTCCACGGGAAGCCGGTTGCGTAGTCCACGCACCGGTGACGGTCCATTGGTTTCGACACGCCGGCTCGCTGGCGCTCGCGCGGCGGCTCAACCAGCGGTGACGACGGTTCGCGCAAGGGCCCGGCTCAACCGGCAGTAGCGGCGGTTCGCGCAGGGGCCTGGCTCAACCAGTGCTAGTGAGCCGCCGACTGCCAGGTGGCGCCCACGCCGACGGAGACGTCGAGCGAGACCGCGAGGTCGAAGGCGCCCGCCATGTGGCGCCTCACCAGCTCGGTGACCACGTCGCGCTCGCCCGGGGCGAGCTCCAGCACCAACTCGTCGTGGACCTGGAGCAGGATGCGGCTCTTCACGCCCGCCTCGGCGAGCGCGTCGGCCAGCCGGATCATGGCGACCTTGATCACGTCGGCCGCCGAGCCCTGGATGGGTGAGTTCAGCGCCGCCCGCTCGGCCATCTCGCGGCGCTGGCGGTTCGTCGTCGTGAGGTCCGGGAGATAGCGGCGGCGGCCGAGCATCGTCTCCGTGTAGCCGCGACGGCGTGCCTCCTCGACGACGCCCGCGAGGTAGTCGCGGACCCCGCCGACGCGCGCGAAGTAGGCTTCCATCAAGTCGCGCGCCTCGCCCACACTGATCTTCAGCTGGTTCGACAACCCGAAGGCGCTGAGGCCATAGGCGAGGCCGTAGTTCATCGCCTTGATCTTCGCGCGCATCTCGCCGGTGACCCCTTCGGGCTCCACGCCGAAGACGAGCGAGGCGGTCTCGTTGTGGAAGTCGCGGCCGGAACCGAACGCCTCGATCAGGCCCGCGTCGCGGCTGGCGTGCGCCATGATCCGCATCTCGATCTGCGAGTAGTCGGCCGACATCAGCGCCTCGTACCCCTCGCCCGGGATGAACGCCGACCGGATCTGCCTGCCCATCGACGTGCGGATCGGGATGTTCTGCAGGTTCGGATCCGTCGACGACAGCCGCCCCGTCGCGGCGATCGTCTGCACGTAGGTGGTGTGGATGCGCCCGCCGGGGGCGACGGCGGCCAGCAGCCCGTCGACGGTCTGGCGCAGGCGGATCGCGTCGCGGTGCGCGAGCAGGTGGCCGAGGAACGGATGCCCGGTCTTCTCGAAGAGCCCCTCCAGAGCCTCCGCGTCCGTCGTGTAGCCGGACTTCGTCCTGCGCGTCTTGGGCATGCCCAGTTCGTCGAAGAGCACGCCCTGGAGCTGCTTGGGCGAGCCGAGGTTCACCTCGTGACCCAGCACGTCGTAGGCCGCCTGCTGCGCGGCGGCCACGGAGGTGTCGAACTCGTCGCGCAGCGCGGTGAGGCGCGCGACGTCGACGGCGACGCCCACCTGCTCCATCCGCGCGAGGGTCCGCTGCAACGGCAGCTCCACCTCGGTCAGCAGAGCGGCGGCGTTGCGCTCCGCCAACTGATCCTCGAGCGCCTCGGCCAGATCGAAGACCGCGCGGGCGCGCAGCAGCGCGGCGTCGACGCCCTCGTCGGCCTCCTCCTCGAACGAGAACGCCGCCTGCGCATCGTCGGCGGCCGACGGCGCGGCCACCAGGTCGCGATGGAGGTAGCGGACGGAGAGATCGCCCAGGTCGTAGGTGCGCTGGTCCGGCCGCAGCAGGTAGGCGGCGAGCAGCGTGTCGCGCGCCACGCCCACGAGGTCCCACCCGCGTGCCCAGCAGGCGAGCGTGGGGCCCTTCGCGCCGTGAACGGCCTTGGTGCGGCCGGGGTCGGCCAGCCAGGCGGCGAGGGCAGCGTCGGCCGCGGGCGTCAGGTCCGCGGTGTCGAGGTAGGCGCCGGCGCCGTCGGCGGCCGCGAGCGCGATCCCGGTCACGTCGCCCGTGCCGCTCCCCCAGTGGCCGACGAACTCGACGGCGGTGAGCGCGCCGGCATGCTCACCCAGCCATCCGGCGACCTCCTCGGCTGCCAGCCGCTCGCCCGCCACCTCGAAGACCGAGGTCTCCGCGGGTGCCGCCGGCGCCAACTCCAGCAGCCGCTCGCGCAGCACGCGGAACTCGAGGGCGTCGAATAGCGTGTGCACCCGCTCGCGGTCCCAGTCCTGGCGCGCGGTCTCGTCGATGGTGAGGTCGAGGGTGAGGTCCCGGAGGAGCCGGTTCAGTTGCCGGTTCCGGACGACGTCGTCGAGGTGCTCCCGCAGCGACTCCCCCGCCTTGC
Organism: uncultured Arachnia sp.; assembly: GCA_934636715.1. The sequence goes on from CAKUBE010000012.1 coordinate 41,474, forward strand.
CCGGCACCTGCTCGGCGCGGGCGACGATGTTGTCGAGGCCGTCGAACTGCGTCAGCCACTTCGCCGCGGTCTTGGGCCCGACGCCGGGCACCCCCGGAAGGTTGTCGCTGCTCTCGCCCACCAGCGCGGCCAGTTCCGGGTAGCGCGCGGGCGGGACGAGGTACCTCTCCTCGACGGCCTCGGGCGTCATGCGGGCGAGATCGGAGACGCCCTTGCGCGGGTAGAGCACGGTGACGCGCTCGTCGACGAACTGCAGCGCATCCCGGTCGCCCGTGACGATGAACACCTCGAAGCCCTGCGTCTCGGCCTGCGCGGACAGCGTGCCGATGATGTCGTCGGCCTCGTAGCCGGGCAGTTCGACGTGCACGATCTTCAGCGCGTCGAGGACCTCCTTGATCAGGTTCACCTGCCCCTTGAACTCCTCCGGGGAGGTGGACCTGTTCGCCTTGTACGCGGGGTACTGCTCGGTGCGGAAGGACTCGCGGGAGACGTCGAACGCGACGGCGAGATGGGTGGGCCGTTCGTCGCGCAGCACGTTGATCAGCATCGACGTGAAGCCGAACACCGCGTTGGTGTGCTGTCCCGTACTGGTGGCGAAGTTGTCTACCGGGAGCGCGAAGAACGCGCGGTACGCCACCGAGTGGCCATCGATCAACAGCAGCTTGCCCGCGTCATTCACGCGCCCGAGCCTACCCAACCTCACCGACAGTAGAGTGCGGCCATGAACAGCGTTCCCGCCTGGGCCCAGGACATCCTCTCGCCGCTCGACAGGAAGCTCGGCCTCGTGATGACCGAACTCAGCCCGGAGCGGGTCGTCGGCTCGATCCCGGTGGACGGGAACCAGCAGCCCTTCGGCCTGCTGCACGGCGGAGCGTCCGGGGTCCTGGTCGAGACGTTGGCATCGATGGGCGCCATGGCCCACGGCTACCCCGGACGCGCCGGGGTCGGCGTCGACCTGAACGTGACGCACGTGCGCGCCGTGCGCGCCGGCCGGGTGACGGGAACCGCGACGGCCATCCACCTCGGCCGCAGCGTCGCGACCTACCAGGTGGAGATCGTCGACGACCAGGGCAACGTCAGCGCCGTCGGCCGGCTGACGTGCCACATGATCGATCTCGCTCGCTGAGCCGGTTTGCGCGCAAAGCGTTGCTTGACCACAAGTCCACGAACCGTGCGCCAGGCCTTTCGACGCGGTCGCGGTCGACTTCGTCGACGCAACCGGCTCAAGGAGCGTTAACGCTTCTTGTGGGAGATGACGCCCTCGGCGACGTCGCGCATCGACTTGCGCATGTCCATGGCCGTCTTCTGGATCCAGCGGAAGGCCTCCGGCTCGGTGAGGCCCAGGTCCTGCTGCAGGATGCCCTTCGCCTGATCGATGATCTTGCGGGACTCGAGGCGGTCCTCGAGGTTAGCGAGCTCCTCCTCGATGGCGGTGATCTCCTGGAAGCGGCCCATCGCGATCTCGATGGCGGGCACGACGTCGGACGCGCCGAACGGCTTGACGACATAGGCCATGGCGCCGGCGTCGCGGGCACGCTCCACCAGGTCGCGTTGCGAGAAGGCTGTCAGCATCACGATGGGCGCGATGCGCTCCTCAGCGATGATCTCGGCGGCGCTGATGCCGTCCATCTTCGGCATTTTGACGTCCATGATGACCAGGTCGGGCTCCAGCTCGCGGGCGAGCTTGACCGCCTCTTCCCCATCCCCTGCTTCGCCGACGACGTGGTATCCCTCCTCGGTGAGGAGTTCGACGAGATCGTGGCGGATGAGCGCCTCATCTTCGGCTACAAGGACAGTTGGCTTCTTCTTCATATCTTCCGGCACTTCCCACACACCCGAGGGCATGTCTACTGGTCAACCAAGCTGGATCCTACCCGTACATGAGGGGCGTCCGCTTGCCCAATCAGAATTGTTCTCACAAGGAAGCGCACATCCGGCCATCGGTGTGACCCATTCGGCCATTTGCCACTAGACTGGTGCGCCGCAGCAGCAACGGCTGCTCACACCCAGCCCGGGTGGCGGAATGGTATACGCGGACGGCTCAAACCCGTCTGGCCGAGAGGCCGTAGGGGTTCGAATCCCCTTCCGGGTACTCGTGGTCGAGCCTATTGGTTTCGACACGGACCCGGGCGCTTCGCGCCGGGGGTCCGGCTCAACCAGCGGTAAACAAGCCCTCCGCGCCGAACGCCCGGCTCAACCAGCGGCACACAAGCCCTCTCGTGCCAGGGGTCCGGCTCAACCAGCGGCACAAGCCCAACCGGCGGCACACAAAGCAAGCGGGGCACCTCCTGAGAGGTGCCCCGCCTTTGGTCTATCTATCGTGGCTACTGGTCGTCGCCCAGGTCCTTGACCTTGTGGACGCGGAGGTTGTTCGTCTTGCCCGGCACGCCCATCGGGGAGCCGCTGACGATCACCATGCGCTCGCCGACGTCGATCGCGCGACGCTCGCGCAGGATCATGTCGACGGCCTTCACCATGTCCTCCTGAGTGTCGAACTCAGGCGTGAGCAAGGTGTCGACGCCCCAGCTGAGGGTCATCGTCTGACGGGTGGACTTCTCCGGGGAGAACACCAGCATCGGGATGGGGGAACGCAGCCGCGACATGCGACGGCCCGTGTCGCCCGACTTGGTGAACGCGACGAGGTAGCTGGCGCCGATGCGCTCCGCGACCTCCGCGGCCACCTTGGCGAGCACGCCGCCGGTGGTGTGGGGGTCCCAGTCGATGATGTTGATCTGCTCCTGGCCCTCGCGCTCGGTCTTCTCGACGATGCGGGCCATGGTGGAGACGGTCTCCACCGGGAACTCGCCGATCGAGGTCTCGCCCGACAGCATGACCGCGTCGGTGCCGTCGAGGATCGCGTTGGCGACGTCCGAGGCCTCCGCGCGGGTCGGGCGCGGGTTGCTGATCATGGACTCGAGCATCTGCGTGGCGACGATCACCGGCTTGGCCCACTTGCGGGCCGCGCGGATGATCCGCTTCTGGACCAGCGGGACGTCCTCGAGCGGAAGCTCGACCCCGAGGTCACCGCGGGCGACCATGAAGGCGTCGAACGCGTCGATGATCTCCTGCAGGTTCGCGATGGCCTGCGGCTTCTCGATCTTGGCGATCACCGGAAGGCGGCGGCCCTCCTCGTCCATGATCTCGTGGACGCGCTTGATGTCGTCCGCGCTGCGGATGAACGAGAGGGCGACCATGTCGATGTCCTGGTGCAGGATCCAACGGAGATCGGCCTCGTCCTTCTCGGACAGCGCGGGGACGGAGACGGCGACGCCGGGCAGGTTGATGCCCTTGTTGTTCGAGACGGGGCCGGGGACCGTGACCTGGCAGGTCACGTCGGTGTCGGTGACCTTGATGGCCTTGAGGCCGACCTTGCCGTCGTCGATCAGGATCTGGTCGCCGACGTTCACGTCGCCGGGCAGGCCCTTGTAGGTGGTGGAGCAACGCTCAGCGGTGCCCAGGATGTCATCGGTGGTGATGGTGAAGATGTCGCCGACCTCGAGGTGCGGCTTCGCGTTGTTCTCGAACCGGCCCAGGCGGATCTTGGGACCCTGGAGGTCGGCGAAGACGCCGATGGGCTTGCCGGTGAGGTGCTGCGCTTCACGCACATTCTTGAGTCGGGCGCCGTGCTCGGTGTAGTCGCCGTGGCTCATGTTGAGACGGGCGACGTTCATGCCGGCGTTTACGAGTTCGACCAGGCGGTCGACGGCCTCGGCGGAAGGACCGAGGGTACAAACAATCTTTGCTCTACGCACGGGGCAAACCCTACCCGACCGATGGCGTTTCGCGACACACGGTCTCCCTGGGACGTCGACCTAGGACGTGTCTCCCCATCCCTCGTGGGAAGCCCGGGCGTCATCCGCGCCCGAATGGGAAGGCCGACGAGTGAGGCATACCGGTGCCGTCTGTCGATCGAGGAGAACGAACCCAGTCGGGATGCGGGGGCGTCCGGGCGTCGCGAGGGATGGGGAGACACGTCCTAGTCGCCGCGGACAAGGTCGAGGGCCTGCGACAGGTCGTCGGGATAGGGCGAGGTGAACTGCACGTACTCGCCCCGTGTCGGGTGGACGAACCCCAGCTCGACGGCGTGCAGCCACTGGCGGTCGAGGCCGAGCCGGGCGGCGAGCCGCGGATCGCAGCCGTAGAGCGGATCGCCGGCGAGCGGGTGGCCGATGGCAGCGAGGTGGACGCGAATCTGGTGGGTGCGGCCGGTCTCGAGGTTCACCTCGAGCAGCGTCGCCGCCCGGTGCGCCTCCAGCGTCGCGTAGTGCGTGACCGAGCGCCGCCCGCCCTCGATGATCGCCATCTTCCATTCGGCACTGGGATGCCGCCCGATGGGGGCGTCGATGGTGCCCTGGAAGGGATCGGGATGGCCCTGCGCGAGGGCGTGGTAGATCTTGTCGACGCGACGGTCGCGGAAGGCCTGCTTCAGGACGCTGTAGGCCAGTTCGGATTTGGCGACCACCATCAGTCCGCTCGTGCCGACGTCGAGTCGCTGGACGACGCCCTGCCGCTCGGCAGCACCCGACGTCGATACCTGCACGCCGGCCGCGGCGAGGTGTTCGGTCACCGAAGGACCGTCCCAGCCGAGACTGGGGTGCGCGGCCACGCCCGCGGGCTTGTCGACGACCACGATGTCGTGGTCCTCATAGGCGAGGCTCACCCCGTCGGCGAGCCGCGCCGTCGGGACCGGCGTCGTGGGGCGCGGCGCCTCGAGGAGTTCGAGCAGCTCTCCCCCGACGACGCGCTGCGAGCCCTTGCCGACGACCTTTCCGCCGAGTTCCACGCCGCCGGCCTCGATCAGCTCGAGGATCCGCGACCGGCTGTAACCCGTGACGCGCGCCGCGGCCGCGTCCACGCGCTCTCCGGCGAGGGCGTCGGGGACGAGGAAGACGCTCATGCCTCCGCCGCGGCGTCGGCCCGCTCGGCCTGCCTGTCGCCGAAGAAGCTGAAGGCGACGAGGGCGACGGCGGAGAAGGTGATGAACACGTCGGCCACGTTGAAGATCGCGAAGCCGCGCAGCTGGAACATGTCGATCACGTGCCCGTGCAGGGCCGCGGGCGGCTGAAAGATGCGGTCGACGAGGTTCCCCGTGATCCCCGCGAGCAGCATGCCGAGGACGACGCCGTGCCAGGTGCGGGTGATCCGCGGCAGCGCGTAGAACAGGCACGCGAGCGTGGCGGCGATGGCGAAGATGCTGAACACGATGGTCGCTCCCGCGCCCATCCCGAAGGCGGCTCCGGGGTTGCGGATGAGGTTCAGCTGGAGGAGGTCCCCGACGAGCGGCACGGGAACCCCCGGCTCGAGGAAGGTGACGGAGGCGAGCTTGACGAGCTGGTCCAGCGCGAGGCCCAGCAGCCCGATCCCGAGCGCGAGCAGCCGGATCCCCGTCCGGCCCCCGGTCAGCGTCGTTCCTCGCGCTGCTTGCAGGTCACGCAGAGCGTCGCGCGGGGGAACACCTGGAGCCGGCCCTTGCCGATGGGCTTCCCGCAGACCTCGCACAGGCCGTACTCTCCGCTGTCGAACAGATGGATCGCGAGGCGCAGCTGCTCGGCCATCTCGCGGACGTTGGCCATCAGCGAGACCTCCTGGTCGCGCTCGAAGTTGCTCGACCCGACGTCGGCCGGGTCGCGGCCCGCGCCGTCAGACCCGCCCTTCAGCAGCGACTCCAGCTCAGCCTCGGTGGCGGCGATGCGGCGTTCGACGCGCTCCATCTCGTCCTGGAGCTCGGCGCGCTGCTCCGCGACCTCGTCCGGTGTCCACGGCTCCTCGCCCTCCAGGACCGGGAGAACCAGGTCGGGGAGGTCGGCAGGTTTCTTCGACGTCGGCACAGCGCTGCCCTTTCTCGGCGAGAAGATGTCTGGGAGAGGGTACACCACACAGAGACGAACGCAAGGGGCCGGCGCCGTATTGGCGCCGGCCCCTTGCCGGTTGCGTAAGGGCGTGGGGACTACTCGCCGTTGGCGAGGGCGTCCAGCCGCGGGGTCTCGGACTCGCGCTGGGCGAGATCCGGAACGTCGGAAGGCTCCGGGTGGGAGTCGTTCAACGCGCCGAGGAGCTGCTGCAGCGTGCCGCCCAGGTTCTGCCGGAAGGACGACTCGAACGAACGCAGCGCGTCCACCTTGCTCGCCAGCTCGCCCTGCTCCCGCTCCAGGCCGGAGAAGAGCTCGTCGCGGCGGGCGCTCGTCTCCTGGTCGACGGCGACGGCGCGGGCCTGCGCCTCGCTGGTGACCTGCTCCGCGTTGACGCGAGCCTCCGACTCGACGCGTTCCGCCTTGGTGCGCGCGTCGGTCTTGATCTCGTTGGCGCGCTGTTCCGCCTCGGCGATCTTGCGCTGCGCCTCGGCCTGGGCCTCGTTCACGAGCGTCGTCGCCTGGTCGGTCGCCATCTGCAGCAGGCGGGTCACCGCGGGCGCCGCCTCATCGCTGGCCGTGACCACGAGGTGCTCGGTGCCGCCGGCGACGGAGGTCACCTGCTCGGAGCGCAGCTTGTCGTAGTCACCGCGGACCTGCTCGAGCTTGCTGCTCAGCTGCTCGTTCTGCGCGGTCAACTCGCTGATCTGACGCTCGGCGGCGGCGTGCGCGGCCGAGGTGCTGTCGCCCTGCGCGATCGACTCGGTGAGGGCGCGCACCTCCTCGCGGAGGCGCTCGATCTCCTCATCCTTGGCCTGGAGAGCCGCGGCGTCGGCGCCGTCGGACTCGGCGAAGACCTCCTGGACGGTGGTCGCCCCAACGGACTCGACTTCGCGGCGCAGGCGCTCGCGCTCCTTCTCGAACTCGTCGAACGTCAGCTCGACCTTGTCAATGAAGGTGTCGACGTCGCCAACCTGATAGCCGACCTCGCCGCGCCGCGTCATGCGGAAGCGGATCTGCCGGACCTCATCGAGCGTCAAGCTCATGTGTGCTCCAAGAATCGTCGAAGGTGTCTTTCCTCCCCGGGGGACCCGGGTGGATGTCAGGCTAGCCTAGCGGGCGCCAGGTGTGCCAGAACCGCATCTGGCTCATCAGCTCTGGTTGAAGAAGCCGCCGGAGGCGATCCGCTCCTTGTCCTCCGGACCCACCACGAGGTTGTGCGGGCAGAGGAGGAAGACCTTGCTCGAGACGCGCTCGATGTTGCCGCGGAGTCCGAAGATCAGCCCGGCCGCGAAGTCGACGAGGCGCTTGTCCTCGCCGTCCTCCATGTCGGACAGGTTCATGATGACGGGGATGCCGTCGCGGAAGTTCTCGCCGATCACCCGCGCCTCGTTGTAGGAGCGCGGACGGACGCTGACGATGCGGCTCAGGTCGGCGACCTCTTTGCTCGCCACCGGCGTCAGCGACGGCGACTTCCTGGTGGGTAACTGCGACACCTTGCTGACCTCCTGGCTCGGCTCATCGACGTAGACCTCGTTGGTGGCCTCCTCGTCGTCGATCGGGTCCTCTGTCTGGTAGCGCCCATCCTCGACCAGGCCCATCCATGCGGCAAGCTTGCGAACGCCCACGGTGCCTCCTTCACGTCCTAGTAGTGGTGACAGGCTATCGCGGCGTGCGCTCGGCGCACGCCGCGACGCACCGACCAAATCACTTCATGAAGTCGGGGACATCCAGCTCGTCGTCGTCCTCCACCTCGGCCGGGCGGCTGAAGCCGGGACGCTGCCCGGGCATCGGGCTGGCCTGCGGCGGGGCGGGGGTCGACGCGGGGGCCGCGACGGCCGGGCGCTGCTGCGCGGGACGCTGTTCGACGGGGCGGCTGACGCGCTTCTGCGGCTGGCCGCCATCGAAGCCCGCCGCGATGACGGTGACGCGCACCTCGTCGCCGAGGGCGTCGTCGATGACCGTGCCGAAGATGATGTTGGCCTCGTCGTGCGCGGCCTCCTCGATCAGCTGCGCCGCGGCCGACACCTCGAACAGGCCGAGGTCGGAGCCGCCGGCGATCGAGAGCAGGACGCCGTGGGCGCCGTCGATGCTGGCCTCGAGCAGCGGCGACGAGATGGCCATCTCCGCGGCGGCGCGGGCGCGGTCCTCGCCGCGGGCCGAGCCGATGCCCATGAGGGCCGATCCGGCCTGGCTCATGATCGACTTCACGTCGGCGAAGTCGAGGTTGATCAGGCCGGGGGTGGTGATCAGGTCGGTGATGCCGGAGACGCCCTGCATCAGCACCTGGTCGGCCTGCTTGAAGGCGTCGAGGATCGCGACCTGGTGGTCGGTCATCTGCAGCAGCTTGTCGTTGGGGATGACGATGAGGGTGTCGACCTCTTCGCGGAGGGACTCGATGCCCGACTCGGCCTGCGTGGAGCGGCGGCGGCCCTCGAAGGAGAACGGACGGGTGACGACGCCGATGGTCAGCGCGCCGAGCGAGCGGGCGATCTTCGCGACGATCGGGGCGCCGCCGGTGCCGGTGCCGCCGCCCTCGCCAGCGGTGACGAAGACCATGTCGGCGCCGCGCAGGGCCTCCTCGATCTCGTCCGAGTGGTCCTCGGCGGCCTGACGGCCCTTGCCCGGGTCGGCGCCGGCGCCGAGGCCGCGGGTCAGTTCGCGGCCGATGTCGAGCTTGACGTCGGCGTCGCTCATCAGCAGCGCCTGCGCATCGGTGTTGACGGCGATGAACTCCACTCCGCGGAGTCCTGCCTCGATCATGCGGTTGACGGCGTTGACGCCGCCGCCGCCGACGCCGACGACCTTGATCACCGCGAGATAGTTCTGAGATGCGCTAGCCATGGGGTGAAGGTTAGGTGAGCCCTCGACGCGCCGTCCAACGAGGCGGCGAAATCGGCCCCGATTCACCTCAAGCGCTACTTCAGGGTTTGCGGATCGGGATCTCAACCCCGGGTCGTGGGGGTGCGCGGCGAGGATACGTCGTAGACGCGCGCCTCCTGCGTGAGCAGCGCGGCGAGCACCTCGGCCTTCAGCGCCGACTCCGACGCGTCGCCCCACGTCACCAAGCGCCCGTCGGTGAGCGCGAGGGTGATCTGGTCGACACCCGCGGCGCGGAGTTGGACGACCTCCTTCGCCACGGCCTTCGGCAGCGAGGTGGCGACCGTGGCGACGTCGCGCAGCAGGCGCTCGTCGGCGCGCGGCGCCTCGACCTGGACCACGTTCTTGCTCGGTTTCTTCGAGTGGTGGAACACGACGCCGTCCGCATCGATCCACTCGATCTTGCCCGCGTTCTGCCGCTGGAACGCGACCTTCCGCTCCGTGATCTCGATCTCGACGGTGTCGGGCAGCGCGACGCCGACCGTCGCGTCCTTGACCGGGGCGAGCGCCCGCACCCGAGCCTCGATGCCCGCCAGGTCCTGGCGGGCCAGCGGCAACTCCAGCTGCACCGCGGCGGCCTGCCGGACGTCGTCGGCGTCGAGCAGGTCGGTGCCGGTCACGACGACCTGACGTGCGGCGAAGACGGGCGAGAAGAACGCGAGGTAGCCGACGATCAGGGCGACGACGATCGTCCCTCCCGCGATCCCCCAGACGACGAGACGACGCCGGCGCGTGGCCCTGCGCTTTTCCTGGAGCGCCTTCGCGAAGGCGCCGGGGGGAAGCGGCTGCGTCACGACGACGCGGCCTCGGGGCGCTCCTTCAGGAGGGTCGCCAGCAGCGGCCCGACGATCGTGACATCGCCGCAGCCGAGCGTGATGATGAGGTCGCCGGGGCGGGCGATCTCGTTCAGCGCCGCGGGGAGGTCGTACTTCTCGACGACGTAGACGACCTCCTTCGCGCCGTGCGCCAGCGCGGTGTCGACGACCAGCTGCCCGGTGACGCCGGGGATGGGATCCTCCCGCGCGCCGCAGACGTCGTTGATGACGGCGATGTCCGCCAGCGTCATCACCTCGCCGAACTCGTCGGCGAAGTCGAGCGTGCGGGAGTAGAGGTGGGGCTGGAAGCAGGCGATCAGCCGCCCGTCGAGCCCGCTCTCCTCGTTGCCCGCGGTGGTCGCCCTGCGCGCGGCCGTCAGCGCGGCGCGGATCTCCGTCGGATGGTGCGCGTAGTCGTCGTAGACCCGGATGCCCGCGGTGTCCGTGATCAGCTGGAACCGGCGGAGCGTCCCCTGGAAGCAGCCGAGCGCCGTCACGGCCTCGTCGTGGCTGAGCCCGAGCAGGCGCCCGACGGCGTAGGCGGCCGACGCGTTGGCGAGGTTGTGGTTGCCGGGCACCTGCAGCACGATCCGGCCCGACTCCTCCCCGTAGGTGAGGGTCGCGGCGACGCCGAGGCCGTGCGCGACGACGTCGGTGATGCGGACGTCCGCGTCCTCGGACTCGCCGTAGCGGATGATGTGCTTCGCCTCGCCGACGAGCTGGTCGGCGAGCGCACGGGAGCCCGGGTCGTCGACGTTGATCACGACGTGACGCACCTTCGGGCGCGTCGCGAACGCGCGGAACCCGTCGGCGTAGGCCTCGGGCGTCCCCCAGTTCACGAGGTGGTCGGCCTCGACGTTGGTGATGACCGCGATCTGGGTGGGGTACTGCAGGAAGGAGGCGTCCGACTCGTCGGCCTCGACGACGAACGCGTCTCCGGTGCCTATCGCGGAGCTGACGCCGCTGGTGGACAGCGCGCCGCCGATGACGTAGCTGGGGTCGCGGCCGGCCTCGGCCAGCATCACGGCCGTCATCGCCGTGGTGGTGGTCTTGCCGTGGGTGCCGGCGACCGACACCCCGCGCGTGCCCTGCATGAGCGCCGCGAGCGCCGCGGACCGGTGCCAGATGCGCAGGCCGCGGCGGCGGGCCTCCACGAGCTCGACGTTGTCGGCGCGGATGGCCGACGAGATCACGACCGTGCGCGCGTCGCCGACCTGCGAGGCCTCGTGCCCGACGAAGGTCTTCACCCCGACGCGCGCGAGGCTCCGCAGCGCCGTCGAGTCCGACTGGTCCGAGCCGCTCGTCGGAACGCCGAGCTCGGCGTAGAGGCGGGCGACGCCGCTCATGCCCGAGCCGCCGGCCGCGATGAAGTGCACGGGGCCGACCTCGGTGGCGGGGACGACCTCGATGGGGTTGAGGAGCATCAGTTACCTTTCCTTCCGGCCGCCTCGAGGACGGCGCGGGCGAGCCGCTCGGCGGCGTCCGAGGGGTACATCCCCCGGCACGTGTCCGCCATGTGGGCGAGCCGGGCGGAATCCGCGAACGCCTCGGTGACCAGAGCCGCCAGTCTATCCGGGGTGAGCTCCGCGTCCTCGACGAGCCAGCCTCCCCCCGCCTCGACGAGGCCCGCCGCGTTCCTGCCCTGCTCCCCGTTGCCCCAGGGCAGCGGGACGAAGATCACGGGAAGGCCGCTGACGGAGGTCTCCATGACGGTGCCCGCGCCGGCGCGGCCCAGCATGAGGTCGGCCGCGGCGTACGCGACGGCCATGTCCGAGACGAAGGCGACGGGCGCGTACCGCGCGCCCGAGGGGTGTTCGACGACGACGTGCTCCTGCGTGAAGTTCTTCGGCCCCAGCACGTGCAGGATCTGGATGCCCGCGGCGAGGATCCGGTCGCGGGCGCCGTCGACCGCGGTGTTGATGCTGACCGCGCCCTGCGAGCCGCCGCTGACCAGGAGCGTCGGCCGGTCAGGGTCGAGGCCGAACTCGGCGCGCGCCTCGGCCGGGGTCACGGTCGGGTGCGTGATCGAGCGGCTCATCGGCATGCCGACCAGCGTGCCGCCGCGCATGACGGTCTCCGGGAAGGTGGTGCCGACGAAACGGGCCCACCGGGCGCCGACCTTGTTCGCGATGCCCGGCAGCTTGTTCGCCTCGTGGACGACGACGGGGACGCCCGCCAGCCGCGCGGCGATGTAGGCGGGCAGCGACACGTAGCCGCCGACGCCGACGAGCACGTCCGCCCCGGTCCGCTTCAGGATGCGGCGCGCCTGGCGCACCGCCTTCGTCAGCGTGTAGGGCAGCTTGAGGAGGTCCAGGTTGACGGTGCGCGGCAGCGGGACCGGGTCGATCAGGGCGAGCTCCAGGCCCGCCGCCGGGATCACGGTGGTCTCCAGGCCCTTCGCCGTGCCGATGGCGAGCAGCCGGACGTCGGCCATGGCGTCGAGCGCCTTGGCGGTCGCGATCAGGGGCGAGGTGTGGCCGGCGGTGCCGCCGCCGGCCAGCACGATGCTCGTGGCGATGGGAATCAGTCCTCCTTGGAGGCCGCCATGACGCTGGTCATGCGCGGCCGCGACGTGTTCTTGCGCGAGGCCAGGTAGGCGCGCGCCGTCGGGGTGTCCCGGGCGAGCGCCAGCAGGACCCCGGTGGCCATGAGCGACGCCATGAGCGCGGTGCCGCCGTACGACATGAACGGCAGCGGCACGCCCAGCACGGGCAGCAGGTGCATCACGACCATGATGTTGATCAGGGCCTGCACGAGGAACCAGCCGGTGATCCCCGCGGCGACGACCCGGTTGAAGATCTTGTCCGAGCGCAGCGCCACCTCGAGCCCCGCCCAGCCGAGCAGCGCGAAGAGCCCGATCACCAGCAGGACGCCGAACAGTCCGAGCTCCTCGCCGATCACGGCGAAGATGTAGTCGGTGTGGGCGCCGGTCTTGAGGCCGCCCCACTTCTGCTTGCTCGCGCCGAGTCCCGCGCCCCACCAGCCGCCGGAGGCGAGCGCGTAGAGGGCGGCCATGGGCTGGCTGGAGAGGTCCGTGTTCGACTGCGGGTCGAGGAAGATGGCGATGCGGCTCATCCGGTTGCCGGAGCCGTAGACGAGCAGGCCGACCAGCGCGAGCGCCGCGATCCCCAGCGGCGCGAGGACGCGCAGCGGGAACCCGACGAACCACATGACCATCACGAGGATGGCGCCGAGGATGAGGCCGGTGCCGAGGTCCCTTCCGGCGAGGACCAACGCGACGACGAGCCCCCCGAAGGGAAGCAGCGGCAGCGCCAGCTGCAGCGGCTCGTGCATCCGGCCGCGCTTGAGGTGGAAGATCGTGCCGCACCACACGATGAGCGCGAGCTTCGCGAATTCCGACGGCTGGAACTGCACCGGGCCGAGCTTCAGCCAGTTCTGGTTGCCGTCGATGTTGGTGCCCAGCGCCAGCACGAGTCCGAGCAGCACGACCGCGAGCCCCCAGGCCACCCAGCCCATCCGGCGCAGCACGTCGGGGGGAAGGAGCGCGAGCGCGACCGCGCCGACGAGCCCGACGCCGAGTGCGCTCGCCTGCTTGCCGAGGTAGTAGAAGTCGCTGACGCCGCGGGAGGCGGCGATCACCGACGACGACGAGAGCACCATGAGCAGCCCCAGGCCGCTCAGCACCGCGACGGACGCGGCGATGAGGTAGAAGGGCGCCATCGGCGAGGCGGCGAGCGCCCGCACCTGCTGCCAGGTGGTGGCGCGCGCCGGGGCCGCAGCGTTCGTCGCCATCGGGTCTCCTCTCCTACCTCAGGTACCGCTCCACCGCCTCGGCGAAGCGCTCGCCGCGGGCCGCGTAGCCGTCGAACATGTCCAAGCTGGCGCAGCCCGGGGAGAGCAGCACCGTGTCCCCCTGCCGGGCCATCGCCCCGGCGAGGGCGACGACCTCGTCCATCACGTCAGTGTGGGGGTTGTCGAGCACCCGGACGGGGACCTCGGGCGCGTGTCGGGCGAGCGTGTCGGCGATCAGCTGCCGATCGACCCCGATCACGACGGCGCCGCGCATCCGCTCCCGGTACCGCACGACCAGGTCGTCGAACGTGGTGCCCTTCGCCTGCCCGCCCGCGATCCACACGAACGACGGGTAGGCGCTCATGGCGGAGTTCGCGGCGTGCGGGTTGGTGGCCTTCGAGTCGTCGACCCAGGTCACGCCGTCGGCCTCCGCGATCCGCTGGATGCGGTGCCCCGCGAGGTTGAGGTCCCTCAGCCCCTGCGCGATGGCCTGCGGCTTCACGCCGACGCTGCGGGCGAGCGCCGCGGCCGCCGTCGCGTTGGCGATGTTGTGCGGGGCGTAGGGATGGACGTCCGTCACCTTCGCGAGCTCGAGCGCCGAGGTCTGGCGCTGGGCGACGAACGCACGGTCGACGATGAGGTCGTCGACGACGCCGATCATCGAGACCGCGGGGATCCCGGTGGTGAACCCGATCGCGCGGGCGCCCTCGGCGACCTCGGCCTCTTCGACCATCCGCTCGGTGGCGGCCTCCTCCGCGTTGTAGACGCAGGAGTGGGTGACGCCGTGGTAGATCTTCGCCTTGTCGGCGGTGTAGCGGGCCATGCCGTCGTCGCCCTCGTACCACTCGAGGTGGTCCTCGTGCAGGTTGAGCACGACCGCGGAGTGCAGCGGGACGTCGTTCATCCAGTGCAGCTGGAAGCTGGACAGCTCGACGGCGAACACGTCGTAGGCGACGTCGTCGAGGATCGCCTCGACGATGGGCCGGCCGATGTTGCCGACGGCGGCGGCCGTGCGCCCGTCGGCGATCAGCATCGACTCCAGCATCTGCGTGGTGGTGGTCTTGCCGTTGGTGCCCGTGATGCCGAGCCACGGGATGACGCGGTCCGGCTGCATCATGCGCCACGCGAGCTCGGTCTCGCCCCAGACCGGGACGCCCTCTGCCCGCGCCTGGCGCAGCAGCGGCGCCGAGGGGCGCCAGCCGGGCGAGGTGACGACGAGGTCGGTGCCGCGCGGCAGCTGCGCCGTCGCGCCCCTGCCGAGCCGGACGGTGACGTCGAGGGTCTCCAGCAGCAGCGCCTTGTCGGCGAACTGCTCGGACTCGTCGAGCACGGTCACCCGCGCGCCCAGCGACATCAGGCCGTCGGCGGCGGCGAAGCCCGAGACGCCGAGGCCCGCGACGACGACGGAGGCCTCCTGCCAGTTGGAGAGGCGGTTCGCGCTCCGGATCCAGTCGAGGGTCACTGCCCCACCACCCATTCCGCGTAGAAGACGCCCATGCCGAGCGCGACGCAGAGGCCGCAGATGATCCAGAACCTGATCACGACCGTGACCTCTTCCCAGCCCTTGAGCTCGAAGTGGTGGTGGATCGGCGACATCTTGAAGATGCGTTTGCCCTTCGTCGCCTTGAAGTAGCTGACCTGCAGCGCGACCGAGCCGACCTCGATCACGAAGAGGAGGCCGAGGATGACGAGCAGCAGCTCGGTGCGCGTCATCACCGAGAGGCCGGCGAGGGCCGCGCCGATGGCCATGGAGCCCGTGTCGCCCATGAAGATCTTCGCCGGCTTCGCGTTCCACCAGAGGAAGCCGAAGCAGGCGCCCGCGAACGCGATCGCGACCATCGCGAGGTCGTTGGGGTCGCGGACCTCGTAACAGCGCGGGCCGGCGGTGGAGGCGCGGCCGCACCACTGGTTGTACTGCCAGATGTTGACCAGCGTGTAGGCGGCGAAGACCAGCGTCGCGCTGCCCGCCGCGAGGCCATCGAGCCCGTCGGTGAGGTTGACGGCGTTGGACCACGCGGCGATCAGGAAGACGATCACCGGCACCGCGATGAGCAGCGGCAGCACGGCCCAGGGGATGTCGCGCAGGAAGGAGATGGCCGGCGACGCGGGCGTCACGCCCCTGTGGTCGGGGAAGTGCAGCGCCACGAGCGCGAACGCCGCGCCGATGCCCGCCTGGCCGATCAGCTTCCCACGAGGCGTCAGGCCGAGGCTGCGCTCCTTCGAGATCTTCGCCCAGTCGTCGAGGAAGCCGAGGAAGCCCATTCCCGCGGCGAGGCTGAGCAGCAGGATGCCGGAGAGGCTCGGCGCCTGCCAGCGCACGAGGTGGGTGACGACGTAGGCGGCGACCACGGCGCCGACGATGACGAGGCCGCCCATGGTGGGGGTGCCGCGCTTGACGTAGTGCGCCGTCGGCCCGTCCTCGCGGATGAACTGTCCGTACTGTCGCCGGGTCAGGAACCGGATGAGCAACGGCGTCCCGATCAGCGCGAATATCAGCGAGAGCCCGCCGCTCAGCAGGATGTTGATCACGAGGCTCCTCCTTCCCGGGCGATCAGCTCAGCGGCCACCTTCTCCAACCCGACGCCGCGGGACCCCTTCACGAGGACCACGTCGCCGGGCCTAAGCGTAAGCGAGGCGGCGACCGTCTCCCTGGCGGCCACGCGGGCGGAGACCCCACCCGCGGCGGCGCCCGCGGCCACGTCGTCGGCCAACCCGCCGACGGCGATCACCTCCGCGACGCCCGCGGCCGCCGCGCGGCGGCCGAGATCGCGGTGCAGCTCCGCGGCGTCGGACCCGAGCTCGAGCATGTCGCCCAGCACCGCGTAGGCACGGGCGTCGGGGTGCTCGTCGCGGGACGTCGCGGTCAGCCGCTGGAGGGTGTCGAGGGCGACGGCCATGGAGTCGGGATTCGCGTTGTAGGCGTCGTTGAGGACCAGCACGCCGTCGGACCTGGTCTCCAGCTCCATCCGCCACCGCGAGCGCGGTCCCGCGGCCGAGAGAGCGGCGGCGACGCCGTCGAGGTCGAGGCCGGCGACCAGGGCGGCCGCGGCCGCGGCCAGCGCGTTGGACACCTGGTGGCGCCCGATCACCCCGAGGGCGACGCGCGCGGTCCGCTCGGATCCGCCGTCGTCGGCCACGAGGGTGAAGGAGGCGCGGGCGAGCGCGTCGAGGGTGACCTCGCGGGCCGTGACGCGCAGGTCCCCCCCGCGGAGCGTCCCCTCGCCGAACCACGCGATCCGCGCCGGCGTCGCGCCGGCCATCGCGGCGACCAGAGGGTCGTCGGCATTGAGCACCGCCCAGCCGTCCGGGGCAAGGCCCGAGACGATCTCGCTCTTGGCGAGCGCCGTCGCCTCCATGCCGCCGAACTCGCCGACGTGGGCGCGGCCGACGTTGAGGCACACGCCGACGTCGAGGCCGACGAGCGACGTCAGCCAGGCGATGTGGCCGATCCCGCGGGCCCCCATCTCGGAGACGAGGTAACGGGTGTCCCGGGTGACGCGGCAGGCCGTCAACGGCACGCCGATCTCGTTGTTCTGCGAGCCGACCGGCGCCACCGTCGGACCCGCGGACTCGAACACCTGGGCCATGAGGTCCTTGGTGCTCGTCTTGCCGGAGCTGCCGGTGACCCCGACGCTCAGCGTGCCGCGCGCGCGGGCGCGGCGGACGAGGCCGCGGGCGAGCCAGCTGAGCGCCTCGACGGAGTCGGCGGCGAGGAGGTGCGGGACGTCCGCGTCGGTGAGCGCCATTCCGATGACCCCGGCCGCGCCGTTCGCGACCGCGGCGGGCGCGAACGCGTGGCCGTCGACCCGCTCCCCCGGCAGCGCGACGAACAGCGACCCGGGCGTGGCGGCGCGGCTGTCGATCACCACGTCCGGACCGACGGGGACGTCGCCGCCGACCAACTCGACCGCGGCGGGCTGCATCAACTCGACAAGCTCAGCCATCGTGCTCGGATCCACCGGGCGCTCCTTCCTGCTGCAGCCGGCGCCACGCGGCGACGGCCTCCTCCACGTCGTCGAAGGGCGCCGTGCGATCGCCGAGGATCTGGCCGCGCTCGTGTCCCTTGCCGAGGACGGCGACGACGCCCCCGGCCGGCGCGCGCCGCAGCGCCTCCTCGATGGCCGCCCGCCGCCCCGCGACCTCGACGAC
>CAKUBE010000013.1 GCA_934636715.1 uncultured Arachnia sp.
TGGGCATGATGACATCCTTCCAGGCCAGCCCACCGGGCTAGCCAACTCAGATGTCACCTATCCGTGCAGCAGTCCCTATCAGATCGGTTGCCGCGTGCCGGTTGCGGGTCTCGGCGTGACCTCGATACTCGATGCCGATGGAGAGGTAAGAGTTCCAGATGATGTCGACGGTCCAGTTGTGCGGAGGGCGTGCGATCCGGTCAGCGAGTTCCTGGATCTGGTCGAAACGGATGCCTCTTCCCTTTGCCTCGAACATCAGCTCGATCGCGCTGATCTCGCTGCGGTGCTCGGCGAGGTACTCCCGCCACGACTCGATCGTGTGCTTCGCCTTGTCGGGGTCCACGACACCGTACGCTTCGAGCACCTCGTCGCGGCTCACCTCGTCGATCACCTGATCCTTCGCGCGGCGTAGCTCGATGATTCTGGTGCGCAGCTCTGGGTTGGCGGCCAACGGCTCGACGGCCGTGTCAAGAAGGTCCTGCACCACGTCAGCTGGAGCGCGATCGGTCTCTGCGGCAATGGCGGTGGCCTGGGTCTCGGGATCGACCGCATCTACGAGGGCCCGCACGATGTCGTGCATCGACGCTTGTGCATCATGCAGCCCCGCAACTTCGTCGAGTTCGTTGCGCTCGGCGGGAGTGAGCTGTCGATCAAGAGCCGCCAGTCGGCTGGCCAGAGTGGCGACCTCATCCTCGGTGAGGGTGAGCGCCGCTGCTTTGTCGAGAAGCTTCTTGAGACTGATCGACTTCTCGCGGTTGAGGGGCGGTTCGACGAAGTGGTGCTCGGTGACGCCGATAGCGTCCACAATCACGAATCGTGTCTTCGCGTCTGCGTCGTCGGTCACCGCCTTGAGGTCGGCCGGTGCGATCGTTCGGGCACCGCGGCCCTTCATCTGCTCGTAGTACTGACCGCTGCGCACGTCGCGCATGAACATGACGCATTCCAGCGGCTTGACGTCGGTGCCGGTGGCGATCATGTCGACGGTCACCGCGACGCGCATTGCAGGACTGGTGCGGAACGCCTTCAGGTGCCCCTTCGGGTCTTTCGCGGAGTAGGTGATCTTCGCAGCGAAGTCGTTTCCCTTGCCGAACACTTCGCGCACGGTCTGCACGATCTCCTCAGCGTGGTTGTCGTCCTTGGCGAAGATCAGTGTCTTCGGCACGGTGTGGCGTCCAGGGAAGATCTCGGTGAAGAGCCGGGCACGGAAGGTCTCCAGCACGAGTCGGATCTGATGTTTCGACGTCACCGCCCGGTCCAGCTGGCCGGGTGTGTAGTCGAGATCGGTGTCGAGCCGGATCAGCTTCTGCTCGCGGGTGCTGCGATCGACTGTCGGGACGTAGGTGCCGGCCTCGATGGTGGAACCGTTCGCGGTGATCTCGGTCTTGATGCGGAAGATGTCGAAGTCGACGTTCACGCCGTCGGCGACGGACTGCGGGTAGGTGTACTCCGAGACCAGGTTCTGCTGGAAGAATCCGAAGGTCTGCTTGCCCGGGGTGGCGGTGAGCCCGACGATGTGCGCATCGAAGTATTCGAGCACCCCGCGCCAGACGCCGTAGATCGAACGGTGTGCTTCATCGACAATTACGAGGTCGAAGGTCTCTGGCGGAAGCTCGTGGTTGTAACTGACCGTCACGGGTTCGTCGGGACGAAACTCATCGAGGCCCTGGTCGTCACCTTCGGGCACGTCTTCGTTCTTGATCGCTTTGAACACACGCTGGATAGTCGAGATCGCGACCTTCGTGGAATCCGGCATCCCGCCCCTGGCGAGCTTCGTCACGTTATACAGCTCGGTGAAGCGGCGACCATCGTCGGGCGTGCGGTAGTTCTGGAACTCGCCCATCGTCTGATCCGCGAGGTTGTTGCGATCCACGAGGAAGAGGATGCGCTGGAATCCACCCCAGTTGAGTAGTCGATACGCCTCCGTGACGGCGGTGTAAGTCTTGCCCGCGCCGGTAGCCATCTGCACGAGTGAACGCCCGAAGCGCTGCTCGACGAGACTCTGTTCGATACCGCTAATCGCATCGACCTGCGCCGGGCGCAGCGGGGTCGGGTCGAGCGAAGGCAAGGTGCGCACCTTACCCCGCCAGGTCGGAGCCTGATCGGGATTCTCCGTTGCGGCACGGACAGTCGCGGCGAGGGTCACGGGCCTGGGAAACGCGAAGATGCGACGGGCGCGTGGTGCTGGGTCAAAACCGTTCGTGAAATGGGTCTCGGTGCCCGCCGCCTCGAAAACGAAAGGCAGGCGGCCCCCAGGGTCGAGTGCCTTGCGGCGCACATCCTCGGGGAGCCCAGTGGCGTACATCGCCGACTGCCACTCAACGCCAGAGAGTGGCGTGCCCATCGGCTTCGATTCGATCACACCGACGACGGCCTTGTCGACATACAGCAAATAGTCGACGCGCCCATGGCCCTGCTTCATGAAGACCTCGCGGACGGCGATACCCCGCTGCGGCACGAAGAGGTTGAGCGCACTGCGATCCTGCACCGCCCACCCCGACGCAACCAACTGACGGTCGATCAGCACCCGCGCGCGCTGCTCCGCCGCCAAGCGCTCATCATCACTCTCAGCCATCACACAGATTCTATCCGTGAGCCCCGCCTCGATGTCGGAGAGTCGACATACCGGCTCCGCAGCAACTGCCAGTCACACCTCACGTGTCCGCAGATCAAGGTACGTACTAGTCTGTACGAAATTGGTGACCGGCCCGTTGGGGGGATGAGACGAGGAGTGAGTGCGATGGCGGAGATGCGGCGTGGCCGGGGCGTCCGGCGTATGACTCGAAGCAGAAGCTCGTGGCCGCGACATGCAAGCTGCTGTCAGAACGCGGGTTCGAGGCGACGAACCGGGCCAGACTTGAAGCCGAGAGCGACAAGCTGTTGGCCGCGCACTTCGCCGAGGCCATCGACCTACCGACGCTCAAGCGACACCAAGACCGCATCCGAGCCGGGCTTGCCGACATCAAGCACCGCCTCAGCGAGCACCACGAGCAGCACACGGGCGGCAGGGCACTCCTCCACGACAGCCTGGAACTCCTGACCGACGCGCACCAGGCCTACGCCCACTCCGACGACGACAACCGTCGATTGGCGAACCAAGCGTTCTACACGCGCTTGGAGATCACCGAGGACGAGCAGCTGCACCCCCGCCTCGCCGAGCCGTTCGCAACCATCGTTCGCGAGGCGACCGGAAGCAAGAAAGCAGAACGAGACGCTTCGACAGGCTCAGCGACCGGGAACAGTCATGTCGCGTGTCCCCGTAAGACACTTTGGGTGGGGCGTGCGGGGCTCGAACCCGCGGCCAAGGGATTATGAGTCCCCTGCTCTAACCGGCTGAGCTAACGCCCCTCAGCGGGGTCAGGATAGCGGGGCGGTGATCGCGCGCGCGAGTTCGGCCAACCAGGCCGCGACGCCCTCCGGGCCCTCACATAAGACGTCCGCACGCTGCGACAGCACTGGCTGTTCGGCCGAGGCCGCGACGACAGCGCACGTGGCCAGGCCCTCCGCGCGGAGTTCGTCCAGGACGTCGAAGGCGGGCAGATCGCCGAGGTCGTCGCCGCACATCGCGACGGCCGACACGCCTGTCTCCGCGACCAATGCCCGCAGCGCGTCCCCCTTCGTCAGCGACGAGGCGCGCAGTTCGAGCACGCTCCGGCCTGGCTCCAGCACCAGGCCGTGGCGCGCGGCGATGGACGCCAACGGCTCCCGCAGCGCCTCGTAGGCGCCGACGGGGTCGGGGGCCGGGCGGGTGTGCACCCCCAACGCACGGCCCTTGTCCTCCAAACGAACGCCGACGAAACGAGGGTCGGCGAGCAGGGCCTCGAGTTCAGGCCGCGCTGCTGCGATCGACGCCGGCACCTCGGGCGGGGTCTCCTCCCCCGTCGCCGCGTCCCAACGCTCGGCGCCGTACTGGCCGAGGACCACGAGGCGCTCCAGCCCGGGTCTACCCTCCAGCCGACCCAGCTCCCGCACCTTCGCGACCCCCCGCCCGGTGATGATCGCCACCACACCCAGCGCGGGGCCTAACTGCGCCAAGGCCCCCGCAGCCGCGGGAAGCAGCCGCGAGTCCTCGGGGTTCTCGACAATGGGCGCCAGCGTGCCGTCGAAGTCGGTCGCCAGCAAGACCTTCCCTGGCCGCGCCGCCGCGGCTTGGAGGAACTGGGCGGCGAAGTCTGTCTGGGCGCGGAAACTCGTCATGGCCCTACTCTGCCAGGTTGGTCAGACGCCGCCTCAGATCGTCGTAACCAGACTGTCAGAGCGCCTCGCTATGGTTGTCACGAACCGAGGAGGAATCCCTATGGCCGTTAACGCAGAGTTCGTGGTGGTCGCCAACAGGCTGCCCGTCGACCGCATCGTCGAGGACGGAGAGGTCTCGTGGCGCACGTCGCCCGGTGGGCTGGTCACGGCCCTCGAACCTGTGATGCGACGGCGCGGCGGCGCGTGGGTCGGCTGGCACGGCGCCCCTGACGAGGAGCTCGATCCGTTCGAGCACGACGGCTACACCATCGTTCCGGTGCCGCTCAGTCAGTCGGAGTACGAGGAGTACTACGAGGGCTTCTCCAATGCCACGCTCTGGCCGCTCTACCACGACACGGTGGCGTTCCCGGAGTTTCACCGCGAATGGTGGGACGCCTACCTCGTCGTCAACCGCCGGTTCGCGGAGATCACTGCGGAGGTCGCCGCAGAAGGCGCGACGGTGTGGGTGCAGGACTACCAGCTCCAGATGGTGCCCAAGCTGCTGCGCGAGCTTCGGCCGGACCTGAAGATCGGCTTCTTCCTGCACATCCCCTTCCCTCCGGTCGAGCTGTATTCCCAGCTCCCCTGGCGCAAGGAGATCCTCGAGGGCCTCCTGGGCGCAGACCTCGTCGGTTTCCAGGTCTCGACCGCCGCGGCGAACTTCCGACGACTCGTGCGCGCCCGCACGAAGCGCAAGGTCGAGCGCGACCGGGTCACCGTCGAACATGGCGCCTGCTACGCCCGCGCCTACCCCATCTCCATCGATACGCAGGGCTTCGCAGACCTGGCCAACTCGCCCGAGGCTGTTGCCGAGGCGGAGGCGCTCCTCGAAGAACTCGGCCACCCCAAGCTTGTCCTGCTCGGCGTGGATAGACTCGACTACACCAAGGGGCTTCGGCAGCGTGTCCGAGCTATCGCGGAGCTCTTCGACGAGGGTCGGCTGGATCCCGCGGAGGCGGTCTTCCTGCAGGTCGCCACGCCGTCGCGCGAGCGGGTCGACGAGTACCGCCGCCTCCGCGACGACATCGACCTCCTCGTGGGCCGCATCAACTCCGAGATGGGCGGCGTCGGTCGGCCGCCCATCGTCTACCGCCACGCGGGCTTCCCGCGCTCGACCATGGCGGCGATGTACCGGATCGCCGACGTCATGGTGGTCACGCCCCTTGCTGACGGCATGAACCTCGTCGCCAAGGAGTACGTGGCCTGTCACCCGAGCACGAACGGCGCGCTGGTGCTCAGCGAGTTCGCGGGTGCCGCGCAGGAACTCCGTCAGGCGTACCTGGTCAACCCCTACGACCTGAACGGGCTCAAGGAGACCATCATGCAGGCCGCGACGGACCCGCGGGCGAAGCGCCAGCGTCGGATGCGAGCGCTGAAGAAGCAGGTGGCGACCAACGACATCGACAAGTGGGCCGACCGGTTCCTCGGCGATCTCGACGCCGTCACCGCATCCTGACGCAGCGGTCAGCACAAGGACTGCTGGCTTGTCAATGCACTTAAGTGCACCTGTCTACCCCCGAATGGGGAAAACGGGACCGTTTCGATCCTCGCGTGCAGTAGCTTGGCGAACGAGATGGAAGCCAGCCAGGACCGCCCTGCCCCCCGGGCAATCCACGCCGAGACGTGTGACCTCTGTCACGGCTCGGTGAGCAGCATGCAATGCACCTTCAGGTACTACCTGGCCAACCTCATCGCCGTCGCCATCGTGGGCGGCGGCATCCTGATACTCACGACCGCCGCCATCCTGCTGTACCGGCTCTTCACCTAACTGGCGAGCTACACCTTCACGGTGAACAGACCTGACTTGTCGCCAAGCCTCTTGAGTGACTTCCGCGCTGGCTTGCCGTCGGCGTCGTCTCCGGTGAAGCCGATCGCCTCCTGCCACCTGGTGTAGACGCGGCGGGTCGCCGGGCCGTACCGACCATCACGCCTCAGCTTCGAGCCGAGAGCCCGATTCAGGGCCGCCTGCACGAGGTCGACCTGCTTGTCCTTCTCCAGGGCGTTGATCGCCTCCATGCTCGGGCCGACCGCCAGGTGCCGCTCCGCTGTCTTCACCAGCAGCACAAGGTCGATCACCCTCTTCGGCTTCGCCAGCGCAGCCTTCGGTTGGTTGAAGGCCGCCAGCGCCTGTTCCCAGGTCACCACCTTCAGCCGCGGCGCCTGGTCCGGCCCATCGCCCTTGAGGCCGTTGAGTCCGCGCCGATACTTCTTGACCTGCCGCTTGGCAGGCTCAGACATGTGCGGACAGCCGACCCAGTTCACGTGGCCGTGATCCGGCCACGGACCCTGGTCCTTTGTGCGGAACGTAGCCCACGCACCCGACTCGCGCCACGCCCGTCGCTTCTCGATGGTGTCGACCACCGTGAACTTCACGTCCCAGACGCCGCCGCCGTCGTGCGTTCCACCTGAGGCCTTGACATCAGTCGAGAACGCCTGCTGGGTGATGAGCCCGGAGAGGTCCTGCTTGATGGCGCCGATGGCGCGGAGCCGGGACTCGATCATCTCAAGGGTCTTGACCTGGCAGCTGCAGGCCTGCTTCCCATGAACATGTTTTATGTCAGCAGCCATGACGCATCCCCTCGCCGCTTGCCCAGAGGGTCATTCTACGGCGGAGGGGCGGCTCTGGGAAGACCTCGTGGGTGTCGCATACACATGACACACGCCCCAACCAGGCTCTGGCTAGGGCGTGTGTCAGCATGGCTCCCCGGACTGGACTCGAACCAGTAACCCTTCGATTAACAGTCGAATGCTCTGCCAATTGAGCTACCAGGGAATGGCACTGCTGCGCGAGAAAGAACGTTAGCAGAGATGCCGACACCGGGCCAATCGACGGGCGCTGCTACGCGTACTCCGACTTCAGCCGGTCGGTCTCCGCGACGACGATGGCTCGCGTCGCCTCGTCGCCCAGGTCGGCGCCGCCTGACGGGATCGCGTACCAGTGCAGCGCCGAGTCCGCGCCCAGCCCGCGGCGGGCGACGATCTGCACCTGGCCGCGCGACACGTCGAGCACCGTGCTGACCACCATCGAGGCGTTCACCCGCTCGCGGAACACCTCGGGCAGGCGGTTGACCTCCGTGAGCGACACCTCGTGCTGCTGGTTGTCGATCGTGCGGAACCGGAACCGCTGCGCCTCCGCCTTCCACGCACCGCCGCCGACCTCGGCCCACGGCCACACCGTCCACGCCTCCCCACGCCGAAGCGCGAACTCCTCCCGGGTCGCGGCCAGCAGGACGCCGTCGCCGACGGCGTGCGCGAGTACGTCGACACGGTGACCGACGGCGTCGTCGAGGCCTGCGAAGACAGAACGATCGGGGCGCGAGAACCAAGCCATGCCCCCATTCTGCCGTCTGTGGAAAAGAAGTGTTGTCCGTCGATCTTGTCCACAGATCGCGCGAAGGGCCTTTCGCGTCAGGGCACGACCCAGCAGGCTCGCCGCATGAGCCTTCGATACCGCGACCTGCCCGTGATCACTCTCCAGCCCGGCGAGGACGTGGCGCTCGCCCGCACCGTGGAAGCGGGCGTGTACGCCGCGCACCTGCTCGTGGAACGGGGGTCCGAGACCGGGTTGGAGCAGGTCGTCGAGGCGGGCGACCGGGCGAGGGAACGGCTGTGGTGGGCGGGCGCCCGGGTCGCGGCACACCTCGCGCACCAGGTGGCGAACATCCAGTTGCTTCCGGTCGACGACCTCCTCCAGGACGCCTTCCTCGCGCTCACCGAGGCCGTCATCCGCTACGACCACGCCCGCGGTATGCGGTTCACGAGCTTCGTCTACCAGAACGCCACCCAGGCGCTGGTGGAGGCGTACCGGCACCGGCCGGGGACCCTGCCGCCGACGCGCGGCGACCGCTGGGCCGCCGCCCTGGCGACCACGGAGCGCAACCGGCTGGCGCACCTCGGCGTGTCCACCACGCTCGTCGAGGCGGCGAAAGCCGTCGGCGTGTCGACGACCGCAGCCGTCCGCGGCGCCATGGAGACGGTCAGCCTCGGCGTCGAATGGGCCGACGTGCTCCCCGCCGAGCCCGTGGAGCAGCCGGTCGGCTGCGGCACCGATTTCCTCGCCCTGCTCCATCCCACGCACGCCCACATCCTCACCGCCCGCTACGGCATCGGCCGTAGCCCGCAGACGCTGGCCCAGGTCTCGAGGGAACTGCGCAGATCGCCGTCGACGGTCGCGCGCTGGGAGCGGACGGCGCTCGCGGAGGCCCGGACCCTGCTGTCGGCGGAGCGGACGACGATGAGCCGTCCGGAGCCCGCTAGCCGAGCCCGACGGCAAGCAGCTTCTTACGCCGCATCTCCAGCTCGGTGAGCTCCGCGAACTGCGCCCGATGGCTCGTCGACTCCTTCAACGGGTCCGTGCGCTGCAGCTTGGACTTCACGTCCGCGATCCGCCGCGTCACCGTCGCCAGCCGCAGGCGCGCCACGTGGGTCGAGGAGTACAGCTCGTCGGGCTCGCGCAGCAGCGGCTCGACGAGAAGAGCGACGAGCAGCTGCCGGACGAGGTCGTTCGGGGCCTCCGCGCGCAGGCGGTCCGTCCAGTTGTCGCCGAACGGCACGGCCGTGATCAGCCGGAAGACGGCCTGGTAGCCGGGATGGGTGAAGTCGCGCTCCTCGACCCCGTTCCAGGCGGTGTCGAACGTCAGCGGGTACTGCAGCATCAGCTTCTCGGTGTCGCGCTCGAGCCGGAGGGCCGGGTCGTCGGCGCTCGGCCACGCGGGATCCGGCGCGGGGGGCTCGTCGTCGGGCGGCGGCTCATGGTGATCGACCACGTGCGCGGGCGCGCGCCGCCCCACCCGGGCGGCCTCCCGGCGGACGTCGTCGACGTCCATGCCCAGCATCCCGGCGAGCTCGCGCAGGTACTGGCTGACCAGTGACTGGTCACGGATCGCGCCGACGAGCGCCGCGCCTTCGCGCGCGGCCGAGAGGCGGCCGTCGGCCCGGTCGAGGTCGTAGCTCTTGGCGATGTTGGTCATCACGAACCGGTACAGCGGGATCCGGCGGCCGACGAGCTCGCGGACCGCCGCCTCGCCCTGCTCCATGCGCAGGTCGCACGGGTCGAGTCCGCTGGGCTCGACGGCGACGTAGGTCTGCGAGACGAAGTTCTGGTCTCCCTTGAACACCTTCAGGGCCGCGGCCTGGCCGGCCTTGTCGCCGTCGAACGTGAAGATGACCTCGCCGTGCAGGCCGGTGGACGTGCCCATGAGGCGCTGCAGGAGGCGGGCGTGGTCCTCGCCGAACGCCGTCCCGCACGACGCCACCGCCGTCCCGACGCCGGACAGGTGCGCGGCCATGACGTCGGTGTAGCCCTCGACGATCACGGCCTGGGACTTGCGGCCGATCTCGCGCCGCGCGAGGTCGAGGCCGTAGAGGACGTGGGACTTCTTGTAGACCGGGGACTCCGGGGTGTTGATGTACTTCGCGGGCAGGCGGTCGTCGTCGAAGATCCGGCGCGCGCCGAATCCGAGGACGGCCTGGGCCGAGTCGCGAATGGGCCACAGGACCCGGCCGACGAAGAAGTCGCGCCCGCGGTCGCGGATCAGCCCGGCCGCCTTCAGGACGTCGTCCTCGAACCCCTTCGCGCGCAGGGTCTGCCGCAGTGCGGAGCCGTGGCGCGGCGCGTAGCCGACGCTGAACTGGAGCGCGTTGGCGCGATCGAACTGGCGGCCGTGCAGGAACCGGCGCGCCTCGACGGCCTCGGGCGAGTCGAGTTGTTCAGAGAAGAACTCCTGCGCGGCCTCGTTGGCCTCGAGGATGCGCTTGCGGAGCCCGGGCGCCTGGCCGGGCATGCCGTCGTCCTCGACGCGCAGCACGATGCCCGCCCGGTCGGCGAGCACCTGGATGGCCTCGACGAAGGAGAGGTTCTGCTGGCGCTGCAGGAACGTGATGACGTCGCCGCCCTCGCCGCAGCCGAAGCAGTAGTAGAAGCCCCGCGACGGCGTGACCTGGAAGCTGGGCGTCTTCTCGTCGTGGAACGGGCACAGCCCCTTCAGCGATCCGCCCCCGGCGTTGCGGAGCGCGACATAGCTGCCGACGACGTCCTCGATGCGGCTGCGCTCGCGGACGGCGGCGATGTCTTCCTCGTTGATCCGGCCCGCCATGAGCAAGGATTCTAGGGCACGGCCCCAATGGGACCGCGCCCCTGCCACCCCACTATCCTTGCGGCGTGACGGTGGAGATCGGTTGGCCCTTGGCGGTGGCGCTCGGTGTCCTGATCGTCGGCGGAGTCTCGGTATCCATCGCGGGCAGACTGCCCGTGGCGACGTCCATTCCGTGGGCCGCCGTGCGCGCCGGCGTCCAGCTCCTAGCCGTCACGCTCGTCGTCGGCTTCGCGCTGCAACACGTCGCCTATGCTCTCGCGTTCGTCGCGGTGATGTTCCTCATCGGGGTCTACACGACGGCGCAGCGCACAGGACTCACCACTTGGCTGGGCCGCGGTTCCGCGGCGTTGGCGATGCTCGCCGGCGCCCTTCCCGTGCTCGTCGTCATCTTCGCCTCCGGCGTCGCGCCGCTGAACGGCCCGGCCATCGTGCCCATCGCCAGCATCCTGGTCGGCAACGTGATGTCGGTCCACACGCTCGCGGGCCGCCGCGCCTTCTCCGACCTGCGCGGCGGGATCGACCAGTACGAGGCCTACCTCGCGCTCGGCTACTGGCGCTCGCAGGCCATTCACCGCGTGGTCTCTCCGGACCTGCACGAGGCGCTCATCCCCGCGCTCGACCAGACCCGCACCGTCGGCCTCGTCACCCTGCCGGGCGCCTACATCGGCGTGCTGCTCGGCGGCGGCTCGCCGTGGGCGGCGGCCGCCGCACAGATCCTGGTCCTCGTCGGGATCAACACCGCTCAGGTGTCGGTCGCCGTCACCGCCCGCTGGCTGATGTCGCGCACCTGGCTGCTCCCCGCGGATCTCAAGTCGAGACTGCGCGCCTAGGCGCCTCGGCCGATGCCGCGGGGGAGGCGCTTCGGGTCCCAGCCCAGGAGGCGCTTCGCGCGCTCGAACGCGAAGCGGTCCGTCATGCCGCCGACGTACGTGACCGCGCCGCGCACGAGGTCCTCGTCGCGGTACTCCTCCGGCATCGCCGCCGGGTTCTCGAGGTAGTGGTCGACCAGCGCGCGGAGCACCTTCACCACCGTCACCGACTGCGCCACCGACTCCGGACGCGTGTAGATCCGCTCGTAGTTGAACCGGCGCAGCTCGGCAAGCGCCTCTGCGGTCACCGCGTCCATGCCGACGGCGCCGGTGCGGCTGGTCGTGTCGATCACCGCGTTGATGAACGTCGCCAACTGCTGGCGGCGCGTGACCCCGGCGACCTCGCGGACCACCTCGGGCACGTCGTCGAGCGTGACGATGCCGGCGTAGATCGCGTCCTCGAGATCGTGCGCGCAGTACGCGATCCGGTCCGCCCACGACACGATCTCGCCCTCCACCGTCGACGGCGCGGGCCGCGACCACGAGTGGTTGCGGATGCCGTCGAGCGTCTGCGCCGTGAGATTGAGGCTCGTCAGCACGACGTCGGCGCCCCAGGGGCCGTGGTCGTAGCCGCCCTCGATGTAGGCGTCGAACGCGTCCTCGGACGCGTGCCCGCCGGGGCCGTGACCGCAGTCGTGACCGAGCGCGACGGCGTCGGCCAGCGTCACGTTCACGCCGATCCCCCGCGCCATCGCCACCGCCGCCTGCGCCACCTCGATGGCGTGCGTCAGCCTGGTGCGCTGGTGGTCCGTCGGGTAGACGACGACCTGCGTCTTGCCCGCGAGCCTGCGGAAGGCCGCCGAATGCACGATCCGGTCCCGGTCCCGCTCGAAGCACGTGCGGAACTCGTCCGACTCCTCCTCGACCGCGCGGTCGCCCGCGCCGTCGGAGAAGCTCGCCTCGGGCACGTAGAGCAGCCGCTCCAGCTCCTCGCGCGCGGCCCGACGGCGCGGCTCGCGCGGCGCGACCCGCGCCGTCGACGTCTCGTGCGCGGTGATCACGTCCGCCCCATGCCCGTGCATGGTGGCGGCCCAGAGCTTGGCGCGCGGCAGCAGGATGTCGTCGTTCATGTCGACGCCAACCTACTGCACGCGTGCGGCTACCGCTCCGAACGGTCCTTCCACTCCGACTTCCGGTTGCCCACGTAGATCTGCCGCGGCCGGTAGATGCGCTGACCCGGGTTGTCGTTGACCTCTTTCCAGTGCGCGATCCAGCCCGGCGTGCGGCCGATCGCGAACATCACCGTGAACATGTCGACCGGGATGCCGATCGCGCGCAGGATGATGCCGGAGTAGAAGTCGACGTTCGGATACAGCTTGCGCGACGCGAAGTAGTCGTCGGCCAGCGCCGCCTGCTCCACGTCGCGGGCGATGTCCAGCAGCGGGTCCGTGATGTGCATCGCGTCCAGCAGCGAGTCCGCCGCCTCCTTGAGGATCTTCGCGCGCGGGTCGAAGTTGCGGTAGACGCGGTGCCCGAAGCCCATCAGCTTCACGCCGGAGTTGCGGTCCTTCGCCCGGCTGACGTACTGCTGGGCCGTCATCTCGCCGTCGCGGATCGACTCCAGCATCTCGATCACGCCCATGTTCGCGCCGCCATGCTTCGGCCCCCACAGCGCGTTGACGCCCGCGGACACCGAGGCATACATGTTCGCCCCGCCGGAGGCGACCATGCGGACGGTCGACGTCGAGCAGTTCTGCTCGTGGTCGGCGTGCAGCACCAGGAACATGTTGAGCGCGTGCGCCACCTCGGGCGTCGCCTCGTAGTCGCGGTACGGCACCGAGAACATCATGTGGAGGAAGTTCTCCGCATAGGGCAGGTCGTAGCGCGGGTACGCGATCGGCTGCCCGATGTGCGACTTGTACGACGCCGCCGCGATGGTCCGCGTCTTCGCGATCAGGCTCGCCGCGGCCTCCTTGAAGCCGTTCGAGTCCGTGAACTGGTGCTCGGGCATGTCGTGGCTCTGCAGCGCGCTGATCATCGCCGACAGGATGCTCATCGGGTGCGCGTTGGCCGGGAAGCCGTCGAAGTGCTTGCGCATATCGCGGTGCAGGGCCGAGTTCTCGGTGAGAAGATCGCGGAACTCGTCGCGCTCCTCGTCGTCCGGGAGCTCGCCGAAGATCAGCAACTCCGCGGTCTCGATGAAGCTCGACCGCGCCGCGAGGTCCTCGATGGGCACGCCGCGGTAGCGCAGGATGCCCTTCTCGCCGTCGATGAACGTGATCGCCGACTGGCACGATCCCGTGTTGCCATACCCGTCGTCGATCGTGATGAACCCGGTCCTCGAGCGCAGCTTCGAGATGTCGATCCCGCGCTCACCCTCGGTCCCCGTCACGACGGGTAGCTGATGCTCAACGCCGTCGATCGTCAGAGTCACGAAGTCTGTCATGTGCGTCTCCCATCCCGGGCCCGCGGGGTGCAGGCCGCGTAGGGGGAATCTATCGGTCCGGGGATCGGGCGGGCTGTTGGGGTCCGTCAACCGCCTGAAACGCCGACCTCGGCCTCGCTCAGGTCCAACTCGCAGCCGGAGGTGTCGTCGTACCAGCCGTGTGGGAGGACGACCTTGCCCCGCGGGGAGCCCTGGCGGCCGCGCGGGGTGCCGAGTTCGGCGACGGGGAACTCCGCGTCGGGGTCGAGGAGGCCGACCAACTCGGTCAACTCGGCCAGTGACGACACCATCGCGAACCGACGGCGCAGCTCGCCGACCGGGTACCCCTTGAAGTACCACGCCATGTGCTTGCGCAGGTCCGTCAGGCCGTGGCGTTCGCCCTGCAGGCCGGCGAGCAGCTCCGCGTGACGCAGCAGCATCCTGCCGACCTCGCCGAGGCTCGGCCGCAGCCGCAGCTCCTCGCCGCGGAAGGCCGCCGCGAGATCACCGAACAGCCACGGGCGGCCCAGGCAGCCGCGGCCGATCACGACGCCGGCACAGCCCGTCTCCGCCATCATCCGCAGCGCGTCCTCGGCCTCCCAGATGTCGCCGTTGCCCAGCACGGGGATGTCGACGGCGTCCGCCAGCTCGGCGATGCGGGCCCAGTCGGCCTCGCCCGAGTACGCCTGCTGGACGGTGCGGCCGTGCAGCGCGATGGCGGCGGCACCCTCCTCCTGGGCGATCCTGCCCGCGTCGAGGAACGTCTCGTGCTCGCCGTCGATGCCGATCCGCGTCTTGATCGTCACCGGCACGCCGAACTCGTCGGCGGCGCGCACCGTCTCGCGCACGATCGCCCGCAACCGGTCGCGCTTGTACGGCAGCACGCCCCCGCCGCCCTTGCGCGTCACCTTCGGCACGGGACAGCCGAAGTTCAGGTCGATGTGGTCGACGGCGTAGTCGCGGGCGAGGATCCGCGCGGCGTCGGCCATGACGTCGGGGTCGACGCCGTACAGCTGGACGGACCGCGTGGTCTCCCCCGGATCGAACGCCAGCATGTCCTTGGTCTTGTGGTCACCCACGACCAGCCCGCGCGACGTGATCATCTCGCACACATACAGCCCCGCGCCCTGCTCGCGGCACAGCTGCCGGTAGGCCGCGTTCG
This sequence comes from uncultured Arachnia sp., assembly GCA_934636715.1. The sequence continues at coordinate 14,725 of CAKUBE010000013.1, forward strand.
TCACACCGGCCATCGGCGCGAGCACGACCGGCAGCTCGACGACGACGGCGTCGCGGCGGCTGGGCGCGTGCAGGCGCAAGGGCGCGTGGGTCATGACTCTCCTGGGATCGGCGACGGACAAGTCTAGCTTTTACCCCGTTTGACACACATTCAACGCGCGTTGACAATGGTGCCACCACAACGTCGCGGAGGAACAGATGTCCTTGATGCTCGGGAATGACCGGCTGTCGATACGGCTCACCACGTCGGATGAGCACCCGGTGCAGGTGGAGGCGGTCTCCGGCGTCGCCACGCGGCTGACGCCGCTCGTCGAGGTCCTCGTGCTGGGCGAGGGCAGGGCCGCCAACCAGACGCGGGGGCTCACCCGCACGAGCGTCGGGCAGGCGCTCCGGTACGCCGGTCACCACCTCGCCGACGACGGGGCCGACATCATCTGGCAGCGCTCGGCCGACGGCGCCCTCGCGGCCGAGACGCGCATCGCGGTGCGCGACAGCTCGCTCGCCTTCCAGACCACCCTCACCAACACCGGGGCCTCCGCCCTGGTGGTCGAATCCCTGACCTCCGGCGTGCTGCCGGTGCCGTTCTCCATGGACGACACAGTGGTCGTGACCGGCCGCTCCTCGTGGTGCGCCGAGAACCGCTGGCGCACGGAGACCCTCGAGGAGGCGGGCCTCGTCGACTGCGGCTCAGCCCGCATGCCCGTGCCCGGCAGCGCCACCATCTCCCGCACCGGCCGCTCCACCTGGACCACCGACGGCGCGCTGCCCGTCGGAGCGCTCGAGGACAGGAGGAGCGGCGAGGGCCTCGCGTGGCAGATCGCGGGCGGCGGGCCGTGGCGGTGGGAGCTCGACTCCACGGAGCCTGGCCGCTTCCTGCTGGCCGCGAGCGGCGCCACCCACCTGGACCACGCCTGGAGCGCGACGCTCGGCCCCGGCGACAACGTCTCGACGCCGGAGTTGATCGTCACCCATTCCGCCGACGGCTGGCAGGGCGCCGTCCGCGAGCTCACCCGGCACCGCCGCGACGACGCCGCCGCGCGCACCACGCCGCTGGGCCGCACCGCGCTGGTGTTCAACGACTACATGAACACCCTCATGGCCGACCCCACCGACGAGAAGCTCCTCCCCCTGATCGCCGCCGCGGCCGAGGCCGGCGCCGAGGTGTTCTGCATCGACGCCGGCTGGTACGACGACTCGGGCGACTGGTGGCCGAGCGTCGGCGAGTGGCTCCCCTCAAGGACCCGCTTCGGCGACCTCGGCCTGCAGGGCGTCCTCGACGCCATCGCCGAGCGCGGCATGACGCGCGGCCTGTGGCTGGAGCCCGAGGTCGTCGGCGTGCGCTCGCCTCTGGTCGACCAGCTCCCGCCGTCGGCATTCCTGCGCCGCCGCGGCCGCCCCATCGTCGAGCACTCGCGCCGCTTCCTCGACCTGCGCTCCCCCGCGGCCCGCGCCCACCTCGACGCCGCCTTCGACCGCCTGGTCGCCATGGGCGCGGGCTTCTTCAAGCTCGACTACAACGTCACGCCCGGCCTCGGCGCGGACACGGACGGCCTTGAAGCGGGCGGCGGCCTCCAGGCCCACATCGACGCCTCCCTCTCCTGGTTCGACGCGCTCCGCGAGCGGCACCCATCGGTGATCATCGAGAACTGCGGCTCCGGCGCCATGCGCCAGGACTGGGCCCAGGTCTCGCGATTCGACCTGCAGTCGACGTCGGACCAGCAGGACTACCTGCTCTACCCGCCGATCGCCGTCGGCGCGCCGATGATGCTGCTCCCCGAACAGGCCGCCAACTGGGCCTACGCGCAGCCCGAGATGAGCGACGAGGAGATCGCCTTCGTGCACGTCACCGGCCTCTCCGGCAGGCCGTACTTCTCCGGGCACGTCGACCGCATGTCGGACGCGCAGCTCGCGCTGGTCCGCGAGGCCGCCGACACCTGGAAGGCCATCCGCGACGACATCGTCGAGTCCGTCCCCTTCTGGCCTACGGGCCTGTCTACGTGGAGCGACGACGCCCTCTCCCTCGGGCTGCTCTCCCCCGACGGCGCGGCCTACGTCGCCGTCTGGAACCGCTCGGACAGGGCCCGTCGGATCACGCTCGACCTCCCTGCCGGTCGCGGCGCCGGCGCGGTGCGACAGGTCTATCCCGCCAACCTGCCCGGCTGGGAGGCCGCTCCGGCCGAGGACGGCTGGACGGTCACCGTCGACGCCCCCGCGGGGCCGACCGCACGGCTCCTCCGCATCGACCCGCGGTAGCGCCATGCCGCCGGAACGCGCAGCCCGCTGCACCCGCCAGGACGTCGCCCGCCTCGCGGAGGTGAGCCCCGCGGTGGTCAGCTACGTGATCAACGGAGGCCCGCGCCCGGTCGCTCCGGCGACGCGGGCACGCGTCGAGCAGGCCATCGCCGAACTCGGCTACCGCCCGAACAAGACGGCCAGCGCGCTGGCCCGCGGCCGGTCGCAGCAGGTGGGGCTCGTCGTCGTCGACACCACGAACCCGTTCTACGCGGAGCTCGCCGCAGCCATCGACCACGAACTGTTCCTCCGCGGGCTGACGCTGATCACCGTCAGCGCTGCCCACCGGCCGACGGATTCCGAGGCGACCACGCTGGAGTTCCTCGCGGAGCACGACGTGCGCGCGGTGATCTTCGCCACGAGCGTCACCCCTGCCGAAGTCGCGTACGCCACCGTGCAGGCGCTGCCCTTTGTAGTCCTGAACGAGATGGCGCCTGCCCCGGGAATCAGCTCAGCCGTCGTCGACTATCGCGCCGCAGCCGTCGAGGCCGTGCGACACCTCGTCGGACACGGCCGCCGACGGATCGGCTTCGTCGGCCGCTTCTTCGACGACCTGCGCTACCTCGGATGGCGCGAGGCGCTCGACGACGCGGGCCTCCCACCCGGACCCGCCGTCGACTGCGGGTGGAGCATCGACGTCGGATATGACGCCGGCCGCCGGCTCGCGGCCGAGCGCCAGCTCGACGGGCTGTTCGTCGCCAGCGACGAGCTCGCGATGGGCTGCATCGCCGGCCTCCGCGAGGGCGGGCTGAGCGTGCCGGACGACGTGGCCATCGTGGCCTTCGACGGCACCCGTTGCGGCCGCTACATCGGCCCCGGGCTGACGACGATGGCCCAGCCCATCGACCGGCTCGCCGCCGACGCCGTCGCGCTCGTCCTCGACGCCGAGGCCAAGCCGGGAACGCATCTGAGCTACTCCGCGCAGATGGTCGTGCGCGGCTCCTGCGGCTGCTGACCACAGACCGAGCGCCCGTGTCGATGCTTCGACACGGGCGCTCAGCTCAACCAGCGGTTAACTCACTTGAACAGCGCGTTGACCTGCTCGTTCGCCGCGGTCAGCGAGCTGGCCGGGGTGCCGTTGAGGACGGCATCCATGGCCGGCTTCATGATGCCCTCGATCTTGGCGGCGTTGTCGCCGATCGGGAACAGGAACGTGGTGCCCTCCTCGACGTGCATGGTGAAGGGCGTCACGTCGATGCCCTTCGCCTCGAAGGCCGCTGAGGCCTTCTCGGTGCCGCTCGCGATGGCTGGGAAGACGACGCCCATCTCGCCGACGACGTTCTGGCAGGCAGGCGAGGCGAGGTAGTCGACCCACTTGGCCGCGTTCTCGGCGTTCTTGGTGCCCGACCAGATCGAGTCCGCGAGGCCGTTGAACATGGACGCGCGACCCTCGGGGCCGACGGGGGTCGGGGCCAGGCCGACCTCGATGCCCTCGTAGTCGAAGTACGCGTTGGTCATCCACGAGCCGTTGGCGTTGATGGCCGACTTGCTCGCGCCGAAGTTGTCGTTCATGGAGGCGCCGATGGTGGTCTCGAGCTTGGGCATGTAGCCCTTCTCGATCAGCCCGGCCCACCACGCGATGGAGTCCTGGAAGCGCGGATCGTCGTAGTTGTACTTCGTGCCCCAAGGGTTCTGGTCGGTGTGGCGCCAGCCGGTGGTGGCGACGAACCAGCTCCACTCGGTCTGACCCATGCCGGCGCCGGAGGCGGGGAAGCCGAGGCCGAACACGTCGACGTTGTTCTTGTCGAAGCCCGCCTCGTCGCCGCGCTTGCCGTTCTTGTCGATGGTCAGCTTGGCGACGACCTTCTCGAAGGTGCCGCCGTCCTGCGGGTTCCAGGTGAGGTTGTTGATCTCGTCGTCGGAGATGCCCGCGTCGGCGATCATCTTCTTGTTGTAGAACAGCGCGATGGTGTCCCAGTCCTTCGGGAGGCCGTAGCGCGTGCCGTCCTGGCCCACCCAGAGATCGGCGAGGCCGGCCTGGTACGAGCTCATGTCGACGTTGTCCTCGCTGATGGCCAGCAGCTGCTCCGTCTTGACGAAGTCCGGGTACTTGGCCAGGTGGTTGGTGAACACGTCGGCCATCTCACCGGAGGCCATGCCGTTGGTCACCTTGCTCCAGTAGTCGTCCCAGCCGGACTGGGTGATCTTGACGCTGAGGCCCTCATTGGCGGCCGCGAAGTCGTCGGCGCACTGCTGGTACGCGGGAAGCTGGTTGGCGTCCCAGAGCCAGTAGCTGATCTCGCCGCTGGCCGCGCCGCCACCGCCGCCGTTGCCGCAGGCGGTCAGGGCGATCGCAGACGCAGCGGCAACAGCCACGCCGATCCGCAGGGTCTTCTTCATGACAGTTTCCTTTCGTGGAAGTTCGAAGTCGAGTGATTAAGTGGGTTGTTGATTACTTGGTGCCGTTGAAGCCGATCGAGTTGACGATCCGCTTTCCGAACATGAAGAACAGGATCAGCACCGGCGTGGCAGACACGAGCGTGGCGGCCATCAGGCCGGACCAGTCAGGCGCGCCCTGCGGAGTGGAGGCCTTGAAGACGCCCAGGCCGACGGTGAGCACGCGGGTGTTCTCGTTGGACACGAGCAGCGGCCAGAAGTACTCGTTCCACTGCTGCATGAAGGTCAGCAGCGCGAGCGTGGCCAGCGGCGCGGACGCCTGAGGCAGCACGATCTGGAAGAAGATGCGCCACTGGCGGGCGCCGTCGAGCATGGCGGCCTCCTCCACCTCTCGCGACATGCCCAGGAAGAACTGGCGCATGAAGAAGATGGCGAAGGGGGTCATGAACAGGTATGGCAGCATCATGCCGAGGTGCGTGCCGAGCAGGCCGAGGCTGCGGACGAGCAGGAAGTTCGGCAGCGCGGTGAAGATCGGCGGAACGAGCACCGTCGCGAGAAACAGGGCGAACACCTTGTCGCGGCCCTTCCAGTGCAGGCGGGAGAACGCGTAGGCGGCCATCGAGCTGAACAGCACCGCCGCGGCCGTGGTCACGGTCGCGAAGATGAAGGAGTTCGCCATGAACGCCCAGAAGTTGATCGACGCGCCGGATCCGCCCTGCGAGATCGCCTCGGCGGCGGTCTGCAGCCCGAACACGCGCTTGTAGGCGCCGAAGCTGAAGCCCGCGGGAAGCAGGCTCGACGAGTTCGCGGCCAACGCCGCATTCGTCGACAACGAGGTGCGCAGCACCCAGTAGAACGGGGCGAGGCTGACGAAGATGAAGAAGATCAGGGTGGCCCAGGCGACGATCCGGCCGGCGCTGAGTCGCTTGCGGGGCTTCTCCTCGGATGCGGGCAGAGTGGTGGCAATTGCGGTCATTGGTTGTCTCTCTCCTCAGGCCAGATCCGACTCGTTGCCGCGCAGGAACTTCATCTGGATGAACGCGGCGATGCCCAGGATGAGGAACAGGACCATGGCGAGCGCGGAGCCGTAGCCGAACTCCTGCTCGTTGAACGCCTTCTGATAGATGTAGAACTGCATCACGCGGCTGGCGTTGACCGGGCCGCCCTGGGTCGTGACGGCGACGGTGTCGAACACCTGGAAAGAGCCGGTGACGGTGAGCACCAGGACGAGCGCGAGCACCGGGCGCAGCAGCGGCAGCGTGACGCGGGTGAAGGTCTGGACCGGCTTGGCGCCGTCGATGGCGGCCGCCTCGTAGACGGTGTTGGGGATCGACTGGAGGCCTGCGAAGATCAGCAGCGCGGTGTATCCCATGTGGCGCCAGGTGTTGATCAGCGCCTGCGTGGGAATGGCCCAGGTCTCGGAGCCGAAGAAGGCGACTCTCGGCAGGCCGATCGCCTCGATGAAGTAGTTGACGATGCCGATCTGATAGTCGAGCAGCCAGAACCACAGCAGCGCGGCGATCACGTTTGCCATCAGGTACGGCATGAGCAGCGTCCCGCGGATGAACGTCGACTTCGCGATGTTGTGCATCAACAGCGCGAGGCCCAGCGCGATGGCCGTCTGGAGGATGATGTTGATGAGGACGTACTGGAGCGTCACCCAGAACGCGTTGTGGAACAGCGGGTCCTTGATCAGCGCCTGGTAGTTCTCGGTGCCCACCCACGTCGGCGAGCCCAGGATGCTGTATTCGGTGAAGCTGAGGTAGAAGCCTCGAAAGGTCGGGACGATGTAGAACGCCACAAGGCCGATCGTCGCGGGCAGGATGAACGCCAGCGCAACCTTCAGGTCGCTATGGGGTCGGCGCCGAGGCTGACCCCCCCCCCACCGGGGATGTGGCAATGGCGGCGTTACTACTCACGGGCACTCCTTCGTTGGCGCAGCGTTGGCGCGGACGTTACACGAGTCACGAGACCCGGGCAAGAGGTAGCTGAGGATCGACCGAAGGGGTGCCGACACCCGCGCGCAGCCGCCCCTCCAATCCGCATCATAGTTCCTTGTCACAGCTATTTATCGTCCATCACGCCAACTGTTTTCAACCCCTTCAGTTACCAAATCGTGACCTGTTGACTCGTGTAACTCGACGCCCATAGACTCGCGTCATGAACAACGTTTCCCCGTTCTCCCTCGGCATCGTCGGCGCCGGCCAGTTCTCCGGTCAGTTCGCCAAGCTGTTCAAGGCGCACCCCCTCGTCTCCTCCGTCCAGGTAACCGATCTGCTGCCCGAGCGCGCGGCGGAACTGAACGCCCAGTACCACCTCGACGGCACCTTCGACTCGTTCGACGACCTGCTGGCGAGCGACGTCGACGCCGTCGCGATCTTCACGCAGCGCTGGACGCACGCGCCGCTCGTGCTGAAGGCGCTCGACGCCGGCAAGCACGTCTACTCCGCGGTCCCGATGGCCATCTCGGTCGAGGAGATCGAGCAGATCATCGCCAAGGTCACGGAGACCGGGCTGGTCTACATGATGGGCGAGACCAGCTACTACAACCCGGCGACGGTGTTCGCGCGGGGCAAGGTCGCCGACGGCGCGTTCGGCCGCATCTTCTACGCCGAGGGCGACTACGTCCACGACATGGACCTCGGCTTCTACGCCGCCTACCAGTACAGCGGCGGCGACGACTGGAAGAAGACGGCCAGCTACCCACCCATGCTCTACCCCACGCACTCGGTCGGCGGCGTGCTCGGCGCCATCGGCGGGCACGCGGTCAGCGTCAGCTGCATCGGCGTCCGCGACGACCGCGGCGACGGCGTCTTCGACCGCGAGGTCAGCATGTTCGACAACGACTTCTCGAACGCGTCGGCGCTGTTCGAGCTGGCGGGCGGCGGCTCGATGCGCATCAACGAGTTCCGCCGCGTCGGCTACCCCTCGCACCTCCGCGAGAGCCGGTTCCGCTACTTCGGCACCGAGGCCAGCTTCGAGGAGACCGTCGACTACGCCGTCTGGCAGGACAAGGAGGGCGTGACCAACATCAGCGGGCAGGTGGAGACCCGCCCGACGATGAGCCTCGACGACCCGTCGCTCGCCGGCATCGACCCCGCGCTGCGCGACGCCTTCGTCTCGGGCCTCGCCCCGGTGCACGACGCTACCCGCCTCCCCGCCGAGCTGCTCGCGCTGCCCAGCGGCCACGAGGGCAGCCACCACTTCCTGGTCGACGACTTCGTGACGGCCGTCGCGCACGGCACCGTCCCCCCGGTCAACGCCTGGGAGGCGGCGCGGTACACGCTGCCCGGCATCGTCGCCCACCAGTCGGCGCTCCAGGGCGGCGTCCGGCTGCCCGTCCCCGACTTCGGGGACGCTCCCCAGGGCTAGGAACTCGTCATGCCGGCACGCGCGCCGGCCTCAGTTAGGATGGCGCGCGTGCCCGCCCCTTCGCCTGCCAAGCCCTCCGCCACGCGGAACGACGTGGCGCGCCTCGCACGTGTCAGCCCGGCGGTGGTCAGCTATGTCGTGAACCGCTCCAAGCGGGTGACGCCGGAGACGGAGGCGCGGGTCCGCCAGGCCATCGCGATGCTGGGCTACCGACCCAACTCGGCGGCACGATCGCTCCGCCTCGGCTCGACCGAGACGCTCGGCATGGTGGTCCCCGACACCACCAACTCGTACTTCGCCAGCCTCGCACACCAGGTGGAGCTGGCCGCCATCCGGCGCGGTTACGACCTCATCATCGGAAACTCCGACGGCTCGCTCGAGGCGGAGCGTCGCCTCCTCGACCACTTCACCGCGCGCCGCGTCGACGGCGTCCTCCTCTGCAGCAGCGTGTTCCGGCCCGACATCAGCAGCCTCCGCGCCGACAGCATCCCCGTCGTGCTGCTCAACCACGCGGCCGACGCCCCGGGCGTCGCGTGGGTCGGCGCCGACCTGCGGTTGGGCGCGCGGCTGGCCATCGAGCACCTGGCCGGGCACGGGCATCGCCGTATCGGCCTGGTGATCGGCACGAGCACCGACGGGGTGATGGACGCCCGGCAGCTCGGCTGGTCGGAGACCGTGGAGCTGCTCGGCCTAGAGCGTGGCCCCATCGTCCGCGTGGGCTTCAACGCGCGCGGCGGCTACGACGCAGGCCGGAAGCTGATCGCCGACGGCGACCTGCCGTCGGCCCTCTTCGTCAGCTCGGACCGCCAAGCCGCCGGCCTGATGCTCGCCATGCACGAGGCGGGCGTGCGGATGCCCGAGGACGTCGCGATCATCGGCTTCGACGGCTCCGAGGACGGCGAGTACACGTGGCCGCCCCTGACCACGATCGCCCAGCCCATCGAGCAGATGGCCAGCACCGCCGTCAATCTGATGATCGACGGCGCCGACGACAGCACCTACGAGGTCTTCCCCCCGACGCTGCTGGTGCGCCGCTCCTGCGGCTGCTAGATCCGCTCCAGCTCGAAGAGCACCGCTGTCGACGGCTGGGTGTAGGGCGCCTGGACGCCGATCGTCGCGAGCTGGGCGCCCGTGGCCTCGAACGGCGCCTGGGCCCAGGCCTGGCGGAGCCGGTCGGGCATGTGCTGCCGGTCGATCACGGTCACGCGGTAGCGCGCGTCGGCGTCGAGGCCCGGGAAACGCAGCCGGCCGAGGCTCGCCGAGCTGGTGACGCGCAGCATCGACAGCGAGAAGATCGCCTTGTCGGCCGCGACGACACCCTTGAAGTAGACCTCGGGATCCGCGACGTCGGCGCGGACGAGCCGTCCGCTGCAGAGGGTGTCCCGGTTGCGCTTGTACCACTCGATCCACCACCCGAGTTGGGCGAACTCCTCGTCGGTGGCGGTCGTCAGGTCCCACTCGATGCCGAAGTGTCCGAACACGGCCGTGGCGGCGCGGAAGTTGAGGTCGTGCCAGCGGGCTGTGGTGTGCGAGCGGCCGGAGGCGACGTGGCTGCCCATCAGCTCCAGCGGCAGCAGCTGCGCGGTCCACCACAGCATCCGCTGCCTCTCCTCGGGGTCGATGTTGTCCGACACCCAGATGCGCCCCGCGCGCTCCATCACCTCGAGGTCCACGCGGCCGCCGCCGGACGAGCACGACTCCCACTCCATGTGCGGGAACCGGGACCGGAGCTCGTCGAGCAGGCGGTAGAACGCCCTCGTCTGCGCGGAGACGCCGGGCCGCCCCGACGGCGCGGTGCCCGCGTCGATCAGGTCGCGATTGTGGTCCCACTTGATGTAGTCGATGTGGTTCTCGGCGAAGACCGCGCTGAGCTGGTCGAGCACGTGCCGATAGGCGCCGGGGATGGCGAGATTCAGCACCTGCTGCTGGCGCTGCTCGATCGGCAGCCGCCCGCCGCCGGGCTGCAGGATCCACTCGGGGTGGGCGCGCGCCAGGTCGGAGTCGAGATTGATCATCTCGGGCTCGACCCAGAGCCCGAACTGCATGCCGAGCCCGCGCACGTGCTCGATCAGCGGCCCGAGGCCGTCCGGCCACACGTCCGCGCTGACGACCCAGTCGCCGAGGCCCGCGGAGTCGTCGCGGCGCGCGCCGAACCACCCGTCGTCGAGGACGTAGCGCTCGACGCCGAGCGCGGCCGCCCGGTCCGCCAGATCCTTCAAGCGCGCGAGGTCGTGGTCGAAGTAGACGGCCTCCCAGACGTTCAGCGTCACCGGACGCGCGGTCGCGGGGTGGACGGGGAGCGCACGCAGGTGGTGGTGGAAGCGGGCGGCCTGCTCGTCGAGGCCGTTCGCGTAGTTGAAGTACGCCCACGGCGTCGCGTAGGACTGCCCGCCGGCCAGGTCGCCCTCGGCGGGGAGCAGGAGTTCGCCGCCGCCGAGGACGTTCGCGCCGATGTAGTCGCGCTGGGCCTGGTGGATGTGGTTGCCGGAGAACGCGGTGTGCACGCCCCACACCTCTCCCCCGCGGTAGCCGAAGCCCGCGACGCCGAGGTTCAGCACGTAGGCGGAGTTCGCGCCGGTGCGCCCGAGCCTGCTCTCCCGGCGATGCGAGCCCTGGTTGAGCACGCCGCGCTGCACCGCGCGCTCGTTGCCCCAGCGGCCGCCGAAGTCGAGGATCTCGCGCGCCTCGCTGGGCACCGGGAAGTTCACGGTCAACTCGTCGACCCGGTACGTCGACTCGCCGAGGTTCGTCACCTCCGCCTTCGCCCGCACGAGGCCGCCCGCCAGCATCTCGACGACGACGGCGAGCGCCAGCCCGGAAGCCGGCGCCTCTGCGCGGTATTCGACGACGCCCGCGCCGGCGTCGACGAGGCGCTCCTCCAGCGGCGCGCCGTCGATGGTCGCGCCGACGAGGGTCCACTCGGGGCTCCAGTCGGCGCCGTCGCGGGACCCGACGAGACCCGGCGTGCCGGACCAGCCGAACCGCCCCTCAGGGACGATGCCGAGCACCATGCCGGTGTCCGGCCCGTTGGGAGCGACGCCCCAGCGGTCGGCAACGGTGAGACCCACCACGTCCTCGTCGGTGAGCGGGCCGGGATCCGCCCCCCAATGGAGGACACGAGGCAGCCCGCCTTCGTCGCTGACAAGCACCAACGCGACGCCGCCGGAACGCAGGCAGACCCGAGTATTCATGTTCATTCCACTCTTTTCGAGGACCAGCGGTGCCGAGTCTAGCGACCACACAGAGCCCGCGGTGACACGAGTCACTTATCGCTGGTCGAGCTCTCCCGCTGGTTGAGCCGGACCCTTGCGCGAAGCGCCGGGTCCGCGTCGAAACCAATAGACTCACCCACGCGGCTGGTTCTCCCCGAGGTCCTCGGGCGCGAGATACGCCGTCGGCTCGTCGACGGCGGCGGCGAGCAGCGGGGTCAGCAGCATCTTCGCCTCGTATCCGTTGAAGGAGCGCCGGTAGGCGCCGACCGACTCCCAGCGACACACCAGCGCCCAGAGATCGGGGTCGTCGAGGTTGCGCACCAGCTCGATCCCCTGACACCCGGCGCGGCCCTCCCACCACTGGACGACGGCGCGAGCCTCGGCCTCGAATGCCGGACCGGGAGCGCGGAAACGGATGAGCACGAGCATGGGCCAAATCTATCGAGTACCCGGACGAGTGAGTACCCGGACGGGCGCCAGTTCATTGGTTTCGACACCCCGCTCCTAGCGCCTCACGCGGGGGCTCAACCAGCGGAAAGCAGCACCGTCGCACGAGGCTCAACCAGCGGAGGATTTGATCCCCGCGGCGGACCAGATGATAATGGTTTTCATGTTGAAGCGTCTCGTCCTGCCCGTCAGTGCCGTCCTCGCCCTCTCCGCGTGCGGAGGGGCGCCCGGTACCGGTCCTTCCGGGTCCGGTTCGCCCGGCACCACGACCTCCGCGGGCTCCGCGAAGGTGGTCGCCGCCTTCTACCCGCTCGAGTGGGCGTCCTCCCAGGTCCTGGGCGACGCGGGCACGGTGGACACCTTGACGGCCCCAGGCGTCGAGGCGCACGACCTTGAGCTCACCCCGCGCCAGATCGCCTCGCTCGCCGATGCCGACCTCGTCGTCTACCTGAAGGGCTTCCAGCCCGCCGTCGACAGCGCCATCGAACAGTCGGGCGCGAAGAACGTCCTCGACGTGAGCACCGTCGCGAACCTGCTGCCCGTCGCGGAGGCCCACTCCCACGACGACGACCACGCCGACGAGGACGGCCACGACGATCACGACGAAGCCGATCATGACGAGGACGGTCACGACGGCGAAGAGGGGCATGGCGACGAGGACGGCCACGACCACGGCGACGTCGATCCGCACTTCTGGCAGGACCCCACCCGCATGGCCGCCGTGGTGAAGGAACTCGGCGTCAAGCTCGGCACCGTCGTGCCGGACGCGGCGTCGTCGCTCACCGCCAACGCGGACGCGGCCGTCGCGGAGCTCGAGAAGGTCGACGGCGAGTTCAAGGCCGGCCTGGCCTCCTGCGAGCGCGCCGAGTTCATCACCACCCACGAGGCGTTCAACTACCTCGCGCAGCGCTACGGGCTGACCGAGATCGGCATCTCGGGGATCAATCCGGACGCGGAGCCCTCCCCCGCGCGCATCGCGGAGATCCACGAGGAGGCGCGCGCCCACGGCATCACCACGATCTTCTTCGAGACGCTGACCTCCCCCGCCGTCGCCGACGCCATCGCCGGCGACCTGGGCCTCAAGACCGCCGTGCTCGACCCGCTCGAGGGGGTGACCGAGAACTCGCCCGGGACGGACTACCCTTCGATCATGCGCGCGAACCTCGAAGCCCTGCGGGCGGCCAATGGCTGCCAGTGACCTCGTCGACGCCGAAGGCGTCTATGTCTCGCTCGACGGCATGCCCATCCTCCGCGACGTCCACGTCCGGGTGGCATCGGGCGAGGCCGTCGCGCTGCTCGGCGGCAACGGATCCGGCAAGTCGACGCTGATCCGCACCCTGCTGGGGCTCATCCCGCACCAGGAGGGGCGCATCGCGCTGCTCGGACAGCCGCTCGCGCAGTTCCACGACTGGCGCCGCGTCGGCTACGTGCCCCAGACCAGCGCCATCAACGTCGCCAACGCGACGGTGCGCGAGATCGTGTCGTCGGGCCGGCTGGCGCACCGTCGGCCGTTCCGGTGGGCGACCGCCGACGACCGCGCCGCGATGGACGACGCCCTCGCACAGGTGGGCCTCTCGGACCGCGCCCAGTGGCCGTTCGCGGCGCTGTCGGGCGGGCAGAAGCAGCGGGTGCTGATCGCGCGCGCCCTCGCCACCCGCCCCGACCTGCTCGTCATGGACGAGCCGCTCGCCGGCGTCGACCTCCACAGCCAAGCCGGGCTCGCGCAGCTGCTGGGCGGCCTCCGCGTCGACGGCCTCGGCCTGCTGGTCGTGCTCCATGAGCGCGGCCCGATGGGCGACGTCCTCGACCGCACCGTGACCCTGTGCGACGGGCGCGTCGTCAGCGACGAGCACACGCACGCCGCCGCCGAGGACTGCACCCCGCCCGCCGAGCCGTCCGCCGTCGGACTCGTCGACCCGATCGCCGGGGTGGTCTCGTGATCGAGGTCCTCACGCTCCCCTTCATGCAGCGCGCGCTGCTCGCCGCGGTCCTCAGCGGCCTGATCGCGCCCGCCATCGGCACCTACATCGTGCAGCGCCGGATGAGCCTGCTGGGCGACGGCCTGGGCCACGTCGCGATCATGGGCGTCGGCCTCGCCCTCATGACGGGGTGGGCACCCCTTCCCGTCGCGGTGGTGACGTGCGTCGTCGGCGCGGTGATCGTCGAGCTGCTGCGCCAGCACGGCAAGGCCTCCGGCGACCTGGGGCTCGCCATCCTCTTCTACGGCGGCCTCGCCTCGGGCGTGCTCATGGCGGGCATCGCGGGCCAAGGGGCCGGCGGGCTGTCGGCGTACCTGTTCGGCTCGCTGACCTCCGTCACGCCCGCGGACCTCTCCGTCATCGTCGGCCTGGCCGTCGTCATCCTCGTGCTCAGCATCGGCCTCGCCCCGCGGTTGTTCGCCGTCGCCGTCGACGAGGACTTCGCCCGCGTGCTCGGCATCCGCGTGAAACTGCTCAACCTGCTGGTCGTGATCCTGGCGGCCGTGACCGTGACGGTTTCGATGCGCACCGTCGGCCTCCTGCTGATCAGCGCGCTCATGGTCATCCCGGTCGCCACGGCGCAGCAGGCGTTCGTCGGCTTCTACCCGGCCTTCTTCGGCTCGATGGGCGTCGGTGTCCTCGCGGCCGTGACCGGCACCGTCGGCTCGTTCTACCTGGACACCGCCACGGGGGCGACGATCGTCGTGACCGCCATCGCGCTGCTCGGGGTGAGCTGGGTCGTCGGCTCGCGCCTGCGCCGCTCCGATCGGTTCATCCCGTTCGTCGAGGACCACGGCGGCCGGCCGCACCGGCCGGCGGAGAATCACGACGACGCCCACGCGCACGCGGCGGGAGCGAAGGTCATCCAGCACGGGGACCATCTAGACTACGTCCACGACGGGCATCGGCACGCCCGGCATGGAGATCACTATGACGAACATTAAGCCCGCCACGCGCCACACCTGGCAGCGTGCCGCGATCCGCGACCTGCTCGAGGGCGGCGAGGAGTTCCGCACCGCCCAGCAGATCCACGACAGGCTGCGCGACGAGGGCGCCCGGGTCGGCTTGGCGACGGTGTACCGGGCCCTCCAGGCGATGGCCGACGCCGGCGAGGTCGACGTGATCCGCACGCCCGAGGGCGAGGCCGCCTATCGGCGCTGCTCCGAGGGCCACCACCATCACCTCGTCTGCCGGAGCTGCGGCTTCTCCGTCGAGATCGAGGCGGCCTTCGTCGAGTCGTGGGCCGCCCAGATCGCCGCCCAGCACGGCTTCACCGACACCGGCCACGAACTGGAGCTGTTCGGCCTCTGCCGCGAGTGCGGTCAGCGCTCGAAGTAGGGCAATGACCGCAGCGCCCGGTCCAGGTGCCAGGTGGCGTAGGCGACGACCATGCCGTCGACGCGCTGCGCGACCGCGCGGTCGGCGGCCAGCGCCGCCTCCCACTCGCCGGCGAGGAGGGCGCCGATGTGCGCCGCCTCCGCCTCGCCCAGCTGCGCCGAGCCCGGCGTCCGGCACGACACGCACGACGCGCCGCCACCTTGGGGCGAGAACCAGCGCACGTCGACGTCGCCGCAGCCGGCGCACGCCGTCGTCGACACCGCGTACCCCGCGACGGCCAACGACCGGAGCAGGTAGGAATCGACGATCAGCGGCGCCGGACGGTCGTCCGCCTCCAGCGCCAGCAGCGCGCCGAGCAGCAGCCGATACTGCTGCAGCGAGGGCACCCGTTCCTCCGCGACCAGCCTGTCCGCCGTCTCGACGAGCACCTCGGCGGCCGTGAACCGGAAGTAGTCCGCGCCGAGCCTGCTCGAATGCAGCGCCTCCACCTGGGTGACGACCTCGAGCGATCCGCGCCCCTCCGCGAACTGGATGTCGATGTGCTGGAAGGGCTCGAGCCGACCGCCGAACTTCGACGACGTGCGCCGGACACCCTTCGCGACGGCGCGCACCTTGCCGTGCGTGCGGGTCAGCAGCGTGATGATGCGGTCGGCTTCGCCGAGCTGATGCGTCCGCAGCACGACGGCTTCATCACGATAGGTGGGCACGAGTCCGAGTTTAGAGGTCGCGACGCTCGTCAGATCCGACACGTTCCGACGCCTCCCGGAGTTTCGACGCACAACAGCCCCAGATCTGCCCGATCGGGCAGGAGCGGCCCCACTGTGCGCCAAAACTCCGGGTCGGCCGAAGAGCCGGAGCCCGCCTGGCGGCCGGCCCGCTAGGCTCGACCCGTGCCCATTCCTCGCCGACGTCCGACCCCGCATCCGAGCGGCGCCACGGCGCCCGCGATCCCTGCGAAGGCGCTGCCGCGTCACGTCGCGATCGTGATGGACGGCAATGGGCGCTGGGCGAAGCAGCGCGGGCTGAAGCGCACGGAGGGGCACGCGATGGGCGAGGCGGCGCTGCTCGACGTGATCCACGGCGCCGTCGAGCTGGGCATCCCGTACCTGTCGGCCTACGCGTTCTCGACCGAGAACTGGAAGCGCTCCCCCGACGAGGTGCGCTGGCTGATGGGCTTCAACCGCGACGTGATCCACCGTCGGCGCGACGAGCTTAACGACCTCGGCGTGCGCATCCGCTGGGCGGGCCGACGGCCCCGGTTGTGGGGCTCGGTGATCAAGGAGCTCGAGGTCGCCGAGGAGATGAGCAAGGACAACGACACGCTTACGCTCCAGTTCTGCGTGAACTACGGCGGTCGCGCGGAGATCGTCGACGCCGCCCGCGAGATCGCCCGCCTGGCGCGTGCCGGAAAGCTCGACCCCGAACGGCTCACAGAGGACCGGTTCGCGAAGTTCCTCGACGAGCCCGAGATCCCCGACGTCGACCTGTTCGTCCGCTCCTCGGGTGAGCAGCGCACGTCGAACTTCCTGTTGTGGCAGTCGGCTTACGCCGAGTTCATCTTCCTCGACCGCCTCTGGCCGGACTTCGACCGCCGCGACCTCTGGGCCGCCGTCGAGCAGTACGCCACGCGCGAGCGCCGGTTCGGCACCGCGTAGCTTCGCGCCTGCGCCTCGGGTTCTCGCCGGCTCGGATATGGTTGGTATACCAAATCGGATTGGAGCCATCCCGTGCGTCGCGTGCCAGCCCTCGTCGTCCTCGCCGTCACGGCGAGCCTCGCCTCGTGCGCCGGAGACACCGAGGCTCCCTCGCCCAGCCCCCTGAGGAGCACCATGCCCACCCCCAGCCAGCCCGTCCCGAGCGCCTCCGCACCCTCAGCATCGACCACGCCTGAGGTCACGACACCCCGAGAGGACCTCGACGAGCAGCTGCGCGCCGCCGCATGGGCAGACGATGTGCCCCGCGCCCGCGACCTCATCGCGCAGGGGGCGGATGTCAACGCCAAGGACTCCACGGAACAGTCGGCCTATCTGGTCGCCACCAGCGAGGGCTATCTGGAGCTGCTGCGACTCACCCTGGAGAACGGGGCGGATGTCGGCGACCTGGACAGCTGGAACGGCACGGGCCTCATCCGAGCGGCTGAGCGCGGCCACTACCTCGTAGTCGGTGAGCTCCTGCAGGCGGGCATCGATCGCGATCACGTCAACCGGATCGGATACCAGGCCATCCACGAGGCGGTGTGGCTGGGCAAGGACACGGCAGCGTATGCCACGACGCTGCGTGCCCTGATCGCGGGCGGCGCGGAGCTCGACCGGCCCTCCGGAACCGAGGGATCGACGCCGCTGCAGATGGCTCGCACGCGCGGGTACGAGCGGCTGGAGAAGGTGCTGGAGCGGGCGACGTCCGCCGGCGACGTCGCGCGACCAGACACCGCGCTCCTGCGCGCCGCCGCGGAGGGCGACGCCGACGCGGCGGCCCTCGCACTGCGCGCCGGCGCCGACCTGGAGGCTCGCGATGGACAGGGGCGCACCGCGCTGTTGCTCGCCGTGACCGGCGATCACCTCGCGACGGCGCGGCTGCTCGTCGCGCTCGGCGCATCGCCGGACGCGCTCGACGACCGGCACGACACCCCGTGGCTCGTCACGGGCGTGACCGGCAGCGTGGAGATGCTGGAGGTCCTGCTTCCCGCTAACCCCGACATGACGATTCGCAACCGATTCGGAGGGATCTCCGTCATCCCGGCCAGCGAGCGCGGACACGTCGACTACGTGCGGCGGGTCGTCGAGACCGAGATCGACGTGAACCACGTCAACGACCTGGGGTGGACGGCGCTACTGGAGGCCGTCATCCTCGGCGACGGAGGCCCGGATCATCAGGAGATCGTGCGGATCCTGCTCGACGCGGGCGCCGACGCGTCGATCCCCGACAAGAACGGCGTCACCGCCCTGCAGCACGCGCGGCGGAGCGGCTACTCCGAGATCGTCGGCCTCCTCGACGCCTGAGGCCGAGCGCCCGTCGTCGCCACCGACGGGCGCTACGGCGTCGGCGGGCTCTGGAGCACGAAGAAGATGAAAGAGATGAAGCGCATTCGTCCTTCGATGTGATCGGGGATGAGCTCCTGGGGCGTGTCGACGGCGACCGGCGGCTCGGCGATGGTGACGATCCGGAAGCCGGCCGCGACGAACGCGTCCACCATCGCGTGCAGCGGCCGGTGCGTCGTGCTCAGGGTGACCGTCCGTCCCGCAACCGTGACCTCCATCGGCCAGTCGACGATCGGGAAGTACTTCGCACCTTCGACGATCAGCGGGTAGGCGAAGGGGTGGTTCACTGACAGGATGAGCCGACCGCCGGGCGTGAGGACACGTCGCAGCTCGCCGAGCGGCTCCTCCCAGTCGCGGAGGTAGTGCAGAACCAGCGAGGCGACGACGTCGTCGAACGAGGCATCGGCGTACGGCAGCGGCTCGCCGAGGTCAGCGAGTCGAAGGTCGGCGTCCTCCCCGAGCCGCTGCCGCGCGAGCGCCAGCATCTCCGCGCTCGAGTCGAAGCCCGCCACAAGCGCGCCGCGGTCGCGCAGCACCGCCGAGAGGGCACCCGTCCCGCAGCCGACGTCGAGGATGCGGCGCCCGGCGACATCGCCGGCCAGGTCCAGCATCGCCGGCCGCTCGTAGTACGCGTTCAGCAGGCTGGTCTCGTTCTCTGCGGCGTAGTCCGCCGCGAAACCGTCGTACTCCGTTGTCATGACGCTCGACGCTATCAGCCCTCAGCAGCGCGCTGAGAGGATTTACCAGGATCTCAACTGCTCGCGCGGACGTGCGTACAGTGGCCTCCATGACCCAGCCCAACATCGTCTTGCTTGAGGAACGACGCGGCGAGCTCACCCTCGTCGGCCTTGAGCAGGCCGTGACCGCAGATACCGATTTCGCCGCTGTATGGGACGCCTATTTCGCCGCAGCGGGAAGAGCCGGCGTCAGCGGATATGAGTACATCGTCTGGCGCTTCGAGGACGGCGCACTGAGGTATCTCATCGCCAATAGCTTCGACGGCGGGACGGAGATCCCCGACGGCTTCACGCTGGCCCGAATCCCCGCGTCCGACTACCTGGTGGTGACGCACGAATGGATCGGGCCGGAGGACGACCTCTACCTGAAGGGCAACATGCTGACGCAGGACTATGCCGGAATCGGGCAGAGCTACGATCCCCGGGACGGCTTCACGGTACCCGACGGCTACGTTCGAGACGACGGCATGGACGCTCCGGTGGTGCAGCTGGAGATCGAGAACTCCAGCGCGGACGGGCAGAGATTCGAGCGCTGGGTCCCGGTGAAGAGAGTCAGCTCCTGACTGACTCACCGGGCTAATCCGACGAGTCCCTCACCGGCCGACTCGACCCGCTATACATCCAGGCGGCCGAATGCGGAAGCCCGGACGATCGCCGAGCCCGCGGCGTCGCTCGCGGCGAGGTCGACCTCGGCGGTGATCCGCCAGTCGTGATCGCCCTCGGGGTCGTGGACGACCTGCGTGACGGTCCACACCATCGGCCCCTTGGCGAGGCGGAACAGGCCGGGGCCGCGGGCCTCGCCGTCGGTCAGGATCTCGTCGTGGTCGTCCCAGTAGTCGGCCAGCGCGTCGTCCCAGGCGTCGCCGTCCATCAGCACGTCGAGCGGGGGGTCGGCGAGCGCAGCCGTCGACTCCTCCAGCGCGCCGAGCTCCTCCCACTTGTCGCGCGCAGCCAGCTCGACGCGGCGGAACATGGCGGTGCGGATCATCGCGGTGAACGCGCGCTCGTTTCCCGTGACCGGACGGGGCGGGGGCGGCGGCGCGCCCTGCGCCGCCAGCTCGGCCGCGGCGGCGACCTTCTCGGGGTCGGTGAGCGCCTCCCACTCGTCGAGCAGCGAGGAGTCCGTCTGCCGCACCGTCTCTCCCAGCCACTCGACGAGGTCGTCGAGGCTCTCGGTGCGGTAGTCGTCGGGGACGGTGTGCCTGAGCACCCGGTAGGCGTCGGAGAGGTAGCGCAGCACGGTGCCCTCGCTGCGCTGCAGCTTGTAGGTGGAGATGAACGTAGTGAAGCCGGCCGCGCGCTCCCACATGTCGCGGACCACCGACTTCGGCGACAGCGTCGCCCCCGCCAACCACGGGTGCGACTGCACGTAGACGTCCAGCGCGTGCTCCAGCAGCTCCGCGAGCGGCTTCGGCCAGGTGACCTCCTCGAGCCGCTCCATCCGCTCGTCGTACTCGACGCCGTCCGCCTTCATCTGCGCGACGGCCTCGCCGCGCGCGAGGTGCTGCTGCCCGAGCAGCACCTGGAACGGATCCTCGAGCACGGCCTCCATGACAGAGACGACGTCGAGGTGGTAGGTGGGCGAGTCCCGGTCGAGCAGGTCGAGCGAGGCGACGGCGAACGGCGCCAACGGCTGGTTGAGGGCGAAGTCCTCACCGACGCTCTCGGCCAGCGCGCACCAGCCGCCCTGCGCGTCGGGCTCCGCGCGCTTGACCAGCACCCCGGAGGTGAGCAGCCCGCGCGTGAGCGCCAGCGCCCGGCGCTTCAGCGCGCGCCGCTTGTCGGGCGTCTCGTGCGACGAGTCCAGCAGCGCCTTCATCGCCTCGTAGCTGTTGCCCGGGCGCTGCGCGACGTTCAGCAGCATGCCGTGCGTCACCTGCATCCGCGAGACGAGGTTCTCGGGCTGGGCGACGATGATCCTGTCGAAGGTCTCCTCGTTCCAGGCGATGAACCCGTCGGGCGCCTTCTTCCGCACCACCCGCTTGCGCTTCTTCGGGTCGTCGCCGGCCTTGGCGAGCGCGCGCTCGTTCTCGATCACGTGCTCGGGGGCCTGCACGACGACGAAGCCGACGGTGTCGAACCCGGCCCGTCCCGCACGCCCGGCGATCTGGTGGAACTCCCTCGACCGCAGCTTGCGCACGCGCGTGCCGTCGAACTTCGTGAGCCCGGTGAACAGGACCGTGCGGATAGGGACGTTGATGCCGACGCCGAGGGTGTCGGTGCCGCAGATGACCTTGAGCAGCCCTTCCTGCGCGAGCTGCTCGACGAGGCGGCGGTACTTGGGCAGCATGCCCGCGTGGTGCACGCCGATCCCGCGTTTGACGAGCCCCGACAGGATCTTCCCGAAGCCCTTCCCGAACCGGAACGCGCCCACCTCCTCGGCGATCCGGTCGGCGTCGTGCCGGGTGATCAGGTTGACACTGAGCAGGCTCTGCGCGCGCTCGAGGGCGTCGGCCTGGGTGAAGTGGACGATGTAGACGGGCGCCTTGTGCTCCTGGACGAGCTCCAGCACCTTCTCCTGCAGCGGCGTCACGGACCACTCGAACAGCAGCGGGACGGGGCGCTCGGCGTCGTCGATCAGGCTGGTGTCGCGGCCCGTGCGCGCGCTCAGCTGCTCGGCGAGGGCGGTGACGTCGCCCAGCGTCGCGCTCATCAGCAGGAACTGCGCCTGCGGCAGCTCGAGCAGCGGGACCTGCCAGGCCCAGCCGCGGTCGGGCTCGGAGTAGAAGTGGAACTCGTCCGCGATGACCATGCCGACGTCGGCGCTCGCGCCCTCGCGGAGCGCGATGTTGGCGAGCACCTCGGCCGTGCAGCAGATGATGGGGGCGTCGGAGTTCACGGACGCGTCGCCGGTGACCATGCCGACGTTCTCGGCCCCGAAGACCTGACACAGCGCGAAGAACTTCTCGCTGACCAGCGCCTTGATCGGCGCGGTGTAGAACGAGACCCGGTCCGTGGCCAGCGCCGCGAAGTGCGCCGCCAGCGCCACCATCGACTTCCCCGAGCCGGTCGGCGTCGCGAGGATCAGGTTGTTGCCGCTGAACAGCTCGATCGATGCCTCGTCCTGGTGCGGGTAGAGGGAGATGCCTTGGCTCTCGGCCCATGCGGCGAAGTGCTCGTAGAGGGCGTCGGCGTCGCCGGAGACGCGGTCGGTGAGCGTGGGCATGCCGTTCACCCTATCGCTCCGGTCTGACCACCCATGCCTGCTGACCCGTCGGATAGGCTCGCCCGCATGGGTTTCAAGTGTTCGCTCCTTGCCTTGTCCAACCGGGCGCCGCGCGAGGACATCACGACCACCGCCGAGGGCGGTCCCGACGCCGCGACCAAGGAGGCCGAGCGGCTGTGGCCTGGAGAATGGCGTTACGTCGAGACCGGCACGTTGGACGAGGCATTCCTGCCGTACGACGAGTCGCTGTGGATCGGCACCTGGGGCGGAACCACCGTGCTGACCCACATGGCTCCTGTCGAGGTCTCGGACCCAACCCGCGGCTCCTGGGAGCTGATGATCCACAGCGTCGTGGACCTCTGCCACTACAAGACGCCTGCCAGCCACCGCTCCCGCACGGTGAGCCTCTCCGCGGACGACGACGCCGAGGCCCTGGCCAGCGCGCTCCAAGGTGAGCTCCTGCCGTTCGAGGAACCCTATGCCGCGGGGCAGCACTCGTCGGACGGCGATCCGTTTCACACGCTCGACCTCGGAGAGAGCGCCCTGCTCTGGATGTTCGGCACGTTCGGCGAGACGGCCCCCGTCGACGACGTCTCGAAGTCGATCACGCCCATCAAGCCCTGGGAGCTGCCGATGCACCGCTTCGAGGCAGCCCCGGCGAGCCCCACCCCGTCCGCGCCCGAGGCCTCGGACGCCCCGCCCGCGCCGCCGAAGAAGCGGTCCTGGTTGGACCGGCTGCTCGGCCGTTAGCCCGGGATGATGCGGTGCAGGGTCACCTGCGACTGGTTCAGGAACCTCACCTGCGGGCCCGTCACACCGACGCCCGAATCGACGAACAGCGTCGCGTCGCCCTCGGTGTAGACGCCCTTGGAGATCCGCGGGAAGTAGTCGCCGCCGGCCTGGTACAGCGGGCCGATCACCGGGAGCCGGATCTGGCCGCCGTGGGTGTGGCCGCATATGGCGTAGTCGACGCCGTACGTGTCCAGCTCCGGCAGGATGTCCGGCGAGTGCGTCAGCACCAGGCGGAACCCGTCGTCGGGGAGGCCCGCGACGGCGGCGCCGAGATCGCCGTGTTCGCTGTAGTAGTCGTCGACGCCCACGAGCTGGACCTCGCCGAAGTCGCCGTCGAAGAACAGGTGCTCGTTCGCGAGCACCCTCACCCCGTACCGCTCCAAGAGGCCGTGCAGCCGATCCTGCATCCGCTCGCCCTTGTCATGGTTGCCGTCGACGTAGAACCGCGGCGCGTCGATCGTCGCCAGTTCCTTCACCAACTGCTCGACGGGGCCGAGATCGTCGCTGCTGGTGTTGACGAAGTCCCCCGTCAACGCGATCAGGTCCGGCTGCGCGCCACGGACCAGTTCGACGATCTGCGCCACCTGGGACGGCCGGGGCAGGTTGTGGAAGTCGGTGATCTGCACGACGCGGAGTTCGCCTGCCAGTTCGTCGGTCACGAACGTGGTCTCGACGAGCTGCGTGTTGCGCACCTCCCAGTTGGCCCTCGCCACCGTCGCGACCATCAGCAGTAGCGCGGCCAGGAAAACCGCGACGATTCGTCGCCACCCACCGAATGGCGGTGTCCGGCGCAACGCGCCCCACTCCGCACCATAAAAATCTTGAGCCATAAGCTCACCCCCCGGGGTATAGCCTAAGGCATGTCTCCCCCTCTCTCGCGACGCGACACGAGCTTGACATTGCAAACAGAAACGATAAGTTTGCTTTTGCAAACCATGACGACGGGGAGAGCCATGTTCCGCACGCTGCGCAGCCTTCCCAGCGCCCTCCTGATCGGCGCGCTCGCCTGCGCGAGCCTGCCCGCTCTCGCCGACGAGGCCGCCGAGGACACCAAGATCCTGCTCGTGCTCGACGCCTCCGGCTCCATGAAGGGCGACGACCCGTCCGGCACCACGAAGCTCACGGCCGCCAAGAAGGCGCTCACCACGGCGATCTCGGCGCTCCCCGACGACGCACAGGTGGGCCTCCGCGTCTACGGCGCCACCTACCCCGGCAAGGACAAGAAGCTGTCCTGCACCGACACGCAGCTCGCCCACCCCATCGGGCCGCTCGACGTCGCTGGGCTGACCACGCAGATCAACGCCGTCAAAGCCCAAGGCGACACCCCCATCGCCTACAGCCTCGAGAAGGCCATCGACGACCTCGGCACCACCGGCAAACGCCACATCATCCTCGTCTCCGACGGCGAGGAGAACTGCAACCCCGACCCCTGCGCGGTGGTCGAGAAGCTCGTCGACAAGGACGTGAGCATCCAGGTCGACACCGTCGGCTACGCCGTCGACACGAAGGCCCGCAACCAACTCAGATGCATCGCGGACGCCGGAAAGGGCACGTACTACGACGCCGAAGACGCCGACGTCCTCACCTCCACCCTGAGCCGCCTCTCCACACGAGCGCTGCGCGCGTTCACCGTCCAGGGCATCCCCGTCGAGGGCACGCCGACGCCGGAGGGCGCCCCGGTGCTCGCCGTCGGGCAGTACGTCGACACCATGCCCGTGTCGGAGACCAAGAAGGTGACGAGGCACTACGCGCTGCGCCGCACGACGCCCGGGTCGACGCTGCGCGCCTCCGTCGTCACCCGGCTGCCGCAGGAGGATGGCCGCGACCTGCGTCAGTTCCGCAAATGGGAGTACACGATCAGCACGCGGGACGGCGTGCAATGCAGCTACAAGTGGGCGCTCGCCGACGACCTGAGCAACGCGGGCGTGCTGCTCGCGGGAACCGCGCTCTCCCTGCCCGTCGATCCCCGGGCCGAGTACGTCGACAAGGACAAGCAGGCCTGCGCCGAGGCGACCGACCTCGTGCTGCAGGTTCAGCGCTTCTCGGAGAAGAAGGGCGAGCCGATGCCCGTCGAGATCGTCGTCCTCGAGGAGGGGCCTGTCCCCGATGCTCCGAGCCTGCCCGACGGCGTCACCGACATCCCCACCAGCTCGACGGGGATGACGCCGCCGCCCGCACGCACGCCCGTCAAGGTGATCGGGGGCGCCAGCTTCAACGACGCGCTCGAGATCACACCGGGCACCTACGAGACCGAGGTCGTGCCCGGGGAGATGCTGTTCTTCCGTTCCCCCATCGGCTGGGGCCAGAGCGCGGTCTTCTCCATCGACGGCCCCGATCCGGACTCCGCCGCCATCGAGGCGACGAAGAGCTCGCCGCTGCCCGCCTACATCTCGATCTTCGGCGACGTCTACGCGCCCGACCGCAGCCGGATGGACTCGCAGGAGCTCTGGAAGCACGTCAACTGGACCAAGTACCGGAAAGAGCTCACGCCGCCCTCCAACCTCGACATCAACGTCGTCCCCGAGGTGCGCTACCGCAACCGGTGGGACTCGGAGCCGATGTACTTCAGCGCCAGCCGAGGCTTCTCGATGGCCGGCGACTACTGGTTCGCCGTCGGCGTCCCCGGCGACTCGGACACGCCCGAGGGCGTCCCCCTGCCGGTGAGATTCACGCTCGCGGTCGACGGCGAGGCCACCGACGTCACCGGCAGCGGGTCACCCCAGCCGACGCCGTCGCCGAGTCCCTCCCCGTCCCCGACGGTGGCGAGCCCGGCCCCGGAGGACACCCCGACGGCGCCGCCCGACGACGCCGATACCGATCAGATGGAGGTCGCGCGGGGCGCATCTCCCCTCGCGATCGGCGGCGTGGTATTGATCGGGCTCGGCCTCGCCGGGGGTGCCGTCTATCTGGTCCGGCGGCGCACCACGGCCTGATCTGTCAGGTCACCCGCCTTTCGACGCGGGCGCGCGCTTCGCTTGCGGCCCCGCTCAAGGAGCGAAGCTCAGGACGAGCAGCACGATCCCCACAACCACGGCCAGCGCGCTCGCGATGAGCAGGACGGGGTAGGTGCGCGCCTCCGCCGGGGCGATCGCAACCGCGGCGGCGGGCGCCTCGACCAGCGTGTCGGCGACGGTCGCGTCGCCGGTACCCAGCGCGTCGACCTGGCGGAAGACCTCGATGCCCTCCGCCGCTCCCGGCACCCAGGCCAGTTCCGGCGCGGCCAGGCGGTCGGCGACGTCGTCCAGCCCCGGCCGGGCCGCGGGCTCCTCGGCGATTAGCTCCGCGACCAACGCCCACAGCGCGGGCGGACAACCGACGGGCACCGCCGCGGGGTCGACGCGATCCGGCCGCGCGCCCAGGAGCATGGCCGCGGCGACCATCCCGAGCGCGTACAGGTCCGAGGCGGCGCTCGGGTCCTCGAACCGCAACAGCTCGGGCGCCAGCTACCCCGGCGTGCCCGCCACCGCACCCACCGTCGTGAACCGAGGGCCGTCGAGGTCGACGGCGATGCCGAAGTCCGTGAGATAGGCGTGCGGTCGGCCGGTTCCTGTCGGATCGAGCAGGATGTTCGACGGTTTGAGGTCCCGGTGCACGAGCCGCGCCGCATGCACCGCCGACAGGGCGTCGGTCACCTGGCGGAGCACCTCGGCCACGAAGAGCGGGGGCAGCGCGCCGAAGTCGCCGATCAGCGTCGCGACCGAGCCGCCCTCGACCACGGGCATGGTGAAGAGCACGCGATCATCCTCGCCCGCCCAGCCGAGCGGCACGATGATGTGGGGGTGGTGGATCCGCACCGCCTGCTCGCGGACGAACCGCAGCACCGCCACCGCATCCGACTGGCGCAGCACCTTGGCCGCGACGACGGCGTCGGCGCGCAGGTCGCGGACCCGCCACACCGATCCCATCCCGCCGAGGCCGATCTGGTCGATCAACTCGTAGCGGCCGGCGAAGACCTCACCCATGCGACCTGGCGGCGGCGTTCAGCGCCTCGGCGAGCGGCGCGGAGGTGGTCAGCGCGGCAAGCCGCGAGAGCTCGGCGGGATCGGCGAGCCGCCGCAGCTCGGCGACGACCTCCCCCGGAACCGGCGTGGCGGTCAGCGTCACGTGACTCTCCTGGATAGACGCGAGCCGCGCCTCCAGCTCGCCCCGGGTGAGGGAGGACGCGACGTCGGCGAGGTCGTTCAGCGCGGCGAGCCGCGTCACGGCCGCCGGATTTCCGAGCTTCGTCCGGTGACCGGACAACAGCTGCGAGAGCATGGGCGCCGAGACGCCCATCACGGCCGCGAGCCGGCCCTGCGTCAGGCCGAGCGCCGCGGTGATCCGGGCCGCGATGTCGGCGAGCGGCGCGCCGTACAGCTCGCGCTGCTTCTGGCGGTTCGCCTCCTGCATCACGACCCGGTCCCCTCGGCTCAGACGGCGTTGCGGGTCGCCGCGTGGATCGCCTCCGCGCGGTTCAGCGCGCTCAGGATCGCCTTCATCGACGCGCTGGTGATGCTCGGGTCGATGCCGACACCCCATAACACCTGCGCGTCGTCGCCGTCGCCGATCTCGCACTCGACGTACGCCGCGGCGTTGGCGTCGCCGCCCGCCTGCAGCGCGTGCTCCGCGTAGTCCAGGACCCGGACGTGCGCGCCCTCGGAGGCCAGCGCGTCGACGAACGCCGACACCGGGCCGTTGCCCTCGCCCTCGACCTCCACCTGGTGGCGCGTCGGCCCGTTGACCGTGGCGTGGACGTGGAACTCGCCGTTGCTCGACGTCGATCCCGCGGCCGTCAGCGCCCACGGGCCGTCGGCCAGGTACTCGCGCTGGAAGATCTGGTGGATCTCGTCGGCGGTGACCTCGCCGCCCGCGACGTCGGTGTGCTGCTGCACGACGCGGCTGAACTCAATCTGCAGCCGGCGCGGCAGGTCCATCTTGAACTCGTTCTTCATCAGGTAGGCCATGCCGCCCTTGCCCGACTGGGAGTTCACGCGGATGACCGCCTCGTAGGTGCGGCCGACGTCGTGCGGGTCGATCGGCAGATACGGCGCCTCCCACGGCATTTCGCCCACGGTCTTGCCGGCCTCGGCGGCCGCGCCCTCCAGGTACTCCAGGCCCTTCTTGATGGCGTCCTGGTGGGAGCCCGAGAAGGCCGTGTAGACCAGGTCGCCCGCGTACGGATGACGCGGGTGGACGGGCAGGCCAGTGCAGTACTCGACGGTGCGGCGCACGTGGTCGATGTCGGAGAAGTCCAGCTGCGGGTCGACGCCCTGCGTGTACAGGTTCAGCGCCAGCGTCACCAGGTCGACGTTGCCGGTGCGCTCGCCATGGCCGAACAGGCAGCCCTCGACGCGGTCGGCGCCGGCCATCTGGCCCAGCTCGGAGGCGGCGACGGCGGTGCCGCGGTCGTTATGCGGGTGCAGCGATACGGCCACGTTCTCGCGGTTCCTCACGTGCCGGATGAAGTACTCGATCTGGTCGGCGTACGTGTTCGGCGTCGACCGCTCGACGGTGGCGGGCAGGTTGAAGATGATCTCGCGGCCCTCACCGGGCTGCCAGACGTCGGACACCGCGTTGCACACCTCGACGGCGAAGTCCGTGGGCGTCTGGGTGAAGATCTCCGGCGAGTACTGGTAGCCGAACTCGACGTCGCGCAGGTGCTGGTCGGCGTACTTCATGACCAGTTCGGTGCCGCGGGTGGCCAGGTCGATGCACTGCTGCTCCGAGATCCGGAACACCACCTTGCGGAACAGCTCGGCCGTCGCGTTGTACATGTGGATGGTGGCGCGGTTGGCACCGATCAGCGACTCGGCGGTGCGCGAGATCAGGTCCTCCCGGGCCTGGGTCAGCACCGAGATGGTCACGTCGTCGGGCACCTTGTCGCCCTCGATCAGCTGGCGGACGAAGTCGAAGTCCGTCTGCGACGCCGACGGGAAGCCCACCTCGATCTCCTTGTAGCCCAGCGAGACCAACAGCTCGAACATGCGCATCTTGCGCGACGGGGTCATGGGGTCGATCAGGGCCTGGTTGCCGTCGCGCAGGTCGGTCGACAGCCACCGCGGGGCCTTCTCGATGCGCTTGCTCGGCCACGTGCGGTCCGGCACGTCGACGGGGATGAAAGGGGTGTAGCGGTGCACCGGCATCGTGGTCGGCTGCTGCGTGGGCACGGACTGCGGGCGGGTGGTGAACTGAGTCATTTCAGAAGTCTCCTGGCTGGGGTTCTTGGTGCCAGACGCGAAGAAGCACCGCAGCGAGGAGATCTGGCTCAGTGCTTACTGGGCCTCGCTGCGGCAGCCAAGGAGCAGGTTCGGCCGTGCCACGTCGCCGACCCTAGCACACCGCATCGCCTTCTCGCCGACAGTCAGCTCTGCGCGTCCACGTGGGCCTGGATCTGCGTGAGCAGCTCGGCCGGGTCGGTGGTGCCGATCTGGGAGGCGGAGTCCTGGAGCGCGGCCTGCAGCGCATCCCACCGCGGGTTGCTGACGGGCAGGAACTGGACGATCGAGAGCGCCTCGAGGAAGCCCTTCTCGTTGTCGGTCGTCGCCTCGGCCTTCGCCTTCTCGATCATCGACGACGTGACCGGCAGCAGCTGGGTGCCCTTGTACCAGTTCTCGTACATCGCGTCCGAGTACATGAGGTCGAGGAAGGCGCCGGTGGCCTGCTTGCGGGCCGCGTCCTTGTTGTCGAACGCGACGATGAAGTCGGTCACGCCGACGGCGACGCCGGTGGTGCCGTCTTTGTCCGGCACGGCCGCGAGCGCCGGCTTGATGCCCTTGGCCTCGGCGTCGGCGACGATCTGACTGTGGCCGACGAGCATGCCGAGCGTGCCCGCGTAGAAGAGGTCCGCGACGTCCTGGCGGTCGTCCTTCAGCTGGGGCTGGGTGAGGCCGTCGGCGTGGAGCTTCTTCATCCGCGCGAAGCCCTCGACGGCCTGCGGCGTGTCGGCGTTCAGCTTCTCGCCGTCGACCCACGTGCCGCCGGCTCCCCAGAGCCACAGCGACGACTCGACCTGCGCCTCCTCCCGGCCTAGAGGCATGCCGTAGCCGACGGTGCCGCCGCCGAGCGCGATCAGCTTCCGGGACGCGTCCTCGAGCTGGGCCCAGGACTTCGGCGGCGCCGTGACCCCCGCCTGCGCGAACAGCTCGGTGTTGTAGATGAGCATGCGGGCGCTCGCGATGCCCGGGGCCGCCCACTGGCTGCCGTCGGCGCCCTGGCCGTTCGTGAGCAGCGACGGCTCGATGGCGGCGAGGGTCGCCTCGCTCACGACCTCGTCGATCGGGTACAGGATCCCCGCCTCCGCCGACGCGGCGAACGCGTTGTCGTTGAGGATGTCCGGGTAGTCGTTGGCCCGGATGCGTGCGGCGACCTTGTCCGAGAAGCCGTCCCAGTCCTCGATCTGGATCTCGACCTTCACCTTGGGGTAGGTCTTGGTGAACTCGGTCGTGATCGCCTCCCAGTCCGCCGGCGAGGAGTCGGCGTAGGACGGGGCGAGGATCTTGATGGTGGTCTCGAGCGACGCGGGATCCGAGGTACGGCCTCCTCCGCCGTCGCAGGCGGAGAGGGCGAGGGCGCCGATCATCGCGGCCGCGGTCAGCCGCAGTACACGTTTGTCCACGTAGCGTCCTTTCGAATCGGTCAGGCCCCGCAAGCTACTTTCGACACGCGGCACTAGAAGCCCAGGCGGTTGAGGTACTTCGCGTCGCGCTGCCACTCCTTCAGGACCTTGACGTGCAGTTTCAGATGCACGCGGGTGCCGAGGAGGCGGTTGATCTGCGGGCGCGCCGCCGAGCCGATCTCGCGGAGCCGCTCCCCCTTATGCCCGATGATGATGCCCTTCTGGGAGTCGCGTTCGACGACGATCGTCGCGAACACGTCGAGCAGCGGCTTGTCTTCCGGGCGCCCCTCGCGCGGCAGTATTTCGTCGATCATCACGGCGATCGAGTGCGGTAGTTCCTCGCGCACCCCCTCGAGGGCAGCCTCGCGGATGAGTTCCGCGATGAGGGTCTCCTCGGGCTCGTCGGTGATCTCGCCGTCCGGGTAGTACATGGGGCCGGGCGGCAGCAGGCCGAGCAGGACGTCGCCCACGACGTCGACGTTCTCGCCGGTCTCCGCGGAGCAGGGCACGACGTCGGCCCACTCGATGCCGAGTTCGTCGGCCACCTCGCCGACGTCGACCAGGTGCGACAGCTGGCGCTCCTTGCTGACGAGGTCTGTCTTCGTGGCGAGCGCGACGAGCTTCGGCCGGTTCTGCAGCTTGGCGATCTCCCCGATGATGAATTTGTCGCCGGGGCCGATCCGCTGGTCGCACGGCAGGCACACGCCCACGACGTCGACCTCCGACCAGGTCTCGTAGACGAGGTCGTTCAGGCGCTGCCCCAGCAGGGTCCGCGGACGGTGCAGGCCGGGGGTGTCGATGAGGATGAGCTGACCGTCGTCGCGGGTCACGATGCCGCGCACGGCGTGCCGGGTGGTCTGCGGCTTGCTCGATGCGATCGCGATCTTCTGCCCCACCAGCGCGTTCGTCAGCGTCGATTTGCCCGCGTTCGGGCGCCCGACGAAGCAGGCGAAGCCCGAGCGGTAGGTGGTCTCAGTCATCTTCGGTCTCCTGCTCCTCGCCGCGTTCGGCGGCGAGTTCTTCGGGCGAGAGGCGCCGCGCGAGCACGGTGCCGATCTGGTGTCTGCGGCCGACGGCGCGGTCGGCGATCAGCTCGATGTCGCCGATCAGCGCGCGCGAGCCCGGGATGGGCACGAGGTTGAGCTCCTTGGCCATCAGGCCGCCGACGGTCTCGACGTCGTCGTCGTCGAGCTTCGCATCGAACAGCTCCCCGAACTCGTCCAGCGGGAGCCGGGCCGAGACCCGGTAGCGGCCGTCCCCGAGATCGGAGACGGCGGGGGCGTCATGGTCGTACTCGTCGACGATCTCGCCGACGATCTCCTCGAGGATGTCCTCGATGGTGGCGAGCCCGGCGGTGCCGCCGAACTCGTCGATCACGATGACGAGGTGGGAGTGGCTGAGCTGCATGTCGTGCAGCAGCTCGTTGACCGGCTTCGAGTCCGGGCAGAACGCCGCGGGACGCATGATGTCGGCGACCTTCTCCTGGTGCTGCGCGTCCGGGAAGTCGTAGATCCGCTTCGACACGTCCTTCAGGTAGACGACGCCGAGGATGTCGTCGAGGCCCTCGCCGACGACGGGGATGCGGGAGAAGCCGGAGCGCAGCGCGAGGCTCATCAACTGGCGCAGCGTCTTGCCCTTCGTCACGTAGACCATGTCCGTGCGCGGGACCATGACCTCCTTGACGATGGTGTCGCCCAGCTCGAACACCGAGTGCAGCATCTTCGACTCGCCCGCCTCGATCAGCTCGTTGGCCTCGGCGATGTCGACGAGGTCGCGGAGCTCGGCCTCGCTGGCGAACGGGCCGTCGGCGTAGCCCTTGCCCGGGGTCAGCGCGTTGCCGAGCAGGATCATCAGCTGGGCGATGGGCCCGAACACCGTCGTGATCGCGGTCACGACGCCGCCGAGTGCGCGCAGCGTCTCGCCCGGGCGCTGCCGCCCGAGGGTGCGGGGCGCGACGCCCCACAGGATGAAGGAGACGACGCACATGAGGGCGATCGCGGTCAGGGCGCGCGCCCAGTCGTGGGAGAAGTGCTGGAAGAGCATGATGGTGACGAGCACGATCGAGCTCGTCTCCAGCAGGAGCCGCGTGAAGAGGACGGCGTTGATCGACGGCGCGGGGTCCTGGGCGATCAGCGCGATGCGCTCCGCGCCGCGGTCCCCGGACTCGACCATGCGCTCCGCGCGGGACTTCGTCATGATCGACAGCGCGGTCTCGACCGCAACCAGGAGCGAGGCCCCGACGGCGCACAGCACGGCGAGGATCAGCTGGGTCCAATCGGAGGGGGACATCACCGACGGACCAGCTCCCAGGCGGCGATGATCTTGTCGTTCAGGCCGAACATGACCGCCTTCTCGTCGGGCTCGGCGTGGTCGTGGCCGAGCAGGTGCAGCAGCCCGTGGATGAGCAGGTACTCGGCCTCGGCGTCGGGCTCGCGGCCGTTCTCCGCGGCCTGGCGGGCGGTCACCGTCGGGCAGAGGACGATGTCGCCGAGCAGGCCGAGCGGCGCCTCCTCGTCGTCGGCGGGCTCGCGCAGCTCGTCCATGGGGAAGCTCATCACGTCGGTCGGCCCGGGGAGGTCCATGAACCGCTCGTGGTAGTCGGCCATGGTGGTCTCGTCGACGAGCAGGATCGAGAGATCGGCTTGGGGATGGATGCGCAGCTGCTCCAGCGCGAACCGGGCGAGCGAGACGAGGCCCAGCTCGTCTGCCGCGACGCCGGACTCGTTGTTGATGTCGATCATCGGCGTCCCTTGCGGTCGGCGTGGCGGGTCTCCGCGGCCGCGGCCTGAAGGCTCTCGAACTGGTCGTAGGCCGCCACGATCCGCCCCACCAGGCGGTGCCGGACGACGTCGCGCGCCGTCAGGTTGCAGAAGGCGATGTCGTCGAGGCCGTCGAGGACGTGCTGCACCTCGCGCAGGCCGCTCTTCTGGCCGCCCGGGAGGTCGACCTGGGTGATGTCGCCGGTGACGACGATCTTCGAGTTAAAGCCGAGGCGGGTCAGGAACATCTTCATCTGCTCCATCGACGTGTTCTGCGCCTCGTCGAGGATGATGAACGCGTCGTTCAGGGTGCGGCCGCGCATGTAGGCCAGCGGCGCGACC
The DNA here is from genome assembly GCA_934636715.1 of uncultured Arachnia sp. The sequence continues at coordinate 48,129 of CAKUBE010000013.1, forward strand.
TCGACGGTGCCCGATGTCAGCAGCTTGGGCACCGAGTCGGCGTCGACCATGTCGTGCAGCGCGTCGTAGAGCGGGCGCAGGTAGGGGTCGATCTTGTCGTTCAGCGTGCCGGGCAGGAAGCCGAGCCGCTCCCCCGCCTCGATCGCCGGGCGCGTCAGGATGATGCGGCTGACCTGCTTCGCCTGCAGCGCCTGCACGGCCTTCGCCATGGCGAGGTAGGTCTTGCCGGTGCCTGCGGGCCCGATGCCGAAGACGACGGTGTGCTGGTCGATGGCGTCGACGTAGCGCTTCTGGTTCAGCGTCTTCGGACGCACGGTCTTGCCGCGCGCGGAGACGATGTTCTGCGTGAGGATCTCGGTGGGCGAGGTGCCGTCGTCGGCCAGTTGGACGACGCGCTCGACCGTCTCGCCGGTGAGGCCCTGGCCGGTGCGCAGGATGGTGACGAGTTCGGTGAAGACCTCGGCGGCGCGGGCGACCTCGGCCGCGTCCCCGGTGAGGCTGATGCGTCCGCCGCGGACGTGGATGTCGCAGCGGAGCCGGTCCTCGAGGATGCGGAGGAAGTCGTCGCGGGGGCCGAGCAGGTTGACCATGTCGATCGACGGCGGCACGGCGACGATGCGCGTCGCGACCGGCGTGTCAAGGGCGTTGCTGTTCAGGGTTTCCACTCCCAGGAGTTGTGACGGCGGGCGGCTTGCCGGAACAGCTTACCCCGGCGCTCGCTACTCGATGATCTCGTCGTCATCCTCGGTGATGATGTGCATCGCGGCCTCCTCGGCGCTGGCGGCGCCGCCGCTGATGCCGACGTCCACCCCGAGCGTGTCCTCGCGGCCCGCGCCCTGCACGGCCATGAGCCTGCCCGCGCGCTCCGTTCCCACCTGCCGATTCTCCTTGTAGGGGTTCCAGTCCTCGTCGGTGGGCGTGCGCTCGGGCTCCTCCTGCTGGACGCGCATCTCGATGGTCTCGCCCTGGCGCATCTCCGCCGGCGTGTTGCCGAAGCCCATCGCGGGCGACCAATGGTCCGGCGCGATGTAGCCCTCGTCCAGGACGTCCCGGACGCCGCGGTCGATCAGCGAGTCGGCTTGCTGGAGCTGGTCCAGCTGCTCGGACTCCTCCGGAACGGTCTCATCGAATTGGTCGCTCATGAGATGAGTCTGCCACCGAATCGGCGGTCGCACACGGAACCTCGCCACTCTCCCACGCTTCCGCGCGGAACGGATGCGAGGACGCACGCGATGCCAGGCAGATCCCCGCGGCGTGTACTCCCGAACGGGACCTACCGCTTGTATCCGGGCCGTGCTCGTCAGCTGCGTGATTCTCGCCGCGAAGCGACGGGCGCCTCGTTCTCATACAATCGCCGGGTGACCGCCCAGCAACAGCCCTCGTTCGCGACGCGCCCACCCGGTGTGTACGACCTCGTCGTCGCGCTGTTCTGCGCGCTCCTCCTGATCTCCAACATCGGCGCGGTCAAGCTGATCCAGCTCGGTCCGGAGTTCACCGTCGGCGGGTTTCCGCTGCTGCCGTTGATCACCGACGGCGGCGCGCTGCTGTTCCCGCTGACCTACGTGCTGGGGGACGTCCTCGCGGAGGTGTACGGGATGCGCGGCGCGCGGCGCGCGATCTTCCTGGGCTTCGTGATCTCGATCGTGGCATCGCTGACGTTCCTCGCCGTCGGCGCGCTCCCGCCCGCCGCCGACTGGCCGAACCAGGAGGCGTTCGACGCCGTGCTCGGCTTCGTGCCGCGGATCGTGGCGGCGTCGCTGATCGGCTACCTGGCCGGCCAGTTGCTGAACGCCTGGGTGCTGGTGAAGCTGAAGGAGCGCTCGCCCGACGGCTCGTTGTGGTCGCGGCTGCTCGGCTCGACGATGGTCGGCGAGGCCGCCGACACCACCCTGTTCTGCCTGATCGCCTTCGGCGGCATCATCGGCGGCGGGACGATGGTCAACTACATCCTGGTCGGCTACCTGTGGAAGGTCGCCGTCGAGGCCGTCTGCCTGCCGGTCACCTACCGCGTGATCGCCGTCGTCAAGCGCCGCGAGCCCACCTACGCCGGGACCACATCACCGCCAACACCGCTTAAGAGGTAGGTGTTTGTTGGTCTACCAACAAACACCTACCTGCTAGGCAGCCCGGGTCGGTGCTTCCGGCCTGGGACACTCGACCACGTGAAGCCGCATATGCCGGCCAGGAGGAGGGAGACGGTGCCCGACGCGAAGTTCAGCGACCCACGGCTCGCGCCGCTGTACGACCACTTCGAGGGCGAGCGGCCCGATCTCGAGGTGTACACGGCGATGGTCGACGAGTTCGGCGCAACCCACATTCTCGACGTGGGGTGCGGCACAGGCGTCTTCGCCTTGTTGCTCTCAGGCGGTGGGTGTGAGGTTACCGCCGTCGATCCCGCCGCGGCGTCCCTGAAGGTCGCACGGTCGAAGCCCGGCGCGGACAAGGTCCGATTCCTCCTCGGCGACGCGACGACGCTTCCGCCGATGCAAGCCGACCTTGCGACGATGACCGGCAACGTCGCGCAGGTCTTCCTCTCCGATGCCGACTGGCTGGCCACGCTCGCGGGCATCCACTCGGCGCTTCGGCCCGGCGGACGACTGGTTTTCGAGACGCGCGACCCCGCACGAAAGGCCTGGGAGGACTGGCAGCGCGACTGGGCGCCCACGTCCGCCGAGGTACCGGGAGTCGGCGTCGTCACGTGGTCGTCGGGGGTGACCCGCGTGAGCGGCGCGCTCGTCACGTTCGAAGAGACTGTCACCCTCCCGGACGGCGCGGTCATTCCCAGTTCCTCGACACTCCGTTTCCGCGATCGCGACGAACTGGAGCACTCGCTCACCGCCACCGGCTTCCGCCTCGATGAGGTCCGCGACGCCCCCGACCGTCCCGGCCTGGAACTCGTGTTCATCGCCAGTCGGCTGTGACTAGGGCTCAGTTCCGAGCGCGACTACCTCTTGAATCGATGTATCACGCGTGAGACAATCGATCATGAGTACCTCAGTCAGCGTTCGCGACTTGCGCAATCGAGGCGGCGCGATCATTGATGCGGTCGGCCGCGGCGGATCGATTGTCGTCACCAAGGACGGCGTCCCCGTCGCCGAGCTCCATCCCCTGCCTCGCGCGCCGCTTTCGACGCGGGAGCTGATTCGACTTCGCCGGTCCCTCCCCGATGTCGACCCAGCTCGGCTGCGCGCCGACATCGACGAGGTCTTGGACCCGTCGCTGTGAG
>CAKUBE010000014.1 GCA_934636715.1 uncultured Arachnia sp.
CGGCGCAGCGACAACGCGGGTCTCGGCGACTGGGTCGTCTCCGCCGACGTGTGGCCCGACGGCCTCGCCCCGCTCGCCGACGCGGTGCACGCGCGCGGGATGGAGTTCGGCCTCTGGTTCGAGCCGGAGATGATCAGCCCGGACTCCGACGCCGCCCGCGCGCATCCCGAGTGGATCCTCTCGCCCCGCTCGCACCGCCCGCAGGAGGCGCGCTTCCAGCACGTGATCGACCTGACGAACCCCGAGGCCTTCGCGCACGTACTCGGCCAGATGCGGCGCGTGCTCGCCGACACGAGGGTCGACTTCATCAAGTGGGACTTCAACCGCGACCTCTACGAGGCCATCTCGCCGCGGACCGGCCGCCCCGCCTACCACGCGCAGACGCTGGCCACCTACCGGCTGATGGAGACCCTCCTCGCCGAGCAACCCGGGCTGGAGATCGAGTCGTGCGCGGGGGGCGGCGGCCGCATCGACCTCGGCATCATGGAGATGGCGGTACGCGTCTGGGCCTCGGACTGCATCGACCCGCTCGAGCGCCAGCAGATCGAGGCGGGGACCGCGCTCCTCCTTCCGCCCGAGCTGATGGGTTCCCACGTCGCCTCCACGACGTCGCACACCACGGGCCGCACCCTGGGGCTCACCGTCCGCGCGTCCACCGCGATGTTCGGCCACATGGGCGTCGAGTGGAACCTGCTGGAGGCGTCCGCCGAGGAGCGCGCCGACCTCGCCGCGTGGATCGCCCTCCACAAGGAGCTTCGCCACCTGCTGCACACCGGGCGCGTGGTCCACGTCGACCATCCCGACGCGGGTTGGAGCGTCCACGGCGTGGTCTCCGCGGACAAGGACGACGCCGTGTTCAGCCTCATGCGCGTGGCGACGTCGCCCGTGCGCCCCGGGCCGGCGATCGCGCTCCCCGGCCTGGACGCCGACGCCGACTACCGCCTCGAGGAGCTGGTCCCCGACGGGGTCCGATCCCCCGTCGAGTACGACCCGCGGTTCCCCGAGTCCTGGGCCTGGTGGCAGGAGGGGGTCACCCTCCCCGGGCGGATCCTGAGCGGCGCCGGCCTCCGGTTCCCGGATCTCATGCCCGAGCACGCGGTCCTCGTCCGCCTGACCCGGGGCCTGACCCCCACCACACTTTGAGCATGTTCCCGGGGGCCACAGCCGCTCGGCGGCGCCAGGGGAAGGTCAGTTGGTGGCGGCGCGGCGGGCGGTGAGCAGCGGCAGGACGACGTCGCGGGCCGCCTCCCGGGCGGCGGACGCGGCGCCGAGCGAGACGACGTCGCCGCCGAGGCCAGAGGCGACGATCTCCACGGGCAGCAGCCCGGGTTCCGCCCGGGTCCACCCGCGCGCGAGTTCGAGCACATCGCCGAGGGCTCCCGCCATCGCGCCGCAGACGATGATCCTCGTCGGGTCGTAGAACCGGGCGACGACGCCGCAGACGCGGCCGAGCGTCTCGCCGAGCTCGTCCAGCATCGGCTTGGTGACCGGGTCGTCGAGGGTGGCGGCGCCGAGCACGTCCTCTGCCTTCAGCTCGGCGCCGGCCAGCCGCGCCCAGGGGTGCCCGTCGGGGACCCGCCCCTGCTCGAGGGCGCGCTCCAGCCAGCGCTCCGCGCGCAGCCCGAAGCCCTGCGCGCCGCCGACCCCGGAGACGTAGACGAAGGCCTCGAGTTCGCCGACGGCGCCGTGGCCGCCCCGCACGAGCTGTCCGCCGAGGAAGACGCCGGCGCCGAGTCGGCGCCCGATCATCATCGCGACGAAGTCGTCGCATCCGCGCGCCTCGCCGAGGCTGCTCTCCGCGACGGCGGCCAGCGCGGCGTCGTTCTCCACGCGCACGGCGGGGAACTCGCGCCCGAGGGCGTCCTGCAGGCCCGCGTTCATCTGCTGCCAGAAGCCGAGGGTGTGGGACGGCGACCTGCCGTCGCCGTCGACCGGGGCGGGGACGCCGACCGCGACGCCGATGACGTCGGCCCGCGAGCGCCCGGCAGACGCCAGCGCGGCGTCGATGACCCGGAACACGGCCCCCTGCCGATCCTCGTGCTGCCCGCCCGCGTAGAAGCCGAGCACGCCCAGGTGCTCCTCGGCGAGCACCTGACCGGCCAGGTCGGAGGCGATGGCGGTGATGCGGTAGTCGCCCGCGTCGACGCCGATCACGACGCCCGCCTCGGCGCGCAGCTGGAACCGGCGCGCGGGCCGCCCCATCCGGTATCCGTCCTCCGCGCCCGCGTTCGGAAGCTCCTGGATGAGGCCGATGTCGATCAGCGAGTCCAGGGCGGAGAGCGCCGTCGACCTGGTGAGCCCGACGGCCGAGATGACGTGGTCCGCGCGGAAGGCGCCCGCGTCCCAGGCGAACTCCAGCACCGCCGCCGTGCTCGCCCGGTGTCGCAGGTATCCGTCGGCGTAACTCGCCATCTCGACACCCCCTTGACTCCTATGCCGGCCCCAGGCACTATAGACCAGCCAGACTTCTTCTGGTCGCTCAATTTAGTGGGCATATTTACCAATGGAGGGACACCGGTGTCTTTCAATCCACAGAAGGTAGTGCGCGTCGTCGCGGGCTTCCTCGCGCTGACCCTCGTCAGCGCCGGTCTCGCGGGATGCTCCGTGGCCGACGGGCGTGAGCCCGTCCGCTTCACGTTCAGCAAGCGCGAGGCCATCGAGTTCATGACCGACGTGGTCGCGAAGTACAACGCCTCGCAGGACAAGGTCCAGGTCAACATCGACACCTCGGGTGTCGACGTCGTCTCCGCCAGCTTCGTTCGGGGGAACCCGCCCGACCTCATGCTGGCGAACTACAACATGGAGGTCGCCCGCTTCGTCGAGCGCTGCACGCTGAGCGACCTCAGCGACACGACCGCGGCGTCGCAGATGAAGGAGTCGTACCAGCCGCTCCTCGACCAGTACGGGGTCTGCGAGGGGCGCCAGAGCGCGCTTCCGTTCTCCGTCATGGCCGCGTCCGTGATCTACAACAAGGAGATCTTCGAGGCCAACAACCTCCAGGTCCCGACGACGTGGGACGAGCTGATCGACGTCTGCGAGAAGCTGGTGGCGGCGGGCGTCACCCCGTTCTACGCCACGCTCAAGGACGACTGGACGGTCGGCCAGGGCTGGTACGACTACACCGTCGGCGGCTCGATCGACGTGATCGACTTCTTCGACCGGCTCTCCGCCCAGGGCGCCGACGTCGGCCCGGACTCGGAGACGTCGTTCTCCAAGGACTTCGCCGAGCCGATGGACAAGATGCAGCAGCTGCTCGACGACTACATCAACAAGGACGCCCCCAGCCGCGGCTACAACGACGGCAACCTGGCCTTCGCCAAGGGCGAGGCGGCCATGTACCTGCAGGGCCCGTGGGCGTTCAGCGAGATCGCGAAGACGTCGCCCGACCTCGCGCTCGGCACGTTCCCGCTGCCGATGACCGACGACCCGGCCGACCGCTCCGTGCGCGTCAACCTCGACCTCGCCGCGATGATCCCCGAGGGCTCGAACCACAAGGAGGCCGCGCGCGACTTCCTCGAGTACCTGTTCCAGCCCGAGAACATCGAGGCGTACAACGCCTCTCAGCTCGGCTTCACCCCCACCAGCACCGCGGCCGCGCCCGACGACCCGCGCATCGAGGGGATGATCCCCTTCATCGACGCCGGCGAGATCTACCAGGGCCCGTCGGTGCTCGTCCCCAAGACGATCCCGGTGTTCAACTACGCGCAGGCCATCGCGCTCGGCGGCGACGCCGGCCAGTACCTCGCGACGATGGACGCCGACTGGGCCCGCCTCGCGTTCCGCGCCCCGGCGAAGAAGGAGTCCTGACATGAGCACGACCACTACCGAGGTCGTCGGCGGCCAGAAGGTGCGCCGCACCAAGCGCCGCGTCGAGCCGATCTACTACCTGTTCCTCCTGCCCAGCCTGATCCTGTTCACGCTCGCGATCACGATCCCCGGCATCATCGGCATCTTCTTCAGCTTCACCGACTCGATCGGCATCGGCGACTGGAGCTTCATCGGGCTGACCAACTACGTCGCCGCCTTCAGCGACCCGGCCATCCTGCAGAGCTACCTGTTCACGTTCGGGTTCTCGATCGCCACGGTCCTCGTCGTGAACGTCATCGCGTTCATGCTGGCGGTCGGCCTGGTGTCGCGCATCCGGTTCAAGACGGGCCTGCGGACGATCTTCGTGATCCCGATGGTCATCTCGGGCATCATCATCGCCTACGTCTTCAACTTCCTGTTCTCCAACTCGCTCCCCGCCCTGGGGACGGCGCTCGGGATCGAGGCGCTGGAGACCAGCCTGCTCGCCAACCCCGACCTGGCGTGGGTCGCCATCGTCGCCGTGACCGCCTGGCAGGCGATCCCCGGCACGCTGCTGATCTACATCGCCGGCCTGCTCTCGGTGCCCGGCGACGTGTACGAGGCGGCGGACATCGACGGCGCGACGAAGTTCCAGCAGCTCACCCGCATCACCGTCCCCCTGGTGGCCGGGTACGTGGTGATCAACATCATCCTGGGCTTCAAGGGCTTCCTGAACGCCTACGACATCATCGTCGGCCTCACCAACGGCGGCCCGGGTACCGCCACCCGCAGCGTCGCGATGACGATCATCGCGGGCTTCAACGGCGGCGACTACGCCTACCAGATGGCGAACGCGACGATCTTCTTCGTCGTGGCCATCCTCATCTCCATCCTCCAGCTGTCGCTGACGCGCGGAAGGAACGCATTCTGATGTCGACTCAGGCTCTTCCCACCACCAAGGCGCCCGCCCGTCCGCTCAAGGTCAAGATGGAGCGGGTCAACTGGTCCGGCACCATCATCCTGATCCTGTGCGCGGTCACGGTGCTGCTCCCGCTGTACGTGACCATCTCGATGGCGTTCAAGACGACCTCGCAGGCCGTCGACGGCAACGCCTTCTCGTTCCCGTCGCCGATCTCGGTCGACGGCTTCGTCGAGGCCTGGAACCTCACCAAGTTCCCGGTCGGCGCGGGTGTCTCGCTGTTCGTCACCGCCGGCACGGTGGTGCTCACGATCTTCCTCGCCGCGTTCGCGTCCTACGCGATCATCCGCAACTGGGATCGTCGGCTGTTCCGCTGGTCGTTCTTCTACCTGCTGGCCGCGATGTTCATCCCGTTCCCCGTGGTCGCGCTGCCCCAGATCCAGCTCACGGGCCGGTTCGGGCTGGACAACCCCGTCGGCGTCGTCCTGCTGGCGACGATGTTCCAGCTCAGCTTCAGCGTGCTGCTGTTCACCGCGTTCCTGCGCTCGATCCCGCTGGAGCTGGAGGAGTCGGCCCGCGTCGACGGGGCGACGACGTGGCAGACGTTCTGGAAGCTGATCTTCCCGCTGCTCGCGCCGATGAGCGCGACCGTGGGCATCTTCGCCTTCCTCTACGCGTGGAACGACTTCATGATGCCGTCGCTGATCATCTCGGACCCGGCCCTGCAGACCCTCCCGGTGCGGCAGAACCTGTTCCAGACCCAGTTCAGCAACAACTACAACGTCAGCTTCGCGTCGTACCTGATGGCGATGGCGCCGGCCATCGTCGCCTACCTGTTCACCCAGCGATGGGTGATGGAGGGCGTGACCCAGGGCGCCGTCAAGGGCTGATCCGACCGACGCCCGGTTCCGGGCCCTCGGGCTCCGCGAACCGGGCGTCGCCTGGTTTCCTTTGATCCAAAACAAATCAACTACGCTGGCACCACCTCCGAGTGAGGGCCGAGCAGGCCCGCCCGCAGTCCAGTCCCGAAGGATGAAGCAATGACCGCAGACCGCCCCCAGACGACGACTCATCGACCCGACGGCTGGTGGCGGTCCGCGGTCGTGTACCAGGTCTACCCGCGCTCGTTCCAGGACTCGAACGGCGACGGGATCGGCGACATCCCGGGCATCACGTCGCGGCTCGACTACCTGGTCGAGCTCGGCGTCGACGTCCTGTGGTTGTCGCCGGTGTACCGATCCCCCCAGGTCGACAACGGCTACGACATCTCCGACTACCACGACATCGATCCGCTGTTCGGAACCCTCGAGGACCTCGACGAGCTGATCGGCCGGGCCCACGACCGCGGCCTGAAGCTGGTGATGGACCTGGTGGTGAACCACACCTCCGACCAACACGCCTGGTTCCAGGAGTCCCGCGACCCGGCCTCGCCGAAGCGCGGCTGGTACTACTGGCGGCCCGCCCGCCCGGGCCACGAGCCCGGCACCCCGGGCGCCGAGCCCGACGACAAGCCCGCCGCGTTCGCGCCGTCGGCCTGGACCTACGACCCGGCGAGCGGCGAGTACTACCTCGGGATCTTCAGCCCCGGCCAGCCGGACCTGAACTGGGAGAACGAGGACGTCCGCCAGGCGGTCTACGAGATGATGCGCTGGTGGGTCGACCGCGGCGTCGACGGCTTCCGGATGGACGTGATCAACCTGATCTCCAAGCCCGCCGAGCTCGTCTCGGGGGACGTCATCGATCCCAACTCGGCCAGCTTCGGGCAGATCGCCAACGGCCCGCGGCTGGACGAGTTCCTGGCCGAGATGAACCGCGAGGTGGGACTGGACGAGAGGAACCTGATCACCGTCGGGGAGACGCCGGGCGCGACGGTCGAGGTCGCGCAGCGCATCACGGACCCGGCGCGGCGCGAGCTGAACATGGTGTTCACCTTCGAGCACATGAACCTGGACCAGGTCCCCGGCGCGTCGAAGTGGGACCTCGCCCCGCTCGCCCTTCCGGTGCTGAAGCGCAACCTCGCCGACTGGCAGTACGGGCTGGCCGAGGCAGGCTGGAACTCGCTCTACTGGGACAATCACGACCAACCCCGCGCGGTCTCCCGGTTCGGCGACGACTCCGCCGAACATCGCGTCGACTCCGCCAAGACGCTCGCCACGGTCCTGCACCTGCACAAGGGAACCCCCTACGTGTACCAGGGCGAGGAGTTCGGCATGACGAACTCGCCGTTCACCGAGATCGGCCACTACCAGGACGTCGAGACGCTGAACTACCACCGTCTCGCCACCGCCCGCGGCGTCGCGGAGGAGGACATCCTGGCCTCTCTCGCGGCGAAGAGCCGCGACCACGCGCGCACACCCGTCCACTGGGACGACACCGAGCACGCCGGGTTCACCACCGGGACGCCGTGGTACGCCGCGAACCCCAACTACACCGGGATCAACGCGCGCGCCGCGCTCGGCGACCCCCAGTCGGTGTTCGCGCACTTCCAGAGGCTGATCCGGCTGCGCCACGACGACGAGGTCGTCCGGGAGGGCCGCTTCGAGCTCCTCCTCCCGGATCACGAGCAGATCTGGGCCTTCACCCGGACGCTGGGAGACTCGCGCTTGCTGGTCCTTGCCAACTGCTCCTCGACCCCCGCGGAGATCCCCGGCGGGGGCCTCCCGGCCCATGCCGACGCCGAGCTGGTCCTCGGCACGCACGCGGACCCGGACCCGTCGGTGCTGGCCCCCTGGGAGTCCCGCGTCCTCCGCCTCGCTTGATCCGCTGGCTCGCCGGGCCAACCTCTCGGCTAGATCCGAGAACTAGGGAAGTACTGATCAATGGGGTGCTTCGCTAAGGACGTACCAGGCGGGATGAGCTGGGCTCTCAAGATCTGAGGGTGACAAAAGGACATAACGCCGAAGATATTGAGAGTTCAGATCGCCCGATCTGGTGCGCCGCAGCCGGTGCCCGATTGATCAGTGCTTCCCTAGGTGCGGCAAGATCCGAATTTAGCCTTCATCCCGCCCACCAAGGAACGCACATGATCGCACTGTCCGACGGGCTTCCGGCGCCCGCGCACCCCGATGCCGTGGTCGTCGGCGACACCTACCGGTTCACCGTGCTCACCCCGCGGCTGATCCGGATGGAGTGGAACGAGAAGGGCGAGTTCGTCGACCGGCCCACCCAGCTCGTCGTGTCGCGCGACTTCCCCGTTCCGCCCTTCACCGTCGCGCCGCTTCCCGGCGGCGGGCTGGAGATCCTGACCGACGACCTCCAGCTCGTCTACGACGGCCAGGAGTTCAGCGAGGCGGGGCTCACCGTGCGGCTGCTGCGCGGCACCTCGGACGGGCACTACTCGACATGGCGGCACGGCGTCGCATACCCGCAGCAGCCGCCGTTCCGGGGCAACCTGCTCGGCACGACGCGCACGCTGGACGAGGTCGACGGCGCCACCGAGCTCGACTTCGGCCTGCTCTCCACCTACGGGTTCGCCCTCGTCGACGACTCGGGCTCGGCGCTGCTGGCCGAGGACGGCTGGATCGAGCCGCGGCCCCAGGGCGGCCCGCGCGGGAGGCGGGATCTCTACCTCTTCGGGCACGGCCGCGACTTCGCCGACGCGCTGCGCGACTACCACCGCCTCACCGGCCCGACGCCGCTCGTGCCGCGGTACGTGCTCGGCAACTGGTGGAGCCGTTACTGGCGCTACGACGAGGCCGGGTACCTGGCGCTGATGGACCGCTTCGCCGCGGAACAGATCCCGCTGTCGGTGTCGGTGATCGACATGGACTGGCACCTCGTCGACATCGACCCGGACGTCGGCACCGGCTGGACCGGCTACACCTGGAACCGCGAGCTGTTCCCCGACCCGGAGCGCTTCCTGGGCGCGCTACACGAGCGCGGGCTCGCCGTCACCCTCAACGTGCATCCCGCCGACGGCGTGCGCCGCCACGAGGACGCGTACCCGCAGGTGGCGGAGGCGATGGGCATCGACCCCGCGAGCGGCCTCCCGGTCGCCTTCGACATCACGTCGCGCGCGTTCGCCGACGCCTATCTGCGGTACCTGCATCACCCGCTGGAGGAGCAGGGCGTCGACTTCTGGTGGCTCGACTGGCAGTCGGGCGGCACGACGAGCATCCCGGGCCTCGACCCGCTCTGGATGCTGAACCACCTCCACTACCGGGACTCCGGCCGCGACGGCAGGCGTCCCCTCACGTTCTCGCGCTACGCGGGGCTCGGCAGCCACCGCTACCCCGTCGGCTTCTCCGGCGACACCATCATCACCTGGGACTCCCTCGACTTCCAGCCGTACTTCACGGCCACCGCCGCGAACGTCGGCTACACCTGGTGGTCGCACGACATCGGCGGCCACATGTGGGGCGCGAAGGACACCGAGCTCACCGTGCGGTGGTGCCAGCTCGGCGCGCTGTCGCCGGTGAACCGGCTGCACTCGTCGAACAGCCCGTTCACGACGAAGGAGCCGTGGACGTTCGGCCCCCGCGCGTTCGGCGTGATCTCCCGCTTCCTGCGGCTGCGGCACCGCCTGATCCCGATGCTGTACACCGCGGCCTGGCGGGCCCACACCGACGCCATCGCCGTCGTGCGCCCGATGTATCACGACCACCCGCTGGCCGACGACGCCTACTCGGTGCCGAACCAGTACCTGCTGGGCGAGCACCTCCTCGTCGCCCCGATCACGACCCCCGAGGACCGCGTCGCCAAGCTGGGCGCGGTGCGCGCCTGGCTGCCCGACGGCGCCTGGTTCGACCTGTTCACCGGCCGGCGCTACGACGGCGGGCGCCACTTGACGCTGCACCGCGGCCTGGAGCAGGTCCCGGTGCTTGCCAGGGCCGGGTCGGTGCTGCCACTCGCCGACGCGCTGGCCCCCGTCGTCGACGCCCCAGACCGCCTCACCCTGCGGGTGTTCCCCGGCGATGGCGTCTCTCACCTCAGCGAGGACCACGGCGAGGGCGCGCCCGCAGAGCCCAACGTCACGAGGATCGTCCAGGCCCTGAGCCTCCGCGACGACGGCCTCGCCGACCTCCACCTCACCATCGAGCCGACGACCGGCCTGGACCCGCTCGCCGGGCGCGAGATCACGCTGGAGATCGTGGGCGCCGACGGCGTGGAAGGGATCGACGCCGAGATCGCCGTCGACGAGCTCCTGTCGCCCGCGCTGCGGGTCGAGCTGGGCCGCGTCTCGTCCGACGGCGCCACCGTCGTCCTGACGGGCCTGCGCCCCGCGGTTCCGGACCTGGTCGGCGACGCGTTCGCGCTGCTCGACGCCGCGGAGATCGCCTTCGCGACGAAGGAAGCTGCCTGGTCCGCGACCAAGCGACTCGACGGCCTCGCGCTGGCCCAGGAGTTGGCCACCCTCGACCTCCCACCTGTCCTCCGCGACGCCCTCTTGGAACGCGCCGCGGCCACGCCGGCTTGGTAAGTATCGGCCGGGATCAGATCGGAGCTCCTCAGTGGGAGGTTTGGTACCAAGCTTGGTACCAAACCTCCCTCTTAGGAGGTCGCGCGGGTAGGCGGAGCCCCCACGCGGGGCCATCGGCGTGCGCGCGGCCGGTGTAGCGGACCTGGGGCCGGATCGACGACTCGCTCGTAGACTCGTCGCGTGTCAGATTCACCCGCTCCCCGTCCGCTGGTCGTTGCGAAGGGGCTCGCCCTGAGCACCCCCCGCGGCCACGTCTTCAATCCGGTCACCGCGACCGTCCCTCGCGGCTCCGTCGCCGCGGTCGCCGGAGGCGACGGCACGGGCAAGTCCGCGCTGCTCCTCGCGCTCACCGGGAGGATGCGCGGCATCACCGGCGGGCTCACCGTCGACGGCGTCGACGCCGTCGCGCACCCCGGGCGGGTACGCGCGGCGACGTCGGTCGCCCGGATCTCCGACCTGGTCGCCACCGAGCCGATGCTCTCGCTGGAGGACTGCATCACCGAGCGCACGCTCGCCGACGCCGCGCCCGCCCGGGCGCGCCACGCGAACTACCTGCACGTCGCGCTGCTCCTCGGCCTCGACGCCCCGCGCGACACGCTGTTCGGGCAGCTGTCTCCCGCGGACCAGACGCGCGCCGCCGTCGCGCTGGCGTCGATCCGCCCCTCCCGGCTGATCGTGGTCGACGATCTCGACCGCGAGACCACCCTCGCCGACCAGGCCGCGCTCTGGGCCGGCCTCCTCGACCTCGCCGCCGACGGCGTCACCGTCGTCGCCTCCACCTCCGAGCGCGCCGCCGTGCCGCCGGAGGCCCTCACGCTAGAGATGGATCCCCGCCATGGCTGACAGCTCCCGCAACCCGCTCACGCTCGCCCGGTTCGAGCTGCGCCGTTTCAAGGGCCCGCTTCCGCGGCTCGCGCTCGCGTTCATCCTCCTCATTCCCATGCTGTACGGCTGCATCTACCTGGCGGGCAACTGGGATCCGTACGGCCGCCTCGACCAGGTGCCGGTGGCCATCGTCAACCACGACGTCCCCACCACCGTCAAGGGAAAAGAGGTCGCCGCCGGGCGCGACTTCGTCGACAGCCTCCACCGGGCGGGCACCTTCGCCTTCGCGGATGCCTCGGCCACCGACGCCGAGCAGGGCCTGGAACGCGGTGACTTCTACCTCGTCATCACCGTGCCGGAGACCTTCTCGCGCGACCTCGTCAGCGCCCAGGACCTCGACCCCCGCCGCGCCGGCATCGAGCTGCGCCGCAACGACGCCAACGGCTTCGTGATCGGCACCATCACCAACTCGGCGCAGAACTCCATCGCGCGGGCCATCGACGAGACGGCGGTGCGCAGCTACTTCGAGGCAGTGTTCGCCAACCTGGGCAGCATCCGCGACGGCATGCTGAAGGCCGCCGACGGCGCGACCCAGCTCGACGACGGCCTCGCCACCGCGCACGAGGGGAGCTCGGCACTGGCCGAGGGGCTCGGGACCCTCGACGCCGGCGCCGCGCAGCTCTCCGACGGCGCGGGGCAGGTCGCCGACGGCACGCGGCAGCTTGCCGATGCCGTCGACCCCGTCCTGACCACGGCCGCCGAGCGTCTTCCCGAGGCGCAGGAGAAGGTACAGGGCGCCGCCGACCTTGCCGCGCAGCTCACCGCGGCCGTCGCCGACGACGCCGATCGACTGAAGGATGTCGCCGCGACGATGGCCGACGACCTCGACGCCCTGCGCGCCGAGCATCCGGAGCTGGCCGACGATCCCACCATCGCGAAGCTCGCGGAGCACGCGGCCACCGTCGGCGAGTTCACCTCATCCGCCGCCGACAAGGCCGAGAGGGTCGCCGACGACGTCGCCGCTGCCGACGAGCGCCTCCGCGGGCTCGGCGACCTCTCGGCGAAGGCGAAGGACGCCAAGGAGAAGGTCGACCGGCTGCGCGACGGGGCAGCACAGGTATCCGACGGCGCCGCCGCCCTCCACGCGGGTACGACGGACGCCAAGAAGGGAGCCGAGAAGCTCGACGACGGCCTCTCCCGGCTCTCCGACGGGGCCCACGAACTCGCGACCCAGCTCGCCGAGGGGGCGCGGCGCATCCCGGCCCTCACCGCTGACGAGCAGGACGACGCGGTCAGTGTGATGTCGGCCCCCGTCGACGTGACGATGCAGGTCGACAACCCCGCGCACGTCAACGGCCGCGGGCTGGCGCCGATGTTCTTCTCCATCGCGCTGTGGATGTTCGGCATCTCTGCGTTCTTCCTGCTGCGCCCCATCACGGGCCGCATGCTGGCCGCCCGCGGTTCCGACCTGCGCATCGCGGTCACCGCGTGGGCGACCCTGGCGGCGACATCGGTCGTCGCCGGCTGGATCATGCTGGCCGTGGCCTGGATCGGCCTCGGCCTCGACCCCACCCATCCGTGGCTGGTCATCCTGCTGACGACGCTGGTCGCGCTGGCGTTCTCCGCCGTCGCGCACCTGATGCGGACCTGGCTGGGGCTCGTCGCGACGGCGGGGATGCTGCTCCTCCTCATCATCCAACTCACCACCGCAGGCGGCACCTACCCGCCGGAGCTGCTCCCGCCGGTCTTCGCGTCGCTCGGACACTTCATGCCGATGCGCTACAGCATCGAGGCCTTCCGGATCGCCATCTCCGGCGGCCTGATGAGCCGGTTCTGGTTCGACGTCACGCTGCTCGCCCTGCTGTTGGTGTCGGCCATCGCGCTGCTGCTGATCGTCGTCCACAGGAAGCGCCGCTTCTCCATGAAGGACCTGCATCCGCCGTTCGGCTAACGGTTCTCCCAGGCGTCGGGGAGGTCGGCGAGGACGCGGACGGCGTCGGGGAAGCCGCCGGTGAGCAGGGCCTCGAGCGACGTGTCGTCGAGCACCTGGCGGAGGCTGGCCCTCACGGCGACCCAGAGCACGGGCAGGTGCCTGGCCACCCCGTCGTAGGTGGTGTCCTGGGGACGTCGGCCCCTCACCTCGGCGAGCGGGCCGTCGACGGCTCGGATGATCGCGCCGACGGAGATCTCGGCGGGCGGGCTCGTCAACCGGTAGCCGCCGCGGGCTCCTTGCGCGCTGCGCACGAGGCCCGCCCGACGGAGGTCGGCCAGGATGTTCTCCAGGAACTTGCGCGGCAGCGCCTGCGCCTGGGCGAGCGCGTCCGCGGGCACCGGCCGGTCGTCGGCACCCGCGGCCTCCGCCAACTGGAGCATGGCGCGCACGGCGTATTCGGTCTTCGCGGAGATCTCCATCCGCTCATTGTGTCTCAACTCGCCACGAGTGTGGGCTGCTCGGCCGACGACAGGGTGCGCGTGGGGAGCACCCAGACCCTGTCGCCCACCCTCAGGTCGAGCCCGGCGGCCTCGTCGCGGGTGAGCTGGGCGAAGAAGGCGTCGCCCGACGCGGGTTCCCGCAGCTCGACACGCACCTCGAAGCCCAACCGGACGAGGCGGTCCACCTCGGCCTCGACGACGGGGAGGCCCTCGGCCTGGGCCGCGCTGCGCGCGCGGTGGGCGTCGCGCTCCACCCGCAGGTCGTGGGGGCGGGCGAGCGCCCCGCCGAGCCGCGACACCGAGCCGAGGAAGGACATCACGAACGCGTTGTCCGGCCGCTCGTACAGCTCCTCGGGGCTGCCCACCTGCTCGACCTTGCCGGCGTTGAGGACCGCGATCCGGTCCGCGACGTCGAGCGCCTCCTCCTGGTCGTGCGTGACGAGGACGGTGGTGACGTGGACCTCGTCGTGCAGCCGGCGCAGCCAGCGGCGGAGGTCGTCGCGGACCTTGGCGTCGAGGGCGCCGAAGGGCTCGTCGAGCAGCAGCACCTGGGGGTCGACGGCGAGCGCGCGGGCCAGCGCCATCCGCTGCCGCTGGCCGCCGGACAGCTGCGCGGGGTAGCGGTGCTGGAAGCCCGCCAGCCCGACCACCTCGAGCAGCTCGTCGACGCGGCGCCGGATCTCCGCCTTCGGCCGCTTGCGGATGGTGAGGCCGAAGGCGACGTTGTCGCGCACCGTCATGTGCTTGAACGCGGCGTAGTGCTGGAACACGAAGCCGATTCCGCGCTTCTGCGGCGGCTGGCCCGTGACGTCGGTGCCCGCGATCAGCACGGAGCCGGCGTCGAGGTCCTCCAGCCCGGCGATGGCGCGCAGCAGCGTCGACTTGCCGGACCCGCTGGGGCCGAGCAGCGCGGTGAGGCTGCCCGCGGGGATGTCGAGGGAGACGTCGTCGAGGGCGGTGAAGCTTCCGTAGGACTTGGTGGCGCGGACGACTCGGATCATGGCTTGCTCCTGGCGGTGATGGGTGCGTGTTCGTGGGGGCGCCTGCTGTCGATGACGGTCATCAACAGCAGGATGACAAGGGCGATCATCATCAGCAGCGTGGCCGCCGCGTAGGCGCCGTGGGTGTTGTGGTCGTCGATGTAGCGGGCGTGGACCAGCAGAGTGAGGGTCTGTGAGACGCCGGGGAAGCCGGAGCTGACCATGATCACCGCGCCGAACTCGCCCAGCGCGCGGGCCGCGGTGAGGACGACGCCGTAGGTGAGGCCCCAGCGGATGGCGGGCAGGGTGATGCGGATGAACGTCTGCCAGGCGGAGGCGCCGAGGGTGGCGGCGGCCTGCTCCTGCTCGGTGCCGATCTCGCGCAGCACCGGCTCGACCTCCCGGACGACGAAGGGCAGGGTGACGAACAGCGTCGCGATCACCATGCCGGGCAGGCCGAAGATGACCTTAATGCCGAACGCTTCGAGGCCGCCGAACCACCCGTCGATGCCCCAGAGCATGATCAGGGCGACGCCGACGACGATGGGCGAGACGGCGAAGGGCAGGTCGACGACGCCGGACAGCAGCCGACGGCCGGGGAACCGCCCGCGGACGAGCACGAGGGCGGTGACGACGCCGAACACCACGTTGAGCGGCACGACGATGGCGACGATCAGCAGCGAGAGATTGAGCGCGGAGATGGCCGCGGGCGTGCGGATCGAGTCCCAGAACGCCCCGAGGCCCGGCTGGAAGGTGCGCCACGCGATGGTGATGATCGGGAAGGCGAGGAGCACCGCGAGGTAGGCGAGGGCGATCATTCGCAGCGTGAGGCGGCCGGCGCGGGAGACCTTCATCGGGCCACCTCCTGCCGGTCGAGGGCGCGGCTCGCGAAGACCCGCAGCACGAGCAGCGTGGCGAACGACACCAGCAGCAGCGCGACGGAGACGGCGGCCGCCGCCACCGGGCGGTCGGTCTCGATCTGCTGCTGGATGTACTGCGACGCCACCTGGGTCTCGCGCGGGATGTTGCCGCCGATCAGCACGACGGACCCGTACTCGCCGATGGCGCGGGCGAAGGCCAGGCCGCCGCCCGAGACGATGGCCGGGGTGAGCGCGGGCAGCACGACCCGGCGGAAGGTGGTCCAGTTGCCGGCGCCGAGCGAGGCGGCGGCCTGTTCGACGTCGGTGTCCAGCTCGATCAGCACCGGCTGGACCGAGCGCACGACGAACGGCAGCGTGACGAAGGCCAGCGCCATGCCGACGCCCCAGCGGGTGGCGTTCAGCTCGATGCCGATGGGGCTCGACGGCCCGTACAGCGACAGCAGCACGATGCTCGCGACGATGGTGGGCAGCGCGAACGGCAGGTCGATCAGGGCGTCGACGATGCGCTTGCCGGGGAACTCGTCGCGCACGAGGACCCAGGCGATCAGCGTGCCCGCGACGACGTTCAGCAGGGCGACCGCGGCGGAGATGAGGATCGTGGTGCCCAGCGCGGCCAACGCCGTCGGTGCCGTGACGGCGTCCCAGAAGCCGGCCCAGCCGTCGCCGAACGCCGCCACCGTCAGCGCGGCCAACGGCAGCAGGACGATGATGCTCAGCCACAGCGTCACGACGCCGAGCGTCAATTTCACGAGGTTGCCTCTTCGTAGATCACGGCGATCTTCCCGGTCTCCTTGGCGAACAGCTCGGGATCGACGGCGCTCCAGCCGCCCAGGTCGTCGATGGTCCACAGCTTCTCGGGCGCCGGGAATTTGTCGGCGAACTCGGCCGCGACGTCGGCGTCGGTGGGCCGGAAGCCGGCCTCCGCCCACAGCCGCTGCGCCTCGGGGGTGAAGAGGTAGTCGCGGAACGCCGTCGCCACCTCGAGGTTGGGGCTGTCCTTCAGGACGGCGACCGGGTTGTCGATGCGGAAGGTCGTGGGCGGGGTGACGTGCCCGACCGGCTCGCTCTGTTCGATGAAGAGCGCCTCGTTCTCGTAGCTCAGCAGCACGTCGCCGGTGCCCTGGAGGAAGGTCTCCGTGGCCTCGCGCGCGGACTTCGGCTGCACCTTGATGTGGTCGTTGACCAGCTTCGTGATGTAGGCGAGGCCCGCCTCGGGGTTCTTGCCGCCGTCGCTCTTGGCCGCGTAGGGCGCGAGCAGGTTCCACTTCGCCGATCCCGACGAGAACGGGTTGGGCGTCACGACCTCGACGCCGTCAGCGAGCAGGTCGTCCCAATCCCGTATCTCCTTCGGGTTTCCCTCGCGGGTGACGATGGTCACGACCGACCCGAAGGCGACTCCCCCGTTGGCGACCGTCGTCCAGTCGGATGCGACGAGTCCGGCGTCAACGAGCCGCGTGATGTCGGGCGCGACGGAGAAGTTGACGAAGTCCGCCTCCGCGCCGGCGGCGACCTTGCGCGACTGGTCGCCGGACGCGCCGTAGGACTGGCGGAACTCGACGCCCTTGCCCGCCGGCGTGGCGGTGAAGGCGGGGATGACCTTGTCGAAGCCCACCTTGGGCACCGCATAGGCGTACAGGTTGATCACCGACGACTCGCCCGCGCCGGCCTGGGCGGGCTCGGCGCCGCCGACGTCGTCGCTGGCGCCGCCTCCGGTGCAGGCCATGAGGCCCGACGCGACGACGACCGCGGTGGCGGCGAGTACAGCTCTGCGGGGGTAGCTCATGGAAGTTGCTCCTCGTTGTTGTCCGGCCTCAGCCGGGAGGGTGCCGGACCGTCCGGAAACCCTTCGGGAGAAACCTACACCTATTCCCATGGAATTAGTAGGAGTTTAGCTGAGGGCGGACTGACTCTTAAGGATTCCGCGGAGCGAACCGACGGGTCAGTACTGGAACTCCCGACGGGGCTGGTCCGGGACGACCACTTCGCGGGCCAGCGCGGGCGCGTTCGCCAGCACCTGGCGCAGGACGTTGCGGGCCGTCCGCTGCACCTCGCCGAGGGTCAGGACGCCGTCGGCCAGACCGTCGACGACGCCCGAGTCGACCTCCTCGGTGCGCGGCTGCCTACCGCCGGGCATCAACACGTCGACCTGAGCGCGCACCCGGTAGCCGCCGTCGCGAAGGCCGGGGAAGTTCGGGTCGTCCGCCATGAACGTCCACCAGTCGGTGACGATGTTGCCCGCGTAGCCCCACTCCCCGCGCAGGATCGTGGTCACCAGGTCGTAGTGGTAGTACGACCACACGCCGTTGACCTTGTTGTACGACGTCATGATGTTCTTCGGCGCGGCCTCGCCGACGACGATCTCGAACCCGCGCAGGTACACCTCGCGGAGCGCACGCTCGGACACGCGCGAGTCGTTCGTGATGCGCTTGAACTCCTGGTTGTTGGCGGCGAAGTGCTTCGGGCACGCAGAGCCCCCGGCGGACTGCACGCCCCGGACGACGGCGCCCGCGGACCGGCCGCTGACCAGCGGATCCTCGGAGAAGTACTCGAAGTTGCGTCCGCACAGCGGGTCGCGCTGGATGTTCATGCCGGGGCTGAGCAGCACGTCGGATCCCTTGCGAAGCATCTCCTCGCCGAGGCCGGCCGACAGCGCCTCGACCAGGTCGAGGTCCCAGGTCGACGCCAGCGCCGTGCCGCAGGGCAGCAGCGAGGCGTACGAGCTGAACCGGAGGCCGGACGGGCCGTCGGTCGTCGTCACCGGCGGGACGCCGCGCCGCCGCAGCCCTTCCGTGACGCCGCCCAGCGCGCCCGCATTGCCCGGGGCGCCCAGCGGGCTGTTCATGGTGCGGTCGCCATAGCAGAGCGCGGCGAGGTCCTCGGCCGGAAGGTCGCGGATGAAGGCGTCGAGCGAGACCTGGCCGGAGACCACGTCGGCCCAGGTCAGGCCGAACGACGTCGGCTCCAGCGACCCGGGCAGGCGGGAGAGGATGCGGGCCGGCAGATCGACGGTCGCCGTCGGGACCGCCTCCCAGCCCAGCTCGCCCGAGGTGTTGGTCATCCTCGGGAACTGCGCGACGGGTGCCGCGGCCTCCTCCAACTGCCGCACGACGCGCTCGGAAACGCTGACCGCCCCCGCGTGCGCGGCGCCGCGCACGTCGGCTCCGACGAAGAACCGGTACTCGCCGGGCTCCAGCACATAGGCGCTGCGGTGCCCGGTGGCGCCGGAGTCGTCGTAGCACGGCAGCAGCTCGAAGGAGAGCTCGACCTCCACCGACTCCCCCGGCTGCAACACGCCGGTCTTGGCGAACGCGACCAACTGCCGCGCGGGCTGCGACAGCGCGCCGACGGGGCTGGCCTGGTACGCCTGCACCACCTGCCGCCCCGCGCGGGCACCGGTATTGGTGAGGGTGATAGGGCCGGGTTCATTGGTTTCGACACGGCCGCGGCGCTCCGCGCTGCGGCCCGGCTCAACCAGCGGTGACGACAACTCGCCCGATCCAACCGACGACGACTCAGCCGACGGCGATGACAACCGCTGGTTGAGCCGGGCCGCTGCGCGAAGCGCCGCGCCCGTGTCGAAACCAATGAACCGATGTCGAAGGTCGTGTACGACAGCCCGAAGCCGAAGGGGTAGAGCACCTTGTCGGGCGCGAAGGTCTCGAAGTAGCGGTAGCCGACGAAGACGTCCTCGGAGTAGTTGTTGAATGCCGCGGAGCCGAAGTTGGCCGCGCTCGGGTAGTCGGCGTAGTCGCGCGCGACGGTCGCCGCGAGGCGGCCGGTGGGCTCGGCGGCACCGGTCAGGACGTGGGCGACGGCGGCGCCGCCCTCCATGCCGCCCAACCAGGCGAGCAGCACAGCTGAGGGCGCGTACTCCTCGATCCACGCGAAGTCCATCAGGTTGCCCGTGTTGACCACGACGACGGTGCGCTCGAACGACGACGTGACGGCCGCCAGCAGGGCGCGCTCGTCGGCGGTCAGATAGTAGGAGCCGGGGTCGAGCGTGTTGTCGCGGTCCTCACCGGCGGCGCGGCCGATCACCACGACGGCGACGTCCGAGACCGCAGCCGCGGCCGCGACCAGCGCCTCGACGTCCGGGTCGGGCTCCTTCTCGTCGTCGGACTCGGCAGCATCCGTCGGCGGCGCGAACGGATCGGGGACCATCGGCATCTCCGGGTACGACCGCGGCCACGCGCCCCACGTGCCGTGCTCAACGGGGTTCGCCGCACACCACCGGCGGTAGACGTCGGCCAGCTCCGCGTTCACCTGGACGCCGTCGGCCTCCTCGAGGCAGTCGAGCAGGACGGTGGTGTAGGCGGCGTTGACATCGCCGCCGGAGCCGTAGCCGACCGTCATCCAGTCGACCTGGCCGCGCCCGAACACACTCACGCGTCCCTTCAGCGGCAGGGCGCCGTCGTTGCGCAGCAGCACGACGCCGTCGATCGCCGCCTGGCGCGCGAGCTTCCGCAGCGCGGGGTCGACGTGCCGATCGTCGTCGAGCGCGACGGTCGAGCCTTGAGAGAGAAGCGTGTCAGTCATGCACAGCATCATTCCATCTCGAACCGGCCGAGGCTGACGGACCCCACTAGCTACAGGCGAGCACCCGGCCACCGTCGCGGACCTCGCCGAGCAGCAGGTGCATACCGCCGGGGCGCCGCCGTTCAGTCGTTGCTGGCGAGGATGCCGTCCTCCACCGCGCGGCGGTACAGGTCGACCTTCGTCCGGGCCGGCCGGTCCATGGCCGCGTACTTGGCCCTGATCCGCCGCACGTGGTCGAGCACCGTCTCGCGGGAGATGTACAACTGCTCACCGACCCGCTCGGCGGTCTCGCCCGACGCGTACAGCGCCAGCACCTCCGCCTCGCGGTCCGACAGCGCGGTGCGCACGAACGCCGTATCCAGGTCGAGGGCCGAGGCCCACTCCGCAGAGGCGACGACCTCGCCGCGCGCCGCCGCGCGCACGGCGTCGACCATCGCGGCGGCAGGCGCGGACTTGCGGATCATGCCGATGGCGCCGGCGCGGCTCGCCTCGCGCACCAGCTGCGGCCGGTCGCCCGTCGTGTAGACGAGAACCCTGGCGCCGGTGCGCACGAGCGCGCGCAGGTTGTCGGTGGGCGTCGACTCGTCGCCGAGGCTGAGGTCGAGCAGCACGACGTCGAAGGTGGCGTGGCGGGAGAGCAGTTCGGCGACGGTGGCGCCCGTGGCGGCGACCACGAGCCCCGGCTGGGCGCCGAGCAACGTGGCGACCCCGAGAACGACGGCGGGGTGATCGTCGACGATCCCCACGACGGCCCTCATCCACGCGTCCTTTCCGGTCTGGCAAGCTACGCCGAGCCTACCGGCCGCGGCAAGAAGGGGAACCCGCGTCCGGGGCCGTCGTGAGCGGCGCCATCGGCACCGGCCTGTTCATGGGCTCCGGCAAGACCATCTCCCTGGCCGGGCCTTCCGTGCTGCTGATCTACGCGACGGTGGGCTTCATGCTCTTCTTCGTGATGCGCGCGATGGGCGAGCTGCTGCTGTCGAACCTCGGCTACAAGTCGTTCCGCGACGCCGTCTCCGACCTGCTCGGTCCCGCCGCGGGCTTCGCGATCGGCTGGACGTACTGGTTCTGCTGGATCGTCACGGGCATCGCCGACGTTGTCGTGATCGCCGGCTACGTCCGGTTCTGGTGGGCGGACCTGCCCGCGTGGATCCCCGCGCTGCTCACCGTCGGGCTCCTCCTGGGTCTGAACCTGCTCGCGGTGAAGGCCTTCGGCGAGACCGAGTTCTGGTTCGCGATCGTCAAGATCGTGGCGATCGTCGCGCTGATCGTGGTCGGCATCGTCATGGTCGCCGTTCAGTTCCGCGAGCCGGGCGGCGCGCACGCCGCCGTCGCCAACCTCTGGAACGACGGCGGCATCTTCCCGAACGGCTTCGTGGGCTTCCTCGCGGGATTCCAGATCGCGTTGTTCGCGTTCGTCGGCATCGAGCTCGCCGGCACCGCCGCGGCCGAGACCAAGGACCCGATGACCACGCTGCCGCGCGCCATCAACACCATCCCGGTGCGCATCGTCGTGTTCTACGTCGCCTCGCTGGCCGTCATCATGATGGTCACCCCCTGGCGACTGGTCTCCCCCGACGAGAGCCCGTTCGTGTCGATGTTCGCGCTCGCCGGGCTCCCCGCGGCGGCGAGCATCATCAACTTCGTGGTGCTGACGTCGGCCGCGTCGTCGGCGAACTCCGGGATCTACTCGACGTCGCGGATGATGTACGGCCTGGCGCTGGAGGGCTCCGCACCCAAGGCGTGGGCGCGGCTGTCGAAGAACTCGGTGCCCGCCCGAGGCCTAGTGTTCTCCGTCCTCTGCCTGCTGCCGGGCATCGTGCTGCTGTACGCCGGGTCGTCGGTGATGGAGGCGTTCACGATCGTCACGACGGTGTCCGCGGTGATGTTCATGGTGGTGTGGGCGATGATCCTCGTCGCCTACCTGGTCTACCGCCGTCGCCGGCCGCAGCTGCACGCCACCTCGACGTTCAAGATGCCGGCCGGCGTCGCGATGAGCTGGGTCGTGCTGGCGTTCTTCGCCGCGATGGTCGTCGTCCTGCTCCTCGAGGCCGACACGCGGGCCGCGCTGCTGGTCACCCCTGTCTGGTTCGTGGTCCTCGGCGCCGTCTGGCACCTCCGCGTGGGCCGCACCCGCAAGGACCTCGTGACAGCTACGCCCTCAGCGGATTGACGATTCGGACCCCGGGGAACCGCGCGAAGTCCGCGTCATTGGTAGCCACGACGGCGTCCTGTTCGAGGGCATGGGCCGCGATCTGGGCGTCGGTTGTCAGGTTGCCAGCCGCGCCGACCGCGTCGAGAAGCCGGAGCGTCTCACGAATAGTTCGCGGAGAATCGGGAAGAAGTCGCAGGTTCGGTTGTCCGAACCAGGACTCGACCGTCGCCGTCGCCTCCGGCGTCGTCATGGGCGTGACGAGAACCCGTCTGCCTGTCGCCAGCCTCACAAAGCCGAACACAACGGGCGCGACCAGCCCGATCTCCTCGTTCCCGGACAGCGTCCGCTCCCACCACTGTCTCGCCGTCGCATGCTGCGGATAGGCATCCACGTGCGCATACATGAGCAGGTTCAGGTCTGGGACGATCATCGGCGCCTCAGGGAATCGACCAACTCGTCGTCCTCGGCCTCGTCCGCCAGCTGATTCAGCCGCGCGGCGTCGACGCCCGGCAGCAGGTCGGAGCGATGCACCGGAACCCGATAGGGCTTGACGGTCTTGGGCGCGAGCGCAGACCGCAGAGCCGCGTTGACCACGTCCTTGGTCGAGCGGCGTTCCGAGTGCGCCGCCTCCGAGATGAGGCGAGCGACATCATCATCAAGGGTCAGCGTAGTTCTCATATAGACATCTTGATGCAGAACTCAGCAGACATCAAGGCATCTCTGCTCCGGAGCGTCACGACCACCACTGATAATTATGAGAATGATTCTCATTAAGCTAGCCTGAGGGAGCCGGGACGTCCCCGGTCACACCCAAAGGAGGAAGGACCATGCTCACAACGCGTACGAGGCGGGGAGCGATCCTCGTCTCGGTCCTCGCGCTGGGAATCGGGAGCGCGCTTGCGGCGCCCCCGGCCAGCGCGGCCGGACCCTACGACGACAAGGTCGTCATCAGCAGCGGCCACGTCGACGTGCTCTACCCGACGCCCACGGACGACGGCGGTGCGCTCCTGCAACTGCACGACGACACGTCCAACCCGCACGCCTACCGGGCACCGGAGGATGTCGTGTTCCACGTCAAGCCGTCGGTCGCCGCCCGCGCGGCCAACGCCTTCATCGCACAGATCCCGGGCTTCACGAACCAGGGCGACACGGTCTACGTCCTGCCGCAGAACAGCGTGCCGGGCACGATCTTCGCCGGATTCGGGCACGGCTTCCCGTCGGGCACGTCCGTGAAGCACTCCATCACGGCCATCGAGGCGCCGGGCAACGTCGCCACGTGGCAGTCCGGCGAGGAAGGCCCCGCCGTCTACTGGAACACCGCCGCCGGCCTGCCGACGTCGTTCTCCAGCTTCGCCAACCACGAGCACCTGTCGTGGGGCTTCACCGCCGAGGGCGAGTACACGCTCGACGTCGAGACCGTGGTGACGACCGGCGGTCAGGAACTGCCCGCCACCGGCGGAACCTACACGTTCTGGGTCGGCGAGGAGCTCCCGCAGGACGAGCCCGCACCGGACCCCGAGCCCGAGCCGGACCCCGATCCCGAGCCCGATCCGACGACCACCACGCTCAGCATCAGCGGCCTGTCCGCGCACTACCACGCCGGCGGCGTGGCGAACCTGACCGCGGTGCAGGACCCGGCGACCGACGAGGAGCACTACCACTGGTTCACCCGCGCCGCGGGTGAGACCGAGTGGACCGTCGTCCCCGGCGCGCTCAGCGGCAGCTACGGCTTCATCGTCCGCACCGCAGACGACGGCCGCGAGGTCATGGCGAAGCTCTACGACCACGACCACAACGCGATCGCCGAATCCGATCCCGTCACCCTCATCGTCGACGACCACGGCAACAGCCCCGTCGAGGGCATGACCATCACCGCCACGCTGCCCGTCAGCGAGGGCTCGCTGGTGGTCTCGGTGCCCGAGGGGAACCGCGACGTGAACCTGGGCGACTTCGCGCTCAGCGCCGCGGCCGACCGCTACGTCGCCACGGGCGAGATGGGCGCGGTCCACGTGACCGACACCCGTTCGGGCAACCCGGGCTGGACCGTGAACGGCCGCGTGCGCGCCTTCACCACCGTCGACGGCGATCAGCTGAGCGGCGGCCACCTCGGCTGGGCACCCAAGGTGCTCTCCTCGGGCGCGGGCCAGCAGGTTGCTGCCGGCCCGGCGGTCGACTCGGTGCTCAGCGGCGGCGCCGGCATCCAGGCGTGGAGCCAGCTCGGCTCTGCCCCAGCGGGTGCGGGCATCGGCGCGGCGCAGCTGGGCGGCGACCTCACCCTCGAGGCCCCGCTCGACCTGGCCACCGGCACCTACAAGGGTCTGCTCATCCTCACCACGATCTGACCCGTCAGACCGCCCGATCCCCGAGAACGCGAGGAGCGTCATGTCCTCATCAACAACACCCTCGCGGCTCTCGGGGCTGAGCGCCGGGATCGTGGCCATCCTTGTTCTGGCCGCGATCCTGGCGCTCGCCGGCGCCCTCGCCCACGCGGACCAGCCGCGCGAGGGCGGCCCCGTCACCTGGGGCATCTCCCCCGCCGATGCCGACGACGCCGACGGCCGCGGGGCCATCGAACACATCGTCGAGCCCGGCGAGACCGTCACCGAGCACGTGCTGGTGCGCAACCTCGGCGAGCAGCCGCTCACCCTCGACCTCTACACCGCGGACGCGACCCTCGACGTCGGCGTCTTCGACCTGCTCTCCGACGAGGAGGAGTCCACCGCCGTCGGCGTCTGGGCCACGCCCGAGACCGCGCAGCTCACGCTCGAGCCCCGCGAGCGGAGGATCGTCCCCGTCACCATCGCGGTGCCCGGCACCGCCGAGCCCGGCGACCACGCGGGCGGCATCGTCGCCGTCCTCCGCCCGGACGAGGAGGCCGACGACGCGCTCCTGGTCGAGCGCCGCGTCGGCACCCGGATCTACCTGCGCGTCGCCGGCCCCGTCACGCCGGAGCTGAGCGTCACCCTGGGTGACGTCCGCTACCACCACTCCTGGCTGCCATTCGCGCCCGGCAGCGGCACAGCGACGCTCACCGTCACCAACTCCGGCAACATCCGGCTGGCCGGTCAGGCGGCCGCGAAGGTCGACGGCGTGGCCGGGCTGAGGCTGGGCGAGACCGACGACGTCGTCATCCCGGAGCTGCTGCCGCGCGCGAGCCTCGACGTCGAGGTCGCCTTCGACGCCCTGGCGCCGCTGGGCCCGCTCACGGTCTCCGCCGAGGCGCTGCCGCTCACCTCCGGCGGGCAGGAGCTGGGCGGCAGCGTGCCACCCGGCACTGCTCAGGCGACGGTGTGGGCCGTTCCCTGGTCGACGCTGGCGCTGCTCGCCCTCCTCGTGGCCGGCGCGCTCGTCTGGCGCCACCGCGCGAAGGCCCCGTGGCGGGGCGCGAAGAGCCAGGCCGCGGCGAAGAGCGACGTGGCCACCAGCACGATGGTGCCGCCGGCGGGCAGGTCGATCGACCACGACAGGTAGAGGCCCAGCAGCGCGGAGGCGCCGCCGATGACGGGCGCCAGCACCATCATCGTGACCAGCCGGTCGGTCAGCAGCCGCGCCGTCGACGCCGGGGTGACGAGCAACGCGAGCACCAGCACGTTGCCGATCACCTGCACCGAGATCACCACCACGACGGTGACGAGCACGTAGAGCAAGAGATCGAGGCCCAGCACGGGCAGCCGCGCGGCTTGCGCCGACTCGCGGTCGAGGCTGACGGCCACCAGCTCCTTGTGGAAGAGCAGCAGCGCGAGCACGACGACGACCGACGCGACGGCGACCACCAGCACGTCGTCGTCGCTGACGCCGGTGATCGAGCCGAACAGGAACTGCTGGAGCGAGCCCGCGTAGCCGGGCGCGCGGCTGATCACCACGATGCCCAGCGCGAAGGCGCCGGCAAAGAGGATGCCGATC
The DNA here is from genome assembly GCA_934636715.1 of uncultured Arachnia sp. The sequence continues at coordinate 25,838 of CAKUBE010000014.1, forward strand.
ACCGAGTCCTCCTTCAGCCGCCGGTTCTGGGAGAGCAGCGCGACGAGCACGGCGGTCGCGAGGCCCGCGACCAGCCCGCCGACGACCAGCGAGCCCTGCAGCAGGAACGCGACCGCCAGGCCGGGGAACACGGAGTGGGCGACGGCGTCGCCGATGAACGCCATGCCGCGCAGCACCACGTGCGCACCGATCACCCCGGCGACGACGGAGCAGAGCACGGCGACCAGGAGCGCCTTCGGCAGGAAGACGAGCAGCGGGTTGGCGAGGTCCTGCAGGAACTCGATGGGCGTCAGCATTCCGACACCCCCAGGGTCGCCAGCAGCGGCGACGTCTCGGAGACCCCGAACGCGGCCATCCAGGCCTCGGGGCGTCCCAGCTCGGCCGGGGTGCCCCGCGCGACGATCGTGCGGTTGACCAGCGCGACGGTGTCGGCGATGGCCAGGGCCTGCGGCAGGTCGTGCGTGGTGAGCAGCACCGTGCGGCCGTCGTCGACGAGGCGGCGGAGCAGCCCGGTGAGCAGGTCCTGCGTGGGCACGTCGACGCCGGTGAACGGCTCGTCGAGCAGCAGCACCTCCGGCCGGGTGGCGAGCGCGCGGGCGATGAGGACCCGCTGCCGCTGCCCGCCGGACAGCTCGCCGACGGGGCGGCGGCGCAGCGCGCCCAGCCCGACCACCTCGATGGCGTCGCGCGCGGCGCGGTAGTCGTCGCGGCCGGCGGGCCGCAGCCAGCCGATCTGCTTGGTGCGCCCGGACAGCACGGCGCCCTCGATGCTGATGGGGAAGTCCCAGGCGAAGGCGTGGCGCTGGGGCACGTAGCCGACGTGGCGCCAGGCCCGGCGCGGAGGGTCGCCCGCGACGGTCAGCCCGCCAGATAGCGGCCTCACGGTGCCGAGCACGGTGCGCAGGAACGTCGTCTTTCCCGCGCCGTTGGGGCCGAGCAGCGCGAAGAGCCCGCCGTAGGGGACGGCCAGGTCGACGTCGGTCAGCACGGGCCGCCCGCCGAGGGCGACGTTCAGTCGACGGGCCTCGATGGCACTCACTCCGCCTCCTCGGCGGCGCTCATCCGGGCGGAGCGGCGCGCGACGAGCAGCCCGACGACGCCGAGCGCGACGATCGCGCCGCCGGCCCCGACGCCGATCCACAGCGCGGACGAGCCCGCGTCGGCCTCCGGGGACGCCGTCGGATCGCTCGCGGCGGGCACCGACCCTCCGGTCGTGGGATCGCTCGCCGTCGCGCTGGGCGCTGCCGACGGCGTCTCCGCGGAACGCGCCAGGGCCAGCACGTCGTCGGTGCGCGTGTCGTCGCCGACGGCGAGCATCAGGGTCGCGGTGTCGGCGTGGCCCTCGGGGTTGCCGTCGGCCGTGCGAAGTTCTGCGGTGACGAGGTAGGCGCCGGGCTCGGTGAACACCCAGTTGGCGTGAACGTGCGTGTTGCCCTCGATCCAGATGGCCTGCCCGCCCTCGTCCAGCGTCGTGGAGTTCCACAGCTCGGCGGGCGGGTCGAAGCCGTTGGAGAGGAACACGAACACCTCGCCGGGGCCCTCCACCTCCCTCAGCACCAGCTCCGCGCCGCGCGGCAGAAGAGGCACGACGGCGGGGGCCTGGGTGTTCCACCCCAGCCACACCGCCTCCCGGTTCTCCGTCTGCGGGATGACGTGCACGGGCCTGCCCTGGGCGGACTTCAGGAAGTCGAACTGCGGGTCGTCGGGCACCTCGAGCAGCGCGCGGTCGGTGACCCGGATGACGAAGTCGGAGGGGTACCGCCAGGTGGGCGGGGTGGCCGTGTCGTCGCGCGCCATCATCCGCCAGGTCCCGTCGACCATCTTCGGGCCGATGTCGATGTGGCCGGCGGAGGCCTCGGCGAGGGTGTCGCCGATGGTCTCGTCGTCCTCCACCTGCTGTTGGAGGTTGGGATCCGGCGGCCGGGTCTCCGCCGCGGCTCCGGGCGCGCCCAGCGCGAGCACCGCGCAGGCGCCGACGGCGAGGGCCAGCCGAGTGAGTGAACGCATGGTCATCCTTCCCCCAGGCAGCGGGCGAGCTCGGCGGCGTTGAACCGCATGAGCGCGACGTAGCTCGTCACCTGGGCATCGAAGCTGTCGGAGTAGATGGTGCAGACGGCCACGCCCGCGTCGTCGGCCACCTGCTGCAGCACGGACGACTCGCGCGCCACCGTCGGCTCGAGGAAGACGGCGGGCACGCCGAGGTCGCGGATGGTGCGGGCGAGCTTGCCGCGCTGCGCGACCGACGGCTCGACGGCCGGGTTGGGGCTGACGAAGCCGGCGACGTGGAAGCCGAGGTCCTCGGCGAGGTAGGCGTAGGCGTCGTGGGTGGTGATGAGCTGGCGACGCTGCTCGGGGATGGGCTCGACGGTGGCGCGGACCTCGTCGTCGAGCTCGCTCAGCTCGGCGAGGTAGGCGGCGGCCCGCTCCCGGTAGACGGCGGCGCCCGCGGGGTCCTGCGCGATCAGGGTGTCGCGGATCACCTTCACGTAGGCCTGCGCGTTGGGCACGCTGAGCCAGAGGTGCGGGTCGATCTCGCCGTGCACGTGCGCGCCGAGGACCGCCTGCGGCAGCTGGTGGATGAGGGTGCCGGGGCGGCCGAGGAACCGGAACGACGCCGAGGCGGGGATCTCCTGCAGCGCTTTCGGCGGCACCCACACCACCGTGTCGTCCAGCGCCCGCGCCTCCTGCGTGTGCTCGCCGCCGCCGGCGGGGTCGGCGAAGAGGTACAGCTCGTCGGTGTCGAGGTCGACGGCGATGTCGGCGTGGCCGACGTCCAGCACGTCCCTGCCCTCGAGGCCCGGGACGCCGCGCGGGTCCTCGCCCACCTGGACGACGACCTCGCCGCGGGCCAGCTCGATCGGCTCGGTGTCGGGCGTCGTCCTGAGCCGCCCGGCGAAGCCGAGCCGGTAGGTGCCGGACGCGCCGAACGCCCAGCTCAGGTGCGTGTGCGCGTCCGTCGGCAGGGTGGCGCGGTCGCGGTCGTCGACGCCGTCGGAGCTGTTCAGGAACTGCTGCGGCTGGCCGAAGGTGCCGGTGACGTAGGCGTAGACGTCGCCGGGGCCGTCGACGGAGGTCAGTTGCAGGTCGATCTCCGAGGACCGGTCGACGCCGTGGCCCTGGCCCCGCACCCGCATCCCCAGCCAGACGGTGTCGAGCGTGACGTTCTCCACCAGCGGGATGACGTGCGCGCCGTAGGCGCCCGCGCGCTCGGCCAGCGAGACGTTGGCCGCGCCGGGCGGGAGGCTGGCGTCGATGGCCTTGATCACCGAGTGCTGCTCGAGCATCAGGTAGTTCGACAGCGCCACCTGCGCGTAGGCGAGGGAGCGCACGTTGCGCAGCGTCGGCTCGTAGGTATGCGGGTCCGCGCCCGGCGGCACGAGAGTGACGACGCCGGCCCGGTCCCCCGCCACCTGCCGGGCGAGGTCGCCGAGGACGGCCGTGGTGGCCACCACCTGCAGCCGTTCCGGCGCGGCTGGGTGGGAAGCCGCCTGACCGCAGCCGACCACCATCGCGGCCGCGATCAGGACGGCTCCTCCCGCGGGCCTCAAGGCCTGCGCGCCCTGGACAACGCGCCGATCCCGGTGGCCAGGCCGAGCAGCACGAGCGCCAGGCCGAGGCCGCGCGGGTCGGCGACGGCTCCGGTTGTCGGCGCGGCGTCGGAAGGTCGGTCGTCGGGTGCCAGCCACACGCTGCCGCCCGTGCCCGGCAGGCCTGCGTTCAGCGCGCACGGCTTGCCGTCAGGGGTGCGGCCGACGACGGTGGTCTTCGAGCCGCTTCCGCCTGCCGCCTCGGCGACCTTCTTGGCGTCGACGCCCACCGCGAAGTGGAGCGTGGTGTCGGCGGAGACCGCGGCGGCGGACTTCAGCGTCGCCGACATCGTCAGCGTCATCTTGTAGTGCCCCGGCGCGCCGAACACCCAGTTGGGGTGCGCGTGCGTGTTGGCCGGGATCGTGTAGCGGGTGGGCCCGCCGACGGTGTCGAGCATCCGAGTCCCGACGCCCGCGCCGAAGGTGCCCGCGGCGAACACCGCCACCTTGCCCGGCCCGTCGACGCTCTTCAGCGTCCAGGTCAGCGTGCCCGTGGTCTCCGCGATGAACGACTCGTGCATGGTGTTCTGCCCCACCCACGGGGCGCCGGCCTCCTGGGTGGCGCCGATCAGCCAGATGTCGGCGCCGCGCGCGGCGATGAACTCCATCCCCGCGGGGGCCGTCTTCTTCTCCTGGATGCTCATCACGATGCTCGCCGGGTCGACCCACACCGGCGGCGACTTCCGGTCGTCCTTCATCGACGGCACGAGCTTGCCGCCCTGGATCTGGGCGCCGACGTCGAGGTGGCCGGAGGTCGCGATGTCGGATGAGCCGCTCCCCTTCGTGGTGACGGTGACCGCGCGGCACTGCGGCGCCGCCGGGCTCGCGGTGCCCGACGCCGTCGGGATGTTCGACGGGGTGGGTGTGAGGGAGGTCGTCGGCGTGGGAGAGGAGGTCGGCTTCGCGGTCGTCGAGGGCTTCGGCGGCGTGGGCGACGGCGCGTCGTCGGGCTTCGCGTCGCCCACCTGCCAGGTATAGGTCCTGGTCGGCGAGGTCACCGTCTTCCCGTCGCGCTTCCCGGAGGCCCGGACCTCGAACGCGTAACTGCCGGGCCGGGTGAAGACCCAGTTGGCGTGGGTGTGCGCCGGGAAGGGCGCGACGATGGTGCCGGGAAGTCGGGTGCCGCCGTCGGCCAGCACGGAAGCGATGCCGCTCAGGCTGTCCATGGAGAACACGTGCACCTCGCCGGGTCCGTCGACCGCGCGAACCTGAATGTCGATGCGCCCGAAGCCGTGCCGGCCGACGCCGGAGGTCTCCCAGCCGGGCCACAACAGGTCCGGGTTCTGGGTGAGGGGGAGGACGAACGCGCGCGGCGCGCCCGGGAAGCCTGCGGGGATGTCGGTGAGCGCCTGCTCCTTGACGGCGAGCAGCACCTTCTCCGGGTCGCGCGAGACGCCGAGACCCGTGACGTCCTCGCGCAGCTTCAGGTCGAGGCCCTTGTCAGAGGCGATCACGTGGAATGCGTCGACGTGTCCCTCGTCGAGGGTCACGCGCTTGTCCGAGGTCGGCTGGGGGCTGGGCGAGGGGCTCGGCTTCGCCGTCGGAGACCCTGTCGAGGTCGGCGTCGGGGAGGCCGACGGCGTGGGTTCCGGCTCGTCGGTGGGACCGGGGTCCGGATCCGTGGGTTCGGGAGCAGGGTTCGTGGGGTCCTCGGTGGGGGTCGGCTGTGGCAGCTCGCCGACCTGCCAGGTGTAGGTGCGCACGGGCGAGGCGAGCACGCCGTCGGCGGTGTGGCCGTGGGCCTGCACGGTGAAGATATAGGTGCCCGGCAGGGTGAACGCCCAGTTGGCGTGGGTGTGCGCCGGGAACGGCGCGACGATGGTGCCCGGAAGCTGCGCTCCGCCGTCGGCGAGTAACGACTCGAGCCCGCCGAGCGCGTCCCTGCTCCACAGGAACACGTCCCCGGGCCCCTCGACCTCGACGGTGAACTCGACCCTCCCCACGCCGGCGTCCCGCGCGGGCGTGGTCTCCCAGCCGGGCCAGAGCAGGTCCGGGTTCTGGGCCAGCGGAAGCAGGTAGGCCGCGGGGGCGCCGGGTACGCCGTCGGGAACCTCAGTCAAGGCCGCGTCCTTCACCTGCAGGACGACGTCCTCGGGCGCATGCACCACACCGGCGCCGGTCACGTCCTCCTTCAGCCGCAGGTCGATCCCGCCCTCCCCGTCGGGCGTCACATAGAACGCGTCGACGTGCCCGTGGTCCAGCACCGTCGTCGGCGGCGCTCCGGTCGCGGTCAGTAAGGGAACGGACAGCCCGAGAACGAGGACAACGGCCAACAGCAGTCTGGCAAGGCGAAGCATGGCGGCTTTCTAGTTATTGATAATGGTTTTCAATAACTATACACCTGTTCCCGTCGCTGGCCGACCCGCGAGCGCCCCTGGCGGGCGGTCCTTCGCTACGGGGTGCGCATGACGGCGACCGGGTCGAGACGCGACGCGTACACAGCAGGAGGGAGCGCGGCGATGAGCGCCACCATCGCAGCAAGGACGCCGACGGCGACCGTGAAGTCGAGCGGTGTTGTGAAGCCGGTTGACTGGTTGACGGCCCACGCTGCGGTGCACCCGGCGGCTGCGCCTATGGCGCCCGTCATGGCGGTGCGGGTGGTGACCAGCGCGACGAGGTCGGTGCGGGTGATGCCCAGAGTGCGGCGGCGACCGAGGTCACGGCGGCGGATGAGCACATCCGCGAGGACGACGGCGGCAACGAAGAAGCCGCCCACGGCGAGGATCAGCGCCAGGAGTGTGCGCCCGTAGCCGGCCATCTGTGCGTTGAGGTCACGCGCGGTCTGGGCGATCGCGCTGGGAGAGTCGATCAAGACGCCCTGGGGGTCTGGCGGCGCGAGGATCCCGATCACGGCGCTGACGGTGGGCCCGGCCGCGGACACGTCAGTGATCACCACGCGGAGCTCGCGGCCCTGGGCGGTGGCCGGCATCGCGACGAGGGCTCCGGCGGCGACATCCTCGAAGGGTGCCACCGCGGTGAAGGAGCCCACGATCGGGTACTGATGCGCGCCGTCTGCCGACAGCAGATAGCCCACCGGCTCCTCGAGGCCGAGCGTGCCCAGCTGGCTCACGGAGACGATCGCCTCACCAGCCACGGGGAGCCGACCGCGAACCAGCGACCCCACTTGCGTGATGTCGCCGAGCACCGGCCACGTGGGCACGCGGTTGCCACCGGAGCCGACGATGCCGTTAGCGGCGTCGAATGCGGCTCCGAGCGCGTTGGCCTTCTCGACGGTGCCGAGTCCAGAGACCAGGCCCAACGTGCTGGTGTTGACGAAGCCGCCTTCCATGGCATCGATGATGGACAGACGGCGTGCGCCCGCCTGCTCCATGCGCTCGGCCACCTGTGCGGCGGCCGAGGCGGATCTGCCCACGGTAACGATCGCGGCCACGCACATGGCGGCGGTCACGACGATGAGCAGCATCGACGACACCTTCGCCGCCCAGGTCATCGCCCAGGCCTCGCGGGGAAGGGTGCCCAGCCTCATAGCTGCACCATCCCGTCGACGTGCTCGAGCACGAAGGGGTCGTGCGTGGCGACGACCACAGTGCGGGCCTGCTCGTGAGCAGCGTCCGTGAGGGCGGCGAGAACCAGCTCGGCGTTGCCGCGGTCCAGGTTCCCGGTGGGCTCGTCGGCCAGCACGATGTCGGGTTCCATGAGCAGGGCGCGGCAGACCGCGAGGCGCTGAGCTTGCCCGCCGGAGACCTGGCCTGGCCGGTGGTCCGCGCGATGCGCGAGGCCGAACTGCTCGAGCAGGGCACGGGCGCGGCCGAGCTTCTCGCCGCGCGCACAGCCCGCGTAGAGCGCAGGCTCCAGCACGGAGTCGATGACGCGGCGGGACGGGTCGAGTTCCGAGTCTTGGAACACGAACCCGATGCGGCGCGAGCGGACGGAGGCGCGGGCCGCGTCGGAAGACTGAGATGCAGGACGGTCGTCGATCAGCACGCGGCCCGCGGTAGGGGTCAGGAGGAGGCCCAGGACATACAGCAGCGTGGACTTGCCGCGCCCGGACGGTCCGGTGAGGGCCGTCACCTTGCCCGGTTCGAAGGCATGCGTCAGGCCACCGAACAGCTCCTCACCGCCGCGCCGGTAGGCGAAGCGGAGCTCCTCGACCGCGAGGACCGGCATCACTTGCTCGGCGAGGGGGAAGGAGCCGAAGGAGCCGGGGTGCCAGCGCCGGCCAGGACCTGTACCCGATCACCAGGATCGACGCCCTTGACGATGGCGACGCCGTCCTGCGACGCGATCACCTCGATGGTGCGCGGCGTGCGCGTGCCCGAGGCGTCGATGACGAGGACGGAGGCGGAGCCGTCGGCCTGGGTGGTGATGGCGGCGACGGGAACCGCCGGCCCCGTCGCGGGTGGCACCACCTCTACCTTGGACAGGATGTAGATGTCTTTGTCCGCGGCCAAGACATCGCACTCCTTGCCGCAGACGATGCCGCCGGTGGGAGCGGAAAGGTGGAAGATCGTGTCACCGGTGTCGGTACTCTCGGCGCCGACGATGATGGCCTTCCAATCGTGGCCCTGATACGTCATCGTCAGCACGGCCGACGCAGGCACCAGCCGGGCCTGCCCCTGTGACAGCTTGAGGATGAAGGACGGCTCCCCGACGGCGCCGTGCGCGATCTTCTCCCCGCCGCTGAGCACCAGCCCAGGACTCGCGATCTCGGTGTCCATCACGATGGACGTCGGCAGCGTCGGAATCGCCACCAGCTCGCCCAACGCAATCCGCCCCGTGCGAGGGAGCCTGAGGTCCTTCTGCCACTGTCGAACGGCCGCAGTGGTGGCCGTGCCGTAGTAGCCGTCGGCCACGCTCAGCCGCTTCAGCTTCACCAACGCGTCCTCGAGCTGCTGCACGTCAGGCCCCGTCATGTCATAGCCCAGCTCCCGATAGAAGGGCGTGCTGCCGGCCACGGCTCGGACGGGAACTCCGCCGACGGTGTAGAGGGCGTCCCCGACGTCGACCTCGCCCGACGGTCTCACCTGGGTGATCACTCCAGTGAGGGCGTTCACGGCCAGCGCCCGCTTCTTCTGGCTGACGGTGACGTTCATCGGGAGCGAGCGACCGACGGTCTGCTCCGTGACCTCGACGATGACCTCCGAGGCGGGCAGGTCGCTCGGCACCGCCACGGGCTGGACCGTGACGCGCCCCCCCCGTAGGCGCCGCCTGCGAGAGCGACGACCGCAAGGCCAAGGATGAGCTTCTTACCGACTCCGGTCGACATACTTTGCTACTCCCCGATCCATGCTCCCGTGGGCGGTGTCGGGGGGCAGGCCGCTTCGAGGATAGCGTCGGCAGCTTGGATGTCATTCCAGGCGCTCCAGTTGTCCGTCCAGAAGGTCGAGATGTAGGTCTCGAGGCTGGGCGGTTCGGGCGTCGTGTGTCCCAGATCTTGCAGACAGGGGATGAGGAAGTCCAGCTCGTACTCGAACCTGACCCGCATCTGGTCCTGGGTAATGGGCTGTCGATAGCCCGGATCGACGGAGAACCGGGCACTACAGGTATAGACCGTGAGATCGAAGAGCGGCACCTGATCTTCCGCTGGGAACGTCACCACATCGAGGCTGCGACCGTCGAGCGTGCTCTTGACGTCGAATCCGTATTCCGCGTAGCACTTCTCGCTGACCGCGCCGAACTCGTCCGAGCGGATCCAGCGTTCCAGGGCGATCTCGGGCGGCTCTGCCAGGTTCAGCTGTTCAGCTTGTTCCTTGAGGTAGGTCGCTCGCAGAGCGAGCTTCTCCTCCTCGGTGAAGCTCTTGCGATCCCTGACAGGTTCCTTCGGTCGCCAGTCCTTCCACGCGAGGTTGAGCACGGGTTCCTGGCCGGTGGTGATCGGCGCGGGGGCCGTGCTGGTCACCACCGGCTGCGTGACAGAGGGTGTCTGCTGCGGAGGAGTAGTGCTTGTACATCCGGCCATCGTTGCGACGAGGGCAACGGCCGCGAGCGTGGTGATCGGACCAAGTCCGTTGATGGTCATCCGCCTCCGCCTGTCAGTGCTCTGTGGCCCGGCCGGTCTTGTCCCCAGCGACTCTGCTGCTGCGGCCATGCCGAGAGAGTGAACCTTACTGAGATGCACTCAAGCAGGGTGCCTATGGAATGTCAAGGGATTCAGGAACGTTCTTGCAGCCGACTTGGGTCGTTCCGATCGGCGCTCGCCTCACTCCCCGGCGAGGAGCCGGGCGAGGTCGAGTCGGCGGAGGACCCCGCCCGTCGACACCGCCACGAGCAGCGACACGGCGGCCGCGCCGAGGGCGACCATGCCGGCCCAGAGCCAGACGTGCGCCGGCAGCATGCCGAGCACCACTGCCATGGTGATGGAGGCAATGGCGATGCCGAGCACGGCGCCGACGAGCGCGATGGCCACCGCTTGAGCACACGTCGCGACCAGCAGCCTGTTGGTCTGCCAGCCGACTGCGGCGAGTGCCGCGTAGCCGCGCGCGTCCTCGGTGATGCCGAGCATCAGGATCACGCCGATCGAGATGGTGGCCAGCACCGCCAGCATCACGGCCGCCACCACGTCCGGCCCCCTCACCTGGATGGCAACGACGTCGCCCATCACGGTGCCGACCACGGCACCTTGGAATGCGCTGGTCACGGCGCCCAAGAACACCAGTGCGCCCACGCCGAGCCCGGCGGCCGCGGCTCCCGCTAGGAGGCGGCCGGGGCGGCGCAGCAGTCCTGCCAGGCCGAGGCTGATCGGGCCTGTCAGTGGAAGGAGGGCGCCGCGTGCGGAGGAGACGGCGGGCCCGAGTGTCTCGATCGGCGGCTTCCGCCCGGCGGAGAAGGCCGCCGCCAGGCTGGCCAGCACAGTGAGACCGACGGCGATCGGCACGGCCCAGGCCGCGCGCGCGGCGTCGAACGCCACTCCGAGCGCCCCGGCCAGCGGCCAGGACACCGCCGCGCCGACGAGCCCGGCCGCCAGGCCGATCAGCACGGCCTCGACGATCAGCATGGCCGTGATGCGACCGGCCGGCCACCCTGACACCATGAGCACAGCCAACTCGTGGCGTCGCGCGGCCACGGACGCGCGCGCGACCACCGCGACCGTGAGCGCCGACGACGCGAGGATCAGCCCGAACAAGGCCAACGACTTGAGGTCGAGCGCGTCCGCGATCTTCACCGCAACGCCCTTCTGACTCCACAGCTCATCGACCGCGACGGCGGGGGATCCGAGCTCCGTCTCCGGGAGCTCCACCCGTTGCGTAGTCTGGGAGGAGCCCAGCAAGACCTCGACCTCGAGGCCCGTCGCGTCGACGATCTGCTGGGCGACGAGCCGGATGCGCTCGCGGCTCACCTGGTCGACCCCGGTCACGCCAGCCACGCGGACCCGGATCGCGCTGATCGGATCGTCCTCGATGGCTTTCAGCTGTGAAGCCCGCATCGCGGGCAGCGACGCGATCGGCACGAGCACCGACGGCGGTGACTGGGCGTACCCGGCGGGGTTGAGGTCGGGCAGCAGTCGGTCGGTCCCCAGGAGTTCCTTGGCGTCGTCGCCAACCAGTTCCAGACGCGGCACCTCGTACTCCTGCAGCGGTACCCGCCCCAGCTCGGCTCCTTGCCGCACCTTCGAGGGATCGAAGTGGCCGACGATGGGGAGGACGACGCCGGACCAGCATGCACTCGGATCCTCCTGACCCTCGCAGGCCTCCATGTCCGTGCCGAAGCCGCCGTTGGAGCGGAGGAACTCCTCACCGCCCACGAGTGTCAGCGGCCGCAGCGCGGTGTCGAGCGAGGTGCGCGGGCCGATGATGTCCAGGACCTTCGCTTCGTCGGCGCCGAGGACGATGGGCTGGGGGCGCAGGGGCAAGCCGGGGGCGTAGGTCACCTCGCCGGTTTGCAGCAGCCACGGCAGCGTGAGCGCGCCTTTGCCGAATGCCTCCTCTAAGGTCAACTGATCCTTGCCGGGCGGGTTCGCGGCGAGGAACGTGTCGTAGAGGTCGCTGGTCAGCGCCTTTCGCTCGCCGAGTGGAGCCGTCACCGGCTGCTTCATCGTCGCCGCCTCGATGGCCTTTCTGTCCCCGGGCCTGAGCTCCAGGTAGGCCGCGGTCGACTCGTCCGGGAGCAGGTCGATCGTCGCCGTCACCTGATAGTCGGCCTCCACCGAGGACACGAGGAGCGCGGGCGCCTGCGGCGGTGCCCCGGACGGGTTCTCCGGCGTGGCGACACTGGGGAACCACGCATCCGAATCGGTCAGGTAGCGTCCGGCAACAACGGCGTCGTCGAGCCCGACCAGCTTGGCCTCCTCGACCGGGTCGACGGCCGCCATTTGGAGCGGGATGGTCGTCCAGAGCGGGAGCTGAACCCGGCCCGCCGGAGCGACGACGGGATGAACCCGGGAGGGGTCCTCCGGCGTCATCCGGGAAAGGCAGGTCACGCGCAAGGGCTCCTCGGGCTGGCTTATCTCCTCGTACGTCCCGCACGGCTGCCGGGTCACACCGTCGACATCCTCGAAGTAGTCGAAAGAACTCTCCGAGGATGTGAACGGCCGCTCGGTCACGTACAGGAGGCCCTTGTCGGCCGGGATGTCGACGTTGCCGCCCCGCGACTGCACGCTGGTCTGATAGCGGACGAGGTAGCGCTCCTTGCCCTCAGGCACGACGTCGGTGATGTCGATACGGAACGGGAGGTAGTAGAGGACCGAGCCCAGCATGGCGATGGGGGCTGCCACCTCGACCCCGCCGATGGCCTTGACCTTCTCCGCCTGCTCCAGCGTGATGCCGCCGAAGGAGCCGGTAAGGAAGTTCGCCCGCACCTGGCCCTTCTCTTTCTCCAGCCCAGTAGCCGAACCGACGGGCCGCACCAGGATGTCGTAGGCCCCCCTGATGTTGTCCTCGACGGCGGCGGTCAGCTCAAGGCGCTGCGTCTCCGCGGTCCCGGTGAGCAGCACGAACGACGTGACCGCCGTGAACACGGCCAGCATCGCGCCCAACGTGCGCCGCCAGCCACCCCGCGCCGCGGCCGCCGCGTAGCGGATCAGCTCCATCACGGCTCCATCGCCTTGTTCCGGAGAGTGGGTACGGTCTCCGGCTCGAGCGGGGTTGCGTGCCCGCGCTCGATGTGCAGCACGTCGTCGCAGATGGCCGCGACCTCCGGGTCGTGCGTCGCGATCACAACGGTTGTGCCGTAGCGCTGGTGGAGGTCTCCGATGAGGTCGAGGATGCCGGCGGAGGTCTCGGCGTCGAGGTTGCCGGTGGGCTCGTCGGCAAGCAGCAGCATCGGGCGGGCAACCAGCGCCCGAGCGATCGCCACGCGCTGCTGCTGACCGCCCGACAGCTGGGAGGGCAGCGCGCGTTCGCGCCCGGACAGGCCGACAGCGTCGAGCAACTCGCGGCCGCGCTCACGTTTGTCGCCGTCGAAGGGGCGCCCGACCAGCGGCGCGCAGACGTTGTCGAGCAGCGTCAGGGCGGGCAGCAGGTGGAGGCAATGGAGTGTTGCGGGAACAGGCGACCACGGGTTGAGAGGCTGGTTTCCGCGTGGAATCCAAGCACTCGTGGGGATGCCGAGCCCGAGGGCGAGGTCGACGACCCTCTGATCGGCGCGTCGGCGGAACCAAAGAAACGACCTCGAACACGTCTCACTGACACCGAAGTGGACGTTATGCGAACAGCCCGCGCCGACGGTGTCAGTGTGAAGACGCTGGCACGCCGGTACGGAGTTCACCGGGGCACGGTGTGGGCGAAGACGCGGAGGCCGTGAGGAAAGATGAATCGACCGGCTGTTGATGTGGCTAGCGCTATCGCTTGACATGCGCGACGAGCCTCAATCTTGTGTCGTCGGCGAGGTCAATCTCATTCATTGGGAGCGCATAGATGCCTACTCGCTTGTCGAGCTGTCGCACGCAACTGCGGGTGCTCCTTGACGATCTCTCGCTGCCGCTCGGCAGATAGCCCGACCTCGTGCAGCAGGTTCAATATCACCACCGCAGTGGTGACATCCACGATGGCGATCAACTCCTCGAAGGTGTGA
>CAKUBE010000015.1 GCA_934636715.1 uncultured Arachnia sp.
ACGCGACGGCCTGCACACAGCCCTTCGACGAGCCCGACCGTGCAATCCATGCCTCCATCAAAGCCGGAACTTGACACCCCTCCCCGGATGGCAAGCGCACGCATAGACCTGGGTTGCGTCAATGGGGACTACAGCGAGTTGCTCGACGGCTACGCTCCTGGCATGTCGCTCATGGTGCTCCTCACACCCTGGTACCGACGCGGCCCGGCGCGAACTGGGAGCGAGGATCACCCCGGGTCGACCGCGGCGACGCGGATCCTCGACTACGACGCACCCGGAATCCGGCACCTGGTCAGAAGCTCGCAACGACTCGCCGACGAGCCGGGCGAACTCGCGACGCTGGCCTCCGCGCACGCGATCATCCGGGACGAGGTGCGCCCCGTCTATGCGCTGAACGAGGCGACACCCACCTCACGCACCCTCGCGCGCGGCTTCGGATCGTGCAGTCAGCGGCTCGCGATCCTGGAGAGTGTCGCCCGCGCCATTGGCGTGGGAACCCGCGTTCGGGCGCTGCTCGTCGACCGCTCGTTCTGGTACCCGCGCTTCCCGCGCATCGGGGGCTTCCTTCCCGACCAGATCGTTCTCGCGTGGCCCGAGTTCCTCGTGGATGATTGGCGCTCCTCCTCGGAGCTCTTCGGACCGATCGGATGCCGTGGCGGGCACCCTTTCACCAACACTGGCACCGAGACGCTCTTCGAGGCCGCCGGGAGGTGCGCCGTCGACTGGGACGGCCGGGAGACGGGGGGCGCCTACGACCTGTCCCGTTTCGTCGTGGCGGACCATGGCTATTTCGGCAGCCGGGACGAACTCTTCGCCTGCCTCGGACAGACACTCTGCGCCCCGGCGCGGGTCCTGGCCGATCCGGTGCTGAGGCGCTTCGCCGCGGGAACGTCTCCAGAGGATGGCGTCGTGAGCGCGCGGACCTGAGGCATCTTGATCGGACTCGCCGAGGAGTTGGGCACCGATCGGATCGCCACGCTCGACCGACGGCATCGCAACGGACCGAACAAGGCACAGTTAGGGCATGGACGATCTGCACATACGCCCGGTCCGCGGCGCCCCGAACGGTATGACGATCCCCGCCGCGGAACTGACCGAGCGGTTCTCCCACTCATCCGGCCCCGGCGGCCAGGGAGTGAACACCTCGGACTCGCGCGTCCAGTTGAGTCTCAACATCGCGACCACGACATCGCTCGACGACGCGCAGCGGACCCGCGCGCTCGAGCACCTCAGCTCGAGGCTCTCCGACGGCGTCCTCACCATCACGGCGTCGGCTCACCGCTCGCAACGCCAGAACCGAGCCCTCGCCCGCGAACGACTGGCCGCCATCATCCGAGAAGCAGTCACCCCACCCGCCTCCAGGAGGCGAACGACGCCGACGCGGGCCTCGAAACTCCGTCGGCTGGAGGCCAAGAAGCGTCGCTCCGACCTCAAACACGAGCGGCGCAGACCCCCGGCGGACTGACCGGGAAGCTGTGGCTTCCTGGGGGATTGCGGCTGCTAACGTCGGCTCTCGAGCTACGACGACGACAACGCGGTCGCGTGTATCCCTATACGGACACACGCAACCGCACTCTCCTCCGGTCGGCCCATGAACCGACGTACCCAGCCGTACTAGCTTCAAGGGGAGGCAAACATGCCTGCAGAGCCCGCCTCGCTCGCCATTCAGTGGGACGTACCCGCAGCATTGTGCGAGCCGATCAACGACCGACCGCAGGTCGTCTGCGTCTGCGGGTCGACCCGGTTCCGCGACGAGATGGCCGACGCGAACCGCAGGCTCACCCTCGCGGGCGCCATCGTCCTGGCACCCGCCGTCTTCCAGCACAGCGGCGACACGATCACCGAGACCCAGAAGGACCGGCTCGACGAGCTCCACCTCAGGAAGATCGACCTTGCGGACGCTGTGTTCGTCGTCGACCCCGGGGGCTACGTCGGAGACTCGACCACCCGAGAGATCGAGTACGCACGGTCTACCGGCAAGCCCGTCTTCAGGCTTTCCTCCCTCAGAGACCACCAAGCCGGACAGCGGTAGAAGCCAGAAGCAGCTGACAGCAGTCCTATTGCAGGCCCAGGTCTGCGGCGAGCTGAACGAACCAGCGACGCTGGTAGGCGGGTAGACCGCTTCTCAGGGCGGACTCGGTGCTCCTAACGACGAAGTCCTCGCTCCACACCCCGGCCTTCACGAGCCCGGGCACCACAACGGTTCGGAGTGGATCGTCGCCCGCGCTTTGGTCGGTCTGCATCAACGACGCGCCCTTGATGCCCTGGGTGGTGAAGAGACGAGCGAAGAGCTCGTCGGTGACCTTCGGCCTCGCACGCAGCCACCGCAGCAGCGGCTTCCCCGGCGCGGCCGCCCAACCACTGATCAGCATCAAGACGGCACCATCATGGTGTGGCGCGGGGACCAGACCTGCTTCGATCCACTCGTACATCACAGCCCGCCCACGGTTGCGGTCCCAGTTCTTGGGGTTCGCTGCGAAGTCCGCCGACCACTGCTCGACGAACACGGCGAGGTCGTCGGGAAACAGCGCCGGGTACACCCGCTGCGCAAACGAACGGTCTTCAGGGATCGGCCAGACCTTCGCGGCCTGAGCGGGCGTCTTCGCACCCAGCAGGAGGGTCGTCGCCGCATCCCAGTGCTCTCCACGCAGCCGCCCTGCCCACGCGTCGACAAACTGCTCGTGTCCCCCGGGATAGTCCTCGCGCAGATCGCGGAGCCAGGACGTCACCGTCGAGCCCGAACTCGCGCTCAGGATGGCCTTGGCTTGGCCAACCAACGGCTTGCATACCGCGCGCCGCTCGCTCTGCTCGACGGAAGCGAGTCGCGCGGCAAGGTCATCCGCCCTACCGGCTACGAGGAGTTCTCTGATCGAGTCGACGGTGACCACCACCCAAAGGTACCGACCAGGTCAGCGCAGCGCGAGGGTCTCCACAGGCTGACCGGTGACCTCCGCCTCGGTAGGCTCACGCGCATGACCCTCTCCGACGCGGCCGCGCTTCTGGACACGCTCGGAGCCGAGGCCACGCACGCCGACGCCGAGCAACTCCTCCTGAACGCAGGCTGGGCACCGTGCGGCGCCGGCGACTGGGCCTTCGCGCTCGCCGCGCCCGAGGGCGATGTCGTTGCCCGGATCAGCCCGTTCGACCCGGTCGGGCCGTACACCGCACGGCTCTACCACGAGGCGGCCGCGACCGGGCGCGTCCCGCGACTGCTCGCCCATCGTCGGCTCGCAGGCGGCGGCGACCTCCAGGTGATGGAACTGCTGCAAGCCGCGCCTGAGTCCGATGCCGTTGAGTTCCTCGCGCGCCTCGCGGTCGATCCGCACCTCGCCGAGTTGGCCGCAGCCGTCGCCCGAGTGCACGCCGACGCCCGACGCGACCTCCCCTGGTGCGGCCCGCTGGACAGCAACCCGTCGAACGTCATGCGCACCCTCGCCGGACGATTGGTCCTCACCGACCCGTACTACGCCGACGGCCCAAACCTGTATGCGGCGGCCGAGGACGACCCGGACCACGTCGTCGCGCTGATCCCCGAGTCGGAGCGTCGCTTCATGGCGGAGATCCCACTGACCGAGTCCGGCCCCTGGACGGCGGAGGATCGCGAAGCGTTGCGTGAGAAGCTACGATGCGCCGACGAGGCGGCTCGTTGTCGTGGCTGGAAACGTTCGATCTGAACTGCCGCCCCGGCCAGCGTGAACGTGAAAGTCAACTATTTGACTTTGACGCACACAATCCCAGAACAACCGCGGCCTCGTTCCTGTCAACGCAGACCAGTTGTCCTGTCAGACTGATCACGCTCACTCGGAACCTCTAGACGTTGAACCGGAACTCCACGACGTCACCGTCCTGCATGACGTAGTCCTTGCCCTCCAGGCGGACCTTACCCGCTGCTTTCGCGGCGGCCTCGGAGCCCGCGGCGATCAGGTCGTCGAAGCTGATCACCTGGGCCTTGATGAAGCCCTTCTGGAAGTCGGTGTGGATCACGCCGGCGGCCTCGGGGGCCGTCGCGCCCTTCTTGATCGTCCAGCCGCGGGCCTCCTTCGGGCCGGCGGTCAGGTAGCTCTGCAGACCTAGGGTGTCGTAGCCGACCCGGGCGAGTACGTCCAGGCCGGGCTCCTCGACGCCCATCTCGGCGAGGAACTCGCGCGCCTCGTCCTCCTCCATCTCGACCAGCTCGGACTCGAACTTCGCGTCGAGGAAGATGGCCTCGCTGGGCGCGACGATATCCCGCATCCGGGCCTTCAGATCCTCATCATTCAGCTCGTCCTGGTCGCAGTTGAAGACGTACAGGTACGGCTTGGCGGTCAGCAGGTGCAGCTCGTACAGCGCGTCGAGGTCGAGGCCGGCGGCGCGCACGCCCTTCCCGGACTCCAGCGCCTCCTTGGCCTCCCTGAACGCCGCCGCCTTCGGCTGCGACTCCTTCTTGATCCGCGCCTCCTTCTCGATGCGCGGCAGCGCCTTCTCGACGGTGGCCAAGTCGGCCAGGATCAACTCGGTGGTGATGGTGTCGATGTCGGAGGCCGGGTCGACCTTGCCGTCGACGTGCGTCACGTCCTCGTCGTCGAACACGCGCGTGACCTGGCAGATCGCGTCCGCCTCGCGGATGTTGGCGAGGAACGCGTTGCCCATGCCCTCGCCCTGCGACGCACCCTTCACGATGCCGGCGATGTCGACGAAGCTCACCGTCGCGGGGACGATGCGCTCCGACGTGAACACCTTCGCCAACTCGGGCAGTCGCGCATCCGGGACGCCGACGACGCCGACGTTCGGCTCGATCGTCGCGAACGGGTAGTTGGCCGCGAGAACGTCGTTGCGGGTCAGCGCGTTGAACAGAGTCGACTTGCCGGCGTTGGGAAGGCCGACGATTCCAATGGTGAGTGCCACGAGGGGTGAGCCTACCTTTTCGCCGGTCAAGGCTCGAACCGGCGAGGGTCCATGAACCGGATGCCAGCCCATTGGTTTCGACACGACGGCTCGCTGCGCTCGCGCGTCGGCTCAACCAGCGGTCAAGCCGGCTCAACCAGCAGCAGCGCCACCCATGCGGCGATGCGCGCCGAGTGCGGGTTCATTGGTTTCGACACGACGGCTCGCTGCGCTCGCGCGTCGGCTCAACCAGCGGTCAGGCCGGCCAGCGGTCCGGTCAGGCCAGGTCAACCAGCGGTCGGGTGTCTTTCGCACAGGGGTCAGGCTCCACCAGCGGTCTGCCAGCTCCACCAGCGGTCGGGCGTCGGCGCGCCCAGTGGGGTGCGTCACCGCGCAGGCGCCCGAGACGAGCAGCACGTCAGTCCGCATTTTGAGCAAGTTTGCGTTTCAATAATTAGGACGGTTAGGCTCGGCTAAGTCGAGCGCCGATCGCGACGGAAGCTCGTCGACTTGCACGAAGTACACGCCCCGCACTCCGCTCGGCGCGCTACACGCGTTGTCGGGACGGGGCACCCGCACAGAAGAGAAACCCCATGCATATCAAGAGGACCCTGGCTCCGGCCGCCCTCGCCCTCAGCGCCGCCCTCGCCCTCGCCGGCTGCGGCTCCCAGTCCCCCGCACCCGGAGGCACCCAGTCCCCCGCGGCGCCGGGCCAGACGTCCAGCAGCCCCGCGGCGCCGGCGGCGTCGACCGTTACCGTCGAGGACAACAACGGTCCCCAGACCATCACGGTTCCGCCGACCTCCGTCGTCGCCACCGACAACCGCACGTTCCAGACCCTCGACGAGTGGGGCATCGAGCTGAAGGCCGCCGCCCGCGCCCTCATGCCGGACACCGTCTCCTACGCGGCCAACGAGTCCATCGTCGACCTGGGCAACCACGGCGAGCCCGATCTCGAGGCCGTCGTCGCCGTCCAGCCCGACCTCATCGTCAACGGGCAGCGCTTCGCCCAGTTCCACGACCAGTTCACCCAGCTGGTTCCGGAAGCCGTCGTGCTGGAGCTCGATCCCCGCGAGGGCCAGCCCCTCGACCAGGAGCTGAAGCGCCAGACCACCGCACTCGGTGAGATCTTCGGCAAGCAGGCAGAGGCCCAGAAGCTGAACGACGACCTCGACGCCGCCATCGCGCGCGCCAAGGCCGCCTACGACCCGGCCGCCAAGGTGATGGCCGTCAACACCTCCGGCGGCAACATCGGCTACCTCGCCCCCGGCGTCGGCCGCACGCTCGGCCCGGTCTTCGACCTGCTCGGCCTCACCCCGGCCCTCGAGGTGGAAGGCACCGACGACCACCAGGGCGACGACATCTCCGTCGAGGCGATCGCCGACTCCAACCCCGACTGGATCCTCGTGATGGATCGCGACGCGGGCGTTGCCGCCGACGATCCGAACTTCCAGCCGGCCGCCGATCTCCTGGCGAACTCGCAGGCTCTCGCCAACGTGACGGCGGTGAAGGAGGGCAACATCGTGATCATGCCCCCGGACACCTACCTGAACGAGGGCATCCAGACCTACACCACGTTCCTCAACCAGTTCGCCGACGCCCTCGAGGCCAAGAGCTGACGGTGACAACCACCTCGACGGCCACCCCCACGGCCACCAGGCGCAAGAGCAGGCTCTTCGACCCCTGGCTGATCGTGGGGGTGGTCGTCGTTCTCGGCCTCCTCGTCGTGTCGCTGTTCACCGGGGTGTACGACCTCGGTGCCGACGACGGCGCGGAGATGTTCCAGATCACCCGAGTCCCGCGCACCATCGCCCTGGTGCTCTCGGGGGCCGTCATGGCGATGTCGGGCCTCGTGATGCAGTTGCTCACCCAGAACCGCTTCGTCGAGCCCACCACCACCGGCACCACCGAGTGGGCAGGCCTCGGCCTGCTGACGGTCATGATCTTCTTCCCGACGGCGGGCCTCATGGCCAAGATGGTGGTCGCCGTCGGCTTCTCGTTCGTCGGCACCATGATCTTCTTCATGTTCATCCGGCGGGTCTCGCTCAAGGCCTCGCTGATCGTGCCGATCATCGGCATCATGCTCGGCGCCGTCGTCGGCGCCGTCTCCACCTTCCTCGCGCTGCAGTTCGACGCGCTGCAGAACCTCGGCGTGTGGTTCGCCGGGAGCTTCACCTCGGTGATCCGGGGGCAGTACGAGCCGCTCTGGATCGTCCTGATCGTCGTGGTCGCCGTGTTCATCGTCGCCGACCGCTTCACCGTCGCGGGGCTGGGCGAGGACATCGCCACCAATGTCGGCCTCAACTACCAGCGCGTCATGCTGCTCGGCACCGGGCTGATCGCCATCGCGACCGGCGTGGTCACCGTCGTGGTGGGCAACCTGCCGTTCCTCGGCCTCATCGTGCCGAACATCGTCTCGATGGTGCGCGGCGACGACCTGCGCTCCAACCTGCCGTGGGTCGCCCTGCTCGGCATCGCGATCGTCACCGTCTGCGACATCATCGGCCGCGTGATCATCATGCCGTTCGAGGTGCCGGTCTCCCTCATCCTCGGCGTGGTCGGCGCCGGCGTGTTCATCGCCCTGCTGCTGCGCCAGCGCAGGAGGGCGTGAGTCCCATGCTCGTCACCAGCCCGGATGCCCCGGCCCGCAGCTCCCATCCCATGGCCACGCCCGCGGCCAAGCGCCGCTACTGGGTGCTGCTGATCTCGCTGCTCGCGCTCTCGGCCCTCTTCGCCTTCGGCCTCCTCGCCTGGGACAACCCCATGCCGGTGGGGACCGACGGGTTCTGGACCATCGCGAAGCTGCGCGCCACCAACGTCGTCGTCATCCTCCTCGTCGCGTTCTGCCAGTCCCTCGCGACGGTGAGCTTCCAGACGGCGACGAACAACCGGATCATCACGCCGTCGATCATGGGCTTCGAGTCGCTCTACCGTGCGGTGCAGACGGCGTCGGTGTACTTCCTCGGCATCGCCGGCGTGACCGCTATCCAAGGCGTCTCCCAGTTCCTCCTGCAGGTGGCGCTCATGGTCTGCTTCGCGCTGCTGCTCTACGGCTGGCTGCTGTCCGGTCGCTACGGCAACCTGCAGGTGATGCTCCTGGTGGGCATCATCCTCGGCGCCGGCCTGGGGTCGGTGTCGACCTTCATGCAGCGGCTGCTCACACCGTCGGAGTTCGACGTGCTGGCCGCCCGGCTGTTCGGCAGCGTCTCGCACGCGGACCCCGCCTACCTGCCCTACGCCATCCCGCTGGCCGCCATCGCCGGCGGCGCGCTGTGGGTCAACGCGAAGAACCTCAACCTGCTGAGCCTCGGCCGCGACGCCGCCACCAGCCTCGGCATCAACCACCGGCGCCAGGTGATGGTGACGCTGTTCTTCGTCTCCATCCTGATGGCCGTCTCCACCGCGCTCGTCGGCCCGATGACCTTCCTCGGCTTCCTCGTGGCGACGCTGGCCTACCAGCTCGCCGACACCTACGACCACCGCTACATCTTCCCGATGTCGGTGGCCACCGCCTTCATCGTCCTGACCGGCTCCTACTTCGTGATGAAGCACATCTTCTACGCCCAGGGCGTCGTCTCGATCATCATCGAACTTGTCGGCGGTGGCGTCTTCCTCCTCGTCCTCCTCAGAAAGGGCCGCCTGTGATCACGCTCAAAGGGGTGCTGAAGACCTACAGCAGCGAGGTCGCGATCGGCCCCGTCGACCTGGAGATCCCGGAGGGCGGCATCACCGCGCTCGTCGGCGCCAACGGCGCGGGCAAGTCGACGCTCCTGACGATGATCGGCCGCCTCCTCGGCATGGACGCCGGCGCCATCGAGATCGCGGGCTACGACGTGGCGACGACCAAGTCGAAGGACCTCGCCAAGATCGTCTCGATCCTGCGCCAGGAGAACCACTTCATCACGCGGCTCACCGTGCGCCAGCTCGTCGGGTTCGGCCGCTACCCGCACTCCCAGGGGCGGCTGACGCCGCACGACGAGGAGATGATCAGCCAGGCGATCGACTTCCTCGACCTCGGCGCCCTGGAGGGCCGGTACCTCGACCAGCTCTCCGGCGGCCAGCGGCAACGCGCCTACGTCGCGATGGTGCTGGCGCAGGACACCGAGTACGTGCTGCTCGACGAGCCGCTGAACAACCTCGACGTCTCGCACTCTCATTCGATGCTGCAGACGCTGCGGCGCGCGGCCGACGAGCTGGGCAAGACGGTCGTGATCGTCGTGCACGACATCAACTACGCGTCCTGCTGGGCCGACCAGATCGTGGCGATGAAGGACGGAGGGATCGTGGCGATCGGGACGCCGTCGGAGATCGTCCAGCAGGAGCTGCTCGCGGAGGTGTTCGATCTCGAGATCGAGGTGGCCGAGTACCGCGGCCGCCGCATCGCGCACTTCTACCTGCCCGTGATGCTCGGTCTGCCGACGTAACTCAGGCGAACAGGGTCTGGCCGACGAACTCGCCCTCGGCGACGCCGGGTGGGACCGCCCAGAGACCGCTGCCGATGTGCTGCAGGTACTCCTGCATCAGGTCGTTCCTGCTCATCCGCGACTGCATGGGGATGTAGTGCGTGCGCGGGTCGGTCACGAAGGCGATGAAGAACAGCCCCGCGGACAGCCGGCCCAGCTGGTCGTTGCCGTCGACGTAGTTGTAGCCCCGACGCAGCAGGTGGACGCCGTCGTTGTGGTCGGGATGACCGAGCGAGACGTGCGACGCGGGATCGACCATCGGCGCGCCCTCGCGGCCGGTGAGCGCGAAGTCGGGCTGATCGAACTCCTTGCCGCCCGAGAGCGGGGCGCCCTCGCGCTTGGTGCGGCCGACGATCGTCTCCTGCTCCCGCATCGGGGCGCGGTCCCAGGTCTCGATCTGCATCTTGATCTTGCGCGCCACCAGGTAGGAGCCGCCCGCGAGCCACGCGCCGGCGGGGTCGGCGTCGACGGGGACCCAGACGTGCTCGTCGATCAGCTCGGTCTGCTCGCCGCGCAGGCCCATGGTGCCGTCCTTGAACCCGAAGAGGTTGCGGGGCGTGTCCTGCGTGATGCTCGTCGACGACGTCCGGCCGAAGCCCAGCTGGGACCAGCGCAGCACGGCGCGCCCGAAGGCGATCCTCGTGAGGTTGCGCACCGCGTGCACCGCCACCTGCGGGTCGTCGGCGCAGGCCTGGACGCAGAGATCGCCGTCGGACAAGGCCGGATCCAGGTTGTCGGCGACGAAATGCGGCAGGCGCGCGAGGGCCTCGGGGCGACGCGTGCCGATCCCGAACCTGTCCTCGCCCTTGTCGTCGACGAACAGCGTCGGGCCGAAGCCGAACGTGATCGTGAGACCCGACGGCGGCAGCCCATACGCCTCGCCGGTGTCCTGGGGCGGCGCGTCGTAGGGGCCCGACATGGGATCCAGTTCGCCCGCCGACCCGCCCTGCGTCATGCGGGCGGCGGCGTCCGTCCAGTCGCGCAGCAGCGAGACCAGCCCGTCACGGTCAACCCCGTAGGCGACATCGAACGCCGCGAAGTGCATCCGGTCCTGCGCGGGCGTGACGATGCCCGCCTGGTGCGCGCCGTAATAGGGGTAGGCGCGATCGGCCTCGGTCGGCGCGGCCTCCCCGGGCCGCGATGCCACGTTGGCGAGCACCAGCGCGCCGGCCGCCGCTCCACCGACGGCGGCGGCGCCGAACAGCCCGCGCCGACTCAGGTCGCTCATGCCAGGATCACACCGGCAATCTTGGACAGCGGCTCGCTCAGCGTGTTGACGGCGTCGGAGAGCTCCTTGACCTGGGCCTCGCTGAGTTCGTCGTAGGTCACGAAGCCCTCGCCCTTGCGCTGCGCGTCGAGCAGCGTCTGGAGGTCGGCGAACGCGGTCGCGATCTGGTCGTCGAGGGCCTTGTCCTTGCGCTGCAGCAGCGGGCGCAGGCCCTCCCAGGCGACGCGGGCGCCGTCGACGTTGGCCTGGAAGTCCCACAGGTCGGTGCGGGACCAGTACTCCTCCTCGCCGGTGACCTTGCCGGTGGCGACCTCGTCGAGCAGGCCCTTCGCGCCGTTGGCGATGTCGGAGGCGCTGAAGGTCATGTCGCGCGTGCGGTCGTAGAGGGTCTGGGTGTCGGCGACGAGCTTGTCGGCGATCTCCGTGCGCTCGGCGTCGGTCATCGCGGTGTAGCCCTCGGCGCGCTGCGGCCAGAGGTCCTTCTCGAGGCGGTGCCATCCCGTGAACTCGTCGCCCTCCTCGAGGTCCGCCTCGCGGGCGTCCATCTGCGGGTCGAGGTCGCCGAAGCTCTCCGCGACGGTCTCGACGCGCTCCCAGTGGACGCGGGCGTCGGCGTAGAGGGCGCGCGCCTCGTCGTCCTTGCGCTCGGTGACGAGCTGGGCGAACTGCTGCGTCTTGACCAGCAGCTGGTCGACCTGGTCGCGGACGTAGGAGGCGTACTGCGTGTCGGCCTCCTTCACGAGGTCCGCGTCCTCTCCGGTGAGACCGACGGGCTCGCCGGAGTCGGTGACCGTGAAGTCGGCGCGAATGCCGTCGCCGACCATGCCCGGCTTGCACGCGGTGAAGTAGGTGCCCGTGGGCGCCGTCAGCACGAGGTCGCGGGTGAGGCCGGGGCCGATGTTCTCGACCTCGGCGACGATGCGGAGCCCGTCCTCGCCGAGGAGGTAGAACTCGTTGATCTTCGTCCCGTCGTTGGTGACCTTGAAGGTGATGGTGCCCGACGGCGCCTCGGCGGCCGAGACCTTGCATTCGGTGTCGGACGCGGCGACGGTGAGGACGCGGGCGTTGGCCTCGGTGTCGCCAGGGGCCGGGGCGGGGGCGTTGTCGGTGCAGGCCGTGGCCGCGAGCAGGCCGACGGCGACCGCCGGGATGAGGAGACGACGAATCATGGGGTAGCTCCTTGAGGATGAGAGGTGGGCGCCGGGCGATGCGCGGCGCGGTTTCGCTGGATGAAGAGGCCGCCGACGACAACCACGTAGGCGACCCAGACGGTGGCCTCGAGCACGGTGGTGACCGGCGAGAAGTTGAAGACGCCCTTGAGGACGGTGCCCAACAGGCTGTCGAGCGTGATGACGTGGCTGACGTCGAAAGCGATGGTGTGCAGGCCAGGCAGGACGCCCGCCTCCTGCAGGTCGTGGACGCCGTAGGCGAGGACGCCCGCGGCGACGACGATGAGGAACGCGCCGGTCCAGGTGAAGAACTTGGAGAGGTTGATCCGCAGCGCGCCGCGATAGATGAGGTAGCCGAGCACCACCGCGACGAGGATGCCCAGCAGCGCGCCGAGCAGTGGTTGGAGCGTCGCACCAGTGTCGCGCGCCGCGGCCTGCGTCGCGGCCCAGATGAACAGCGCGGTCTCGAGCCCCTCCCGGCCGACCGCGAGCAGCGCGACCACGGTGAGCGACCAGGGCTTGGTGGCACCGTCGATCGAGCTGCGGAGCGTGCTGCTCAGGCTCCGTGCGGCGGTCGCCATCCAGAGGACCATCCAGGTGACGAAGCCGACCGCGACGATCGACAGCGTTCCCCCGATGATCTCCTGGGCCTCGAACGTCAGCCCCTTCGGCCCGTAGGTGAGGATGGCCCCGAAGAGGAGCGATATCCCGACGGCGATGCCGACGCCGGCCCAGATGTAGCGCAGATCGTGACGTCGATCGGCCTTCACGAGGTAGGCCACGAGGATGCTGACGATCAGCGCGGCCTCGAGTCCCTCCCGTAGCCCGATCAGGAAATTAGCTAACATGCGCCTTGCCTTATCTATGACTGAGGCGAGCCTAAACCCGGGACTCTGCGCACGCAAAACGCGGTCGAGGAGCTCGCTGTACGCACCGGGTCGGCCTGGTTACCCGGGCCACCCGGAGTTTTGGCGCACAACCGGGCGGTTCTTGCTCTATCGAGCAGGAACAGGGCTGTTGTGCGCCGAAACTCCGGATGACCCGGGTAGCTAGGCTGCCCAGTAGGCGCGCAGGGCGCGGGAGAGGTACTCGGGATCGTCGACGCCGCAGAGCTCGCGCGCGGAGTGCATGCTCAGCAGGCCGGCACCGACGTCGACCGTGGTGATGCCCAGGCGGGTCGCGGTGATCGGGCCGATGGTCGAGCCGCAAGGCACGGCGTTGTTGGAGACGAAAGCCTGCGTCGGCACGCCCGCGGCCTGGCAGGCGCGGAGCCAGATCGCGGCGCCGACGGCGTCGGTCGCGTAGCGCTGGTTGGCGTTGATCTTCAGCAGCGGACCCCGGTTGGGCAGCGGGCGGTTCACCGGATCGTGGGCGCCCGGGTAATTGGGGTGGACGACGTGCCCGCAGTCCGCAGAGACACAGCTGGACCGCGCGAACATCGCCCTCGTCTCGTCGAGGTTCAGCCCGTAGCCGGCGGCGATCCGCTCCAGCACGTCCTGCAGCAGCGGGCCGCCCGCGCCCGTAGCGGTGTCCGAGCCGACCT
This sequence comes from uncultured Arachnia sp., assembly GCA_934636715.1. Next base: position 13,267 of record CAKUBE010000015.1, read on the forward strand.
CTTCGTGGTCGAACGCCGCGAAGACGACGACGTCGTGCCCTCCCGCCGCGGCGTTACCGTCGGTCGCGATCCCCTCGATCGCGGCCAGCGCGGCGTGGGTCGACAACAGGTTGTCCAGGCGCGCGGAGGCGAGGAACTCCCGCTCGAGGCCGATCACCGCCGGCGGCTGGGTGTCGAAGGCGAAGAGGTCGTGGAAGGCGACCTGGTCGATGTCGATGCCGGCCAGTCCGCAGAGGTGGTCGAGGAGCGAGCCGCGCAGCTCGACGGCGAGCACCGGCTGCGTGTGCGCCTGCCGGTCGAGCTTCAGCGCCTCGTTGACGGTGCGGTCCAGGTGGATGGCGAGCTGCGGGATGCGCGCGATCGGGCCGCTCCGGACCAGGTGCACCGCGCCGTCGATCGTGACGATGCGCCCGGCGATCCCGAGGTCGCGATCGAGCCAGGAGTTCAGCAGCGGTCCGCCGTAGATCTCGACGCCCACGCCCGTCCAGCCCGCCGACTGCGGCAGCGGCCCCGGCTTCACCTTGAAGCCGGGCGAGTCCGTGTGGGTGCCGACGATCCGGAACCCCGCGCCCTCGGCGAGCGCCTCGGGTGCCACCCACGCGACGACGGCCCCGTCGCGAGCGATGAACCTCCGGCCGGCCGACATCCCGAACGGCCGCGCGGGGGCGACCCGCTCGAACCCGGCCAGCTCCAGTCGGCGCGCGATCTCCGCCGTGGCGTGGTAGCTGGTGGGCGACGCCGTCACGAACGCGGCGAGCTGATCAATGTGCGGGGATGCCATGACCTCAGGCTAGCGGGAGCCGCACCGATCCTCTGCTCGCCGGGGAGCCGCGCGGAAATTGTCGGAGGGCCCTGATTAGCTTGTCGGCATGGACCTCCTCCTGCTTCTCCTGGCTCTCATTCTCGGCGCCGCCGTCGGTTTCTGGGTGGCCCGCGCCACGGGCGCCACGCCGGCCCCGGAGCAGTCCGATGCGCATCCGCGCGCGCTCACGGCCGCGCAGGAGGAGGCGTCGACGGCGCGGGCGGAGGCGATGCGCGCCCGCGAGGAGTTGGCGGCCGTCCGGGCAGACGCGACGCGCCAGTTGGTCGAAGCCGCCGAGTTGCGCACCACCGTCGCCGAGGCGCAGCGGCTCGCCGCGGAGGCGAGGGGCGAGACGGCGCGGGTGGCCGCGCAGGTCGCCGCCGCGACGGCACAGCGCGACGCGGCGGTGCAGAAGGCGGAGGAGCAGGCGGCGGACCGCGAGGCGCTGCTGAACCAGTTCAAGGTGCTGAGTGCCGAGTCGCTGGACAGACAGGGCAGGCAGGCGGACGCGGCCACCGAGCAGCGACTGAAGGTCACCGAGCAGTTGGTCGCGCCGCTCACCGACGGGCTGCGGCAGATGCAGGAGAAGCTGCAGCTGGTCGAGCTCGACCGGGCCCGCATGGCGGCGGAACTCAGCGAGCAGGTCGCGGCCGTGCAGCGCTCCGGCGAGGCCATCCGCCGCGAGACCACCAGCCTGTCCAACGCGCTGCGCACGCCGCAGGTCCGCGGCGCGTGGGGAGAGCGCAGCCTGAAGCGCATCGTCGAGATCTCCGGCCTCACCGAACGCTGCGACTTCGACACGCAACAGACCTACGCCTCCGACGACGGCAGGTTCCGCCCGGACCTCCGGGTCAATCTCCCCGCGGGCAAGGTCATCTTCGTCGACTCCAAGGTGCCGCTGGCCGCCATGCTCGAGGCGTACAACACCGAGGACGAGGCCCAGCAGCGCACGCACTTCCTGTCCTTCGCGCGCAACGTGCGCGCCCACATCGATCAACTCTCCGACAAGGGGTATTGGCAGCTCGACCTCGGTTCGCCGGAGTTCGTGGTCCTCTACCTGCCGTCCGACGAGATCTACCGCCTCGCTCTCGAGCAGTTGCCGGACCTGCACGACTATGCCACGCGCAAGCACATCGTCCTCTCCTCCCCTGGCCTGCTGATCCCGCAGTTGCAGATCGTGGCCAACGGGTGGAAGCAGGTGGCGCTCGCGGAGACCGCCGGGCAGATCTCGAAGCTCGGCCGCGAGTTGCACCAGCGCCTCGCCACCCTCGGCGCCCACTTCGACAAGCTGGGCCGCTCGCTCACCAGCTCCGTGAAGGCGTACAACAGCGCCGTCGCCACGCTGGAGAGCCGCGTCATGGTCTCGGCGCGCCGCTTCCGCGATCTGGAGATCACCGACGAGGACCTCCCACAGCTCGACCCGCTCGCCGAGACCACCCGCCAGCCTGCCGTCGCCGAGATGATCACGTACGCCGAGGAGCGCGGCCGCGAGCGCACCCTCTTCACCGACGACGCCCTCGAGGCCGCGCCGCTGCGCCAGCTCCGCCGAGAGGGTTGATAGCTTCTCCTCCGTCGCGGCCCGGCTCACGCAGCGTGAGGGTGCACAATGGCACGCATGACCGCCCTCTCCGAACTCGCCGCACAGGTCCCCGACGCCGTTAACCGGCTGGCCGGCATCGCGCGCCGCACCCCGGTGCACCTCGACGAGCGGCTCTCGACCGCGACGGGCGCGCAGATCTGGCTGAAGCGCGAGGATCTGCAGCCGGTGCGCTCCTACAAGCTGCGCGGCGCCTACAACCTGATGGCGCAGCTGTCCGACGACGCGAAAGCCGCGGGCGTCGTCTGCGCGTCCGCCGGCAACCACGGCCAGGGCGTCGCCTATTCCGCCGCCGCGCTCGGGATGCACGCCACCGTCGTGGTGCCGCACACGACGCCGCGGCAGAAGCGGCAACGCATCGTCGACCTCGGCCGCGGCCAGGTCGACCTCGTGCTCCACGGCGCCACCTACGACGAGGCCTCCGACGAGGCCGCGCGGATGTCCGCGAACGACGGCAGGGTCCTCGTCCCCGCCTTCAACGATCCGCGCACCGCGGCGGGGCAGGCCACGGTGCTCGTGGAGTCGATCGAGCAGCTGGGCTTCGTGCCGGACATCGTCGTCGTCCCGGTCGGCGGGGGCGGGCTCCTCGCGGGGGTCGCCGCGTGGCTGCAGTCATCGCATCCCGAGGTGCGCATCGTCGGCGTCGAGCCCGAGGGGGCACCCTGCATCGCCGCCGCGCTGTCGGCGGGCCGCCCCGTCACGCTCAAGAACATCGACACGTTCGTCGACGGCGCCGCCGTCCGCCGCGCGGGCGACTACACGTTCGAGGTGATCCGCGAGGCCAACGTGGAACTCGTCCGCGTGCCCGAGGGCCAGGTGTGCAGCGAGATGCTGACCATGTACCAGACCGACGGCATCATCGCCGAGCCCGCCGGAGCGCTCGCCGCCGCGGCGCTTCCGAGCGGCGGCCCCGGCCCGCGCATCCAGATCCCGACCGGCTCCCGCGTGCTCGTGCTGGTCTCCGGCGGCAACAACGACGTCTCCCGCTACGCCGAGGTCGTCGAGCGCTCGCTGATCCACGAGGGCAGGAAGCGCTACTTCCTGGTCGACTTCCCACAGCAGCCCGGCGCCCTGCGCATGTTCCTCGACTCCGTGCTGGGCCCGGACGACGACATCACCTACTTCGAGTACGTGAAGCGCAACAACCGCGAGACCGGCCCCGCGCTCGTCGGCGTGGAGCTGGGCAACCCGGGCGATTACCGCTTCCTGCTGGAACGCATCGGCGAGTGCGGCATGAAGGCGGAGGAGGTCGCCTACGACAGTCCGTACTTCCAGTTCCTGGTGTAGCGGGTCAGTGCTTGACGGCGCGGCGGAGGTCCTTGCGGAGCTCCGGCGGGAGGGCGAACGTGAGCGTCTCCTCGGTCAGGCGCTCCTCGACCGCGGCGGGGTAGCCGCGCTCCTCGAGGAAGGTCAGCACGCCCTGGACGAGATCGTCGGGGACCGACGCGCCGCTGGTCACGCCCACCGTCGCGACGCCCTCGAGCCAGGCGGGGTCGATCTCCCCCGCGTTGTCCACGCGGTACGACGCCTTGGCCCCGGCCTCGAGCGCGACCTCGACGAGGCGCACGGAGTTCGACGAGTTCTGGGAACCGACCACGATCATGAGGTCGCACCCGCCCTGCGCGATCTGCTTGACCGCGAGCTGCCGGTTCTGCGTCGCGTAGCAGATGTCGTCTGACGGCGGATCCATCAGCAGCGGGAACTTCTCCCGCAGCCGGCCCACGGTCTCCAAGGTCTCGTCGACAGAGAGCGTCGTCTGGCTCAGCCACGCGAGGTTGGTGCCCTCGGGGATCTCCAGGCCGTCGACGTCCGACGGCGACTGCACGAGCGTCGTCTGCTCCGGCGCCTCGCCCATGGTGCCCTCGACCTCCTCGTGCCCGGCGTGTCCGATGAGGAGGATCTGCGTGCCCTGGCCCGCGAACCGCTTGGCCTCGTGGTGCACCTTGGTGACCAACGGGCAGGTCGCGTCGATGGTCTTCAGCGAGCGCTGGGCGGCCTCGGCGTGCACCGCGGGCGATACGCCGTGCGCGGAGAACACCACCGTCGCGCCCGCGGGCACCTCATCGAGTTCCTCGACGAAGACAGCGCCGCGCGACTCCAGCGTCTCGACGACGTGCCGGTTGTGCACGATCTGCTTGCGCACGTAGACGGGCGGGCCGTAGAGGTCGAGCGCCTTCTCGACGGTGACGACGGCGCGGTCGACGCCCGCGCAGTAGCCACGGGGCGCGGCGACGACAACTCGCTTCGATTCGGTGCTCATGGGCAACAGTCTACGAGGCGCCGGGGTGCTCCCAGTCCTGAGCGGCGAGGCGCTCCACGACGAGGGCGATGCCGTCCTCGTCGTTGGTCGCCGTCACCTCGTCGGCGACGGCGATCAGGTCGGGGATCGCGTTGCCCATCGCGACGCCGAGCCCTGCCCACGTGAGGAGCTCGACGTCGTTCTCGTTGTCCCCGAACGCGACGACCTCATCGGGCGCGATGCCATACGCGGCGGCGAGCCGCGCCACGCCCGTCGCCTTGCTCACACCTCCGGCGGCGACCTCGATGAACGGCGCTCCCGACGACGTCGGCGCACAGCCCGGCACGGAGAGCTCGCGCGCCGCGGCGAGCAGCACGTCGGGGCCCACGTCCGAGCCTCGGATCACCAGCTTCGACGTGCCCTCCGCCAGCACGTCGTCGAGGTCGAACTCGGAGACGTCGCCGCGCCGACCGTGATCGCCCGGATCCATGAGCCCGACGTACCCGCGCTGCGGCACGAACGTGGCCCCGGCGTCGCGCACCGACACGCACCGCACCGTCGGGAACAGCTCCCTCAGGCCGAGGAACAGCGCGCGCTGCGCCTCCACCGCGATGGTGTCCTCGAACAGCACCTCGCCGGTCGCCAGGTTGTAGCCGACGGCCCCGTTGGCGCCGAGCACCACACCCTCGGCCAGGAACGTGTCCTGCACCACCTCCTCGATCGAGAAGGGCTGCCGTCCAGAGGCGGGGACGACGACGATGCCCGCGTCGCGCGCCTCCCGCAGCGCGAGCAGCGTCCGGGCGGGAACGCGGTGCCGGGTGTTCAGCAGGGTGCCGTCGAGGTCAGTGGCAATCAGTCGGATCACGCTCACGACCTTAGCCGGGTAGGGTTCCGGCCATGGCCCTCGACAGCTCGGCGGAGCACCCGCAGCCGCTCGGGCGCGTCATCGGCGCGATCAAGGACTGGGTGGGGCGCTGCGGCGAGATCTGGGTCGACGCGCAGGTGGTCGAGATCAAGCGCCGGGCGGCGCCCACGCAGTTCCTGACCTTCCGCGACCGGGTGGCCAACATGTCGGCCCGCGTCACCGTCTCGTCCCTCGTGCTCGACGCCGCCGGCCCCCTCCCCGAAGGATCCCGCGTAACCGCGCGCGTCCGCCCGCGGGTGTGGGACCGCGACACGTCGCTCAGCTTCGAATGCCTCGAGATCCGGGTCGCGGGCGAGGGCCGCCTCCTCGCGCAACTCGAGCAGCTCAAGCGCAAGCTCCAGGCCGAGGGCCTGTTCGAGCCGCACCGCAAACGCCGCCTTCCCGTGTTGCCGCGCGCGATCGGGCTGATCACGGGCAAGGACTCCGACGCCGAGCGCGACGTCGTCACCACCGTCCATCGGCGCTGGCCCGCGGCGGTCGTCCGGACCCGTCACGCGCTGGTGCAAGGCCCGACGGCGGCCGAGTCCGTGATGACCGCGCTCGCCGCCTTCGACGCCGACCCCGCCGTGGACGTCATCATCATCGCCCGCGGCGGGGGCTCACTCGAGGACCTCCTCGCCTTCTCCGACGAGGGGCTCGTCCGGGCGGTCGTCGGCGCCCGCACGCCCATCGTCACGGCGATCGGCCACGAGGCCGACCAACCGCTGGTCGACTACGTCGCCGACCTCCGCGCCTCCACCCCCACCGATGCGGGCAAGCGCGTCGTCCCCGACCACGCCGACGAGTCGGCCGGGCTCGTCCTGGCCCGCGCCCGGCTGGCGCGGGCCGTCGACACCCTGCTCGCGGCCGAACAGGACCGCCTCGACGCCGTGCGCACCCGCCCCGTGATGGTCGACCCCACCAGCGCGTTCGCCGCGCACTACGACCGGCTGACGCACCTGCGCCACCGGCTGAACGCCGCGGTCGACCGCACGCTCCAGGCCGAACAGGCGGACCTCCGGGCCGCCGTCGGCACCATCCGGGCGCTCTCGCCGCAGCGCACGCTCCAGCGCGGCTACGCGGTCCTGGTCGACGACGCGCATCAGTCCGTCTCCAGCGTCGCCGACACCGCGGCCGGCGCCCGCATCCAGGCCTATCTCGCCGACGGCGAGCTCACGCTCGACGTCGTCGCCCTCACCCCCAAGGAGGTCCCCCATGGCTGAGCAGGAACCCACCTACGAGCAGGCGCGCGACGAGCTCATGCGCGTCGTGCAGCAACTGGAGTCCGGCGGTGCGTCATTGGCCGAGTCGATGGCGCTCTGGCAGCGCGGCGAGAAGCTCGCCGAGGTCTGTCAGGGGTTCCTCGACGGCGCCCGCGAGCAGGTCGCCGCGTCTCGGAAAGACTAACCCTGAGGTGCCGCCTCGGTCAGCGTCGCGGCGAACGCCTCCAGAGCCACGAAGTCCGCGTCCGCCGCGATGACCGCCGTGTCGGCCTCTCCCGCGCTCACCAGCGAGCTCGTGCGGCCGTCCTTGCTCTCGTACCGCTCCCAGGACCGTCCCGCGGCCACGACCTCGCCGCCGACGGCGTGGCCCTCCCTCGTCGCGGCCCGCACGAAGGCCGTCTCCGCGCCGTCGCGCTGTTGCAGGCCGAAGTAGATCTCGTCGGGCGACAGGTAGCCGACCTGCCAGGAGTTGGCCTCGGCGGGCTCGCCGGTGATCCACGGCTGACCCTCCGTGGCCCAGGCCGCGCGCACGGGGGTCCATCCTTCGCCCAGCCCCTCGGCGACGAGCAGCGGGTAGGGCGACTCGACGGTCGCGCGCTTCAGCTGGGCCGCGACGTCGACCCGCTGCGGCTCCTCCTCGCCCGGCGAGGAGAAGAAGAAGACGAGCAACAGCACGGGGATGACGATCACGGCCATGGAGATGACCATGTCCCGCGAGCGGGAGTTCGGGTTGCGAGCCATGGGTACAGACTATTGGCTTCGACACGCCGACTCGGCTAGCGCCTCGTGCGGCGGCTCAACCAGCGGTCAGCGGCCGAAGCGGCGCTCGCGCTGCGTGTAGGCGCGGAGGGCTCGGACGAAGTCGACGCGGCGGAAGTCCGGCCAGAGCGCCTCGCAGAAGTAGAACTCGCTGTGCGCCGACTGCCACAGCAGGAAGCCGGACAGCCGCTGCTCGCCGGAGGTGCGGATGATGAGGTCGGGGTCGGGCTGTCCCTTGGTGTAGAGGTGCTGCGAGATCTCCTCGATCTCGAGCGTCTGCGCCACGTCCTCCAGCGTCGCGCCCTCGGCGGCGCGGGAGGCGAGCAGGGAACGGACGGCGTCGCGCAGTTCCATGCGCCCGCCATAGGCGATGGCGACGTTGACGTGCATGCCCTGCACGCCGTCGGTGGCCGCCGAGGACCGGCGCAGGGACTCGGCGACGTCGTCCGGGAGCAGCTCCAGCGCGCCGACGGCCTGGACCCGCCATCGGCCGGTCGCCGCGAGGTCGGCGACGAGCTGGTCGATGACGCCGAGCAGGTCCGTCAGCTCATCGGCCCCGGAGCGCTGGAGATTCTCGGTGCTCAGCACCCACAAGGTGATGACCTGGAGGTCGGCGTCGTCGCACCACTCGACGAACTCGACGAGCCGCGCGGCCCCCGCGCGATAGCCGGCGACGAGCGGCTCCCCCGGCGCGTTCATCCGCGCCCAGCGGCGGTTGCCGTCGGCGAGAACGGCGACGTGGCGAGGCAGGGAGGCACGGTCGAGGTGCTCGAGCACGCCGCGCTCGTAGGTGGCGTACATCCATCGAGGCGGCCAGAACCGCTCAACCACCCGCTCCCACCACGCCATACCGGAAGCCTAGTGGCTCGCCGCCGGGCGTCTTGGTTTCGGCACGGATCTCCGCTAACCTACGGAAGCGTAAGTTACGGAAGCGTAGGTAACGGCATGAGCGCGACAACCCACCCCTCGGGGCTCGACACGACCCTCCCCCTCGCCAAGCCGCGGCTCCGCGGCTGGCTCCACCTCGGCATGGCTCCCCTCATGCTGGCCACCGGGCTCCTCTTCACGGCCCTGGCACCGACCCTCGCGGGGAGGATCGGCTGCGCGGTCTACACGCTGTCGGCCGTGCAGCTCTTCGGCACCAGCGCGGCCTACCACCGCGGCACGTGGTCGGAGCGGACGAACGCGATCTTCCGCCGGATCGACCATTCCAACATCTTCGTGTTCATCGCCGGCAGCTACACGCCCCTGGCGCTCACGCTGCTCGACGGCGCGGCGCGCTGGACGCTGCTCGTCGTGATCTGGTCCATCGCCGCCCTCGGCGTGCTCTTCCGCACGGCCTGGCTCGGCGCGCCGCGCTGGTTGTACACGGCGCTGTACGTCGCGATGGGCTGGACCGCCGTCGGATGGATGGGCCAGTTCTGGGCCGCGGGCGGGCCCGCCGTCGTCATCCTGCTCATCTTGGGCGGTTTTGTGTACTCGCTGGGCGCCGTCGCGTACGCTACGAAGCGTCCACAACTATCTCCGATCTGGTTCGGGTTCCACGAAGCGTTCCATGCGTGCACGATCGTGGCTGCGATCCTCCACGCAGTCGCCATTGGTATATCCGTTTTTTCGCCTTAGGGCGAACCCAAAGCCCGGATCTGGGGGTACAGGTGTACCCTCTTGGATCGGAAGCACACATGCCTCAGAATAGGATGATATGGAACACGTGCTCGGCTACGAGCTGCACCGATTGCTCTGGTTCATCGACCACAAAGCCAACGAACGTCTCCGCCCACACGGGCTTACCTACACCCAGTTCCGGATCCTGCGCTCGGTCGACGCGCTCTCACCTGTGACCGGCAAGGATCTCGCCGCGTTCCTGCTGGTGACCCCCTCCTCCATGTCGAAGTCGGTGACCCGGCTGATCGACCAGGGGTTCGTCGTCGACACCCAGGCCCGCGGGGTCGGAAACATCCAGCGCCTCGCGCTGACGAGGAAGGGCAAGGCCCTCCTCGATCCCATCGCCGAGGAGCTGGACGCCGTCCTGAACCACATCACGGCGAGCAGCGGGGTGGATCCCGAGACCCTGGGGAACGCCCTGCGTCATATGACGGAGGAGTTCAGCAAGATCTCGGGCGCCGTCAGCCACCCGGCCTCCCCGTAGGGCCGCGGAGACTCGTCCCTACACCCTCGACCACAGCGGGGTCTTGAGCTCCGCGTAGTCCGTCACCGGGTCGAAGCACACCGTGCCTCGGCACACGTAGGCCGCGCCAGACGGTCGCTCATCGAAGAGCGCACCGAACCCTTGCGTCCCCTGCGGGCCCGTCACGACCAGTGACCCCGCAGGGGCGAGCCGCCACGCGGCGCGCGCCAACTCGTCGAACGGGTCATCCGTGACCACGACGACGATCGCGGGCTTCAGCCCTCGTCGCGCCTCGTCGGCGACCATCAGGTCGGCTAGGGCGGCACCCGCGAAACGCGGTGCCTCCGCGACCGTGCCCCAGGTGGTCCGCGCGGCGAGGTCGGCGCGCTCCACCAGGTCCGGACGCTCCGCGAGGAGGCCGACGGCGCGCAACGCGGCCACCAGCGCGGACGTGCCGCTGGGCGTGACGTTGTCGGTCAGTGAGCGCGCCCGCTCGAAGAGGCCCGTGTCGACGGCGTCGTAGAAGCCGCCGTCCGGGTGGTCGAAGAGCTCGACGGCGCGGTCGACGAGCGCCTCGGCGCGACGCGCCCACGCCGCGTCCCCGGTCGCGCCGGCCAGCGCCACGAACGCCTCCGCGACGGCGCCGAAGTCCTCCGCGCCGCCCAGCGCGTCGCCCGCGCGGCCCCCGCGCGAGGACCGGCGGAGGTCGCCGTCGGCCAGGTGCACGCGCACGAGGTGATCGGCGGCGCGCACCGCGAGCTCCAGCCAGCCGGGCTCGTCGAAGATGAGGGCGCCCGTGACGAGCGAGGAGATCGCCCAGCCGTTCCACGACGCGACGACGAGCTCGTCGGCGGCCGGCCGGAAGCGCGTCGCCCGCTCCGCGAGCAGCAGGTCGCCGGCCTCCTGAAGCCTCGCGAAGTCGGGACGGCCGCGCAGCTGGAGGGTGGAGAGTCCATCCTCGAAGGTGCCGCCACGCGTGACGTGGAAGACCTCGGCGGCCCAGGCGCCCAGCTCGGGGCCCAGGGCGTCGTCGAGCAGTTCGGGGTTCCAGAGGTAGAAGATGCCCTCGTGCACCGCGCCGCGGATGTCGCAGGAGTCGGCGTCGAGGGCGGAGATGAGGCCGCCTTCCTCCGAGACCATCTCGCGCTCGATCCACTCGACGATGCCATAGGCCGTGCGCTCGAAGAGGGCGCGCAGGCCGGAGTCGTGGTCCGCCGTGCGGCGCCAGCCCCGCACGTAGGTGCCGAGCAGGAGCGCGTTGTCGTAGAGCATCTTCTCGAAGTGCGGGACGACCCAGCCGGGATCGACGGAGTAGCGGTGGAAGCCGCCGCCGATCTGGTCGTGGATGCCGCCGCGGGCCATGTGCTCGAGGGTGCGCTGCGCGAGTTCGAGCGTGCGCGGGTCGCCCTTGACGAGCAGGGCGTCGAGCACGGTCGGCGCGGGGAACTTGGGTGCGGTGCCGAAGCCGCCGTGGATGAGGTCGAAAGCGGACTCGACGGCGTCGACGGCCGCCACGAGGTCGGGCTTCCCTGCCGGGGCGGCGTCGGCGCGCGCCGTCAGCACCTCGATGAGGTAGTCTGCCGCCCCGCGCAGCTGGTCGCGCCGGAGGCGCCAGCCCTCGGCCATGGCCTCCAGGACCTGACGGAACGACGGCTGCCCGCCCACCGGCTGCGGCGGGAAGTAGGTCCCCGTGAAGAAGGGGCGGCCCTCGGGCGTGAGGAACGCCGTCATCGGCCAGCCTCCCGCGCCGTTGTTCATGGCCTGCGTGGCGGTCATGAACACGGCGTCGAGGTCGGGCCGCTGCTGCCTGTCCACCTTGACGGGGACGAAGTGGGCGTTGATGAACTCGGCGATCGACGGGTCGTCGAACGACTCGTGGCTCATCACGTGACACCAGTGGCACGACGCGTAGCCGACGCTCAGGAGGATGGGGCGGTCGAGTTCCCGCGCGGCGGCGAGCACCTCGTCGCCCCACTCCCACCAGTCGACCTGCTGGTGCGCGTGCTGGCGCAGATAGTCGCTGTCGGACTCGGCAAGGCGGTTGACCATGCGGGCAAACCTACCGGGCACCCGCCTCGCTGAGCGACCCGGCTAGCCCTTCGTCGCGCCCGACGTCAGGCCCTCGACGATCCAGCGGCTCGCGAACGCGAACAGCGCCATCGTCGGGATGATCGTCAGCACCGCCGCGGCCGCCATCGGGCCCCACTCGATGGCGAAGCTCGAGATGAAGCCGTTCAACGCCGTCGGGATCGTCCTGCGCTCGTTGGTGTTGATCAGCGTGACCGCGAGGAAGAGCTCGTTCCAGACATTGACGAAGTTGAAGATGAACGTCGCGATGATGCCGGGGCCCATGACGGGCACGATGATCCGCCACAGCGCCGTCATCCGCGAGCAGCCGTCGACCATCGCCGCCTCCTCCAGGGAGTCCGGCACGTTGTCGAAGAAGCCCCTCAGCATGATCGACGAGAACGGGATCGTCATCGCGATGTAGATGAGGACGAGGCCGAAGCGGCTGTCGACCAGGCCGAGGTTGGTGAACATCTGATACAGCGGGCCCAGCGCGATGAACGCCGGGATCATCTGCGTCACCAGGAACGCCAGCATGACGGCGCCCTTCCCGCGGAACTGGAAGCGGGAGAGGATGTAGGCGCTGAGCAGGGCGATCAGCGTCGCGACGGCGCCCGCCGCCAGCGAGACGATGATGCTGTTGCCCAGCGCGTAGCCGAACATCATCTGGCCGAACAGCTTCTCGTAGTTCTCGAACGAGAACTCCTTGGGCCAGTAGCGCACCGGGTACTCGGCGATCTGGCTGGCGGGCTTGAACGACGTGATGATGATCCAGTACAGCGGGAACAGCGTGATCAGCAGCCAGATGGCCAGGCCGACGACCTTGATGGCGGACAGCCAGGCGGGAATCTTGTTGATCATGACGCCTGCTCCTTCGACAGCAGCCCGAGATAGATCGCGGTGAAGGTCACGAGAACGCCCATCACGATGAAGCCGAGGGCCGAGGCCAGGCCGTAGTCGCCCTGCTGGGTGAACTGGATCATCCAGGTGGTGGCGATCTGGGTCTGGTTCGCGGGACCGCCGCCGGTCATGGCGTAGATGATGTCCGGGAAGTTGAAGATCCAGATGACACGCAGCAGCACGGTGAGCACCAGCGTCGTGCGGATGGTGGGGATGGTCACCCGGAAGAGGGTGCCGAGGCGACCCGCGCCGTCGAGCGCCGCGGCCTCGTGCAGCTCGTCGGGCACCGACTGGAGCGCGGCGAGGATCATCATCGCGAAGAACGCGACGCCGTACCAGATGTTGGCGAGGATCACCGAGACCAGCGCCAAGTCCGGGTTGGCGAGCCACGGGATGGGGGTCTCCGTGATCCCGCTGCGCATCAGCATGTCGTTGAAGACGCCGAACTCCGAGTTGAACATCCAGCGGAACAGGATGCCGATCAGGAAGCCCGAGACGGCCCACGGGTAGAACACGAGGGCCTGGTAGAGCCCGCGGAACCGGAACCGCTTCTTCAGCGCCAGCGCGATCAGGAAGCCGAACACGAACTGCGGCACCAGCGACCCGACCACCCAGAGAACCGAGTTCAGCATCACCTTGGCGAACAGCGGATCGGCGATCAGCGTCGCGAAGTTCTTCAGCCCCACGAAGGGCGTGTTCGTCAGATCCCACAGCGTCCACTGATGGAAGGCCATCCGGCCGCCCACGAAAAGCGGGTAGTACGTGAAGATGATGACGAAGAGGAAGGCTGGCGACAGGTAGGCGAAGATGGTGAGCGCCGTACGCCAGTTGAACTGCCGCCCCTTGGGGGGACGGGCGGTGGCGCCGCCCGTCCCCTTGGCGGCCTTAGCGGCCGTGGACATCGGTTACCCGGCCCACTTCTCGGTCCAGAACTGATCCCAGCCCGCGAGGAGCTCGGTGGTCGTCTTCTTGCCGATCAGCACCTGCTGCAAGTCGGCCTCGGACCGCTGCATCCATTCGGTCCACCAGGCGACGCCGCGAGGCTCCTCGACGGAGATCCACACGTCGGGGTTCGAGGTCATCTCGACGTATGCGGCCCACGGGCCCTCGCTGAAGAACGGATCCTCGCCGGCGGCGGTCTGGATCGGCACCAGCGAGTTCTCCTTGGCGAAGGTCGTCGACGGGTCACCGGACAGGAACTGCACCAGCTTCACGGCCTCGGCCTTGTGCTTCGACGCCTCGGTCACGCCCCAGCCCGCGGTGGCCATCGGCCAGGCGGCCTTGCCGGTCGGGCCGACGGGGTTCGTCGCGACGCTCCACTGGTCCTCGGTCAGCGAGGACTCCTTGACGACGGCGATCACCTCGGGATCCTGCAGCAGGAACGCGGTGGAGCCGTTGGTGAAGCCCTCGACCATCTCCGTGAAGCCCCAGGCGACCGACGACTCGGGCGAGCCGGTCTTGAAGAGCTCGATGTAGCGGTCGAGCGCGGCCTGCGACTCGGGCGTCGAGAAGATCGTCGCGCCGCTGGTGACCTTGTAGGCGTTGGTGACGTCGAGGTTGTCGGCGTTCCAGGCCTGCAGGATGCTCATCAGCTGGCCCGCGGAGTTCTTGCCGCCGCGGAAGGCGTAGCCGTAGCGGTTCTTGGCCGGGTCCTGGATCTTGGCGGCCTGAGTGATCAGGTCGTCCCACGACTTCGGCGCCCCGTCGAAGCCCGCCTCCTTCACCAGGTCGGTGCGGTAGAAGAGGCTGAGGCCGTAGAAGCCGTAGGGGATGAACCAGGACTTGCCGTCGGCGTTGACCGCGACGTTCTTCGCCTGGTCGGTGAGCTGCTCGAACCCGGACCAGGCCTTGGTCTCCGCGGCCATGTCGTAGAGCCAGCCGTTGTTGCTGAACGGGCCGACCGTGAGGTCGCGCACCTCGAGCACGTCGACGCCGGAGCCCGACTGCAGCATCTGCTGGATCTTCTGGTCGGCCTGCTCGCTGGGCGGTGAGACCAGGTTCACCTTGATGCCGGGGTTTGCCGCCTCGAACTCGCCGAGCAGCTTCTTGATCACCTCGGTGCGGCCGGGATTGGTGAGGCTCTCGACCATCTGCAGCTGGACATCGCCGCCGGCCGTGGAGCCGTCGCCGCCATCGCCATTGCCGTTGCCGCATGCGGTCAACGTCAGGGCCAGTGCCGATGCTGTCGCGACAACCGAGACTAGCTTCTTGCGCATCGTTCCTCCTTTGGATCGATCATGATGCGTGTTTTCCCCCGAGTTGAGTGGTAGACCAGCGGTGGAGCAGGGGAATCCCCACCGTGGCCACATGGGCGAAGTCGTGTACGGATGTGTACACGTGAGACGACAGCCGGAGGTATCCGGAGCCGCCAAAACTGGTGAACGACACGGCCGTGCCGGTCTTGTCGCCGAACGGGACGCGCAGGGCGTCGGCCTCCTCGCGGGTCCGGCCCAGGCCCTCCGGCAGGCGGAACAGCCGCATCGGGCCGACGGGCTGGCCGACGTCGGGCAGCGGGTCGTCGACGACGGCGGTGAGGGCCTGGGCGACGACGGCGCCGCCCTCGTCGAGCACGCGCCGGGAGCGCTCGCGGATCACGGCCCAGCCCACGGCCTCGTCGAGGTGCCGCCACGCGAAGGGCGCGGTGAGCCAGGGCGTCAGGTCCTGTGTGCCGGCGTGATCGAACCGGGCGGGGAACGGCTCACGCGTCCCCCAGGAGTCGATCACGGGGAAGAGTTCCTCGCCGCCGTCGCGCGCCACGAGCACGGCGGCGCCGCGCGGCGCGCAGCCGAACTTGTGCAGGTTCCCCACCCAGTAGTCGGCCTCGCGGCAGACGGGGTCCGCCAGCACGCCTGGGGCGTGAGCGCCGTCGACGAGCGTCCGCACACCGCGCTCGCGGGCGGCCCTGCAGATCTCGTCGATGGGAAAGGCGCGCGCCGTGGCCGACGTCACCTGGTCGACGACGAGCAGCGTCGGACGGTGTCGGTCCATGGCGGCCGTCAGCCCGGCGAGGACATCGGCCGCCGTCGCGGCCAGCGGCACGTCGACGGTGTGGTCCCGCCCGCCGGTCCGCGCGGCGAGCCGCCGCGCGCCCATGCTGACGGCCCCGTAGCCGTGGGTGGTGAGCAGGACGTCGATCGGACCGCGCGCCATCAGCGACTGGTAGACGACCGAGGCGCCCGCGGAGGCGTTGACGACGAAGGCGAGCCTCGCCGGGTCCGTGCGCAGCAGCTCCGCCATCTCGATCCGCGCGGCGGCGACCCGCTCCGGCAGGCCGGCGAACCACCGCACCGGATTCCACTCCATCAGCCGCCGCAACCGGTCCTGCTCCTCCTGCACCGCCACGGGGACGGCGCCGAAAGAACCGTGGTTGAGGTGCCGCACCCGGGGGTCGAGCGACCACCGCGGCTGCGGGTCATCGATCGATGGTATGTGCTGCACGTATCCTCCTCGTCGGACAATCCTGACGGAGATGCGCCATTTCCGCCAGACCCGGGCGCAAATTCCCGCCCTTCTGTCTGACAATCGTTACATACGGCATCATTGCGCCATGGTGCAGAAGACATCGGTGTCCGCGGTGGAGACCGCACGCCGGGGGTTGTGTCAGCTGATCGCTACCGGGGAGCTGACCGCCGGGGCCCCGCTCCCCAGCGAGGCGGAGCTGTGCGAGCGGTTCGGGGTGTCGCGGAGTTCGCTGCGCGAGGCGCAGCGCATGCTCACCGTCGCCGGCGCCTTGGTGGCGCGGCCGGGAAGCAGCGCCGCGGTCTCCGACATGTCGGCGCGCCAGATGATGTCCGGGCTGGAGATGGTCACCCCCCTGCTGCCGCTGGAGCGCTACCTGGAGCTCTTCACGCTCCGCGAGGTCCTCGAGGGCCACGTCACCGCCCAGGCCGCCGCGCGCATGAGCGACGGCGAGGCCGCCGAGCTGTCGCGCGTCGCCCACGAGTTGGCCGAGTGCGAGCCGACGGACCGGGCTCAGCTCCTGGACACCCGCTTTCACACGCTCATCAGCGAGGCGGCGGGCGACGAGATCCTGACGGCGCTGCTCGAGACCATCCGCCGCCGAGGCCGCGACTACCGGGTCTTCGAGGACGGCGTCCACCACCACCTCAAGGAGGTGAGCGACCATGCCCACATCGAGATCGCTCACGCCATCCAGCGGCGCGACCCGGAGGGCGCACGGGCGCTCGCCATGCACCACGTGCGCGTGACGCGCTCGTGGCTGGAGGACATCCGCCCCGGTCCCGTCCTCTTCGAACATTTCTGATCAGGCACACTGGAGGAATGAGCACCTCCACGACCGCCGCCCGCCCCACGCTCGGCAAGGCCGTGCTCGTCGTCGGGAGCATCCTCGCCGTCATGTGGGCACTCGAGTCCCTGGACGCCGTGACGCTGAATGCGCTCGACTCGTTCGGCATCCAGCCGCGACAACTCAGCGAACTGCCCAACATCCTGTGGGCGCCGCTGCTGCACTTCGGCTGGCCGCACCTGATCTCCAACAGCATCCCGTTCCTGGTGCTCGGCGTGCTGACCTACCTGAGCGGGGCCGGCCGGTTCGTCGCGACCACGCTGATCTCCGTCGTCGTCTCCGGACTCACCGCGTGGCTGCTGGCCCCGCCCGGGAGCATCACCGCGGGCGCGTCCGGCGTGGTCTTCGGCTACTTGACCTACCTGCTCGTGCGCGGCTTCTACAGCAGGAGCATCGCGCAGATCCTGCTGGCCGTCGTCGTCTTCGCCGTCTACGGCACCGTGCTGCTCGGCGTCCTGCCCGGCGCCCCGGGCATCAGCTGGCAGGCGCACCTCGGAGGCGCCGTCGGCGGCGTGCTGGCCGCGTGGTGGCTGCACGGGCGCGAATCTAGATGATGAACTCCGGCACCAGGGGCTCGGGGCGGAGGCCTGCGAACAGGTCGTCCTCGGGGATCATCGTCGGCACCTTCGACACCACCAACTGGTAGTCCTCCGTCGGCCAGCCCGCCTGCTGGATGACGAGCGGCACGCCGAACCACGGGCCGTCCGGGTCGATCTGGGTGGCGTGGGCGCGCAGGGCGTCGTCGCGCACGGGGAAGTACTCGGCGCAGTCGACGAACGTGGTGAGCCGGCCGTAGGAGTAGGGGTCCTCGTCGAAGAACGGGAACTCGCAGTCGAGGCCGCTGTCGTGCATGATCCGCTCGAGCTGCTCGTAGCGACGGCGGTGGAAGCCCATGTGGTAGTACAGCTTCGCAGCCTGCCAGGCCGGGCCGTGCTCGGGCCATCGCCCCGGGTCGGCGGCGGCCTTGAACGCCTCGACGGTGATCCGATTGCACATGATGTGGTCGGCGTGCGGGTACCCGCCCTGCTCGTCGTAAGTCGTGACGACGTGCGGGCGGAACTCGCGGATGACCTTCACCAGCCGCCCCGCCGCGACCGTCGCGTCCTCGCGACCGAAGCAGCCTTCGGGAAGGTCCGCGAACGGGTCGCCGTCGCGGAATCCCGAGTCGACGAACCCCAGCCAGACCTGCTGGAAGCCGAGGATCTCGCGGGCCCTGCGCATCTCGTCGGCCCTGATCTCCGCAATGTTCCGCTCGATCTCGGGATCGCCCGCGAGCTTCGGGTTGAGCACCGAACCGCGCTCGCCTCCCGTGCAGGTGGCGACCATGACGTCGATGCCCTCCGCGACATACTTCGCGGTCGTCGCGGCACCCTTGCTCGACTCGTCGTCGGGGTGCGCGTGCACGTGCAGCAGGCGCAACTGGGAGATTCGGGCGACGGACATGGTCGGTATTGTGCCCGGCTCGCGGCTCGGCCCGCTCACGGTCTCAGTGGTTCGGCGGGCACAATGGAGGCGTGACCCCAGACGAGGCGCGTATCAAGGCGCGTTACCCCAGCCGTCGTCCCGTCGACCTCCTCGTCGGCGGTGCCGCCGGTGCGGCCCTGCTCGGCGCCATCGCGCTCGTCACGCTCCAAGGGCTCCAGCAGTCGAATCCGCCGGTCGTCGGGGACGTGCACAGCTTCACCGTGCAGGGTGCGCACGAGGTCAGTGCCGAGATCATCGTGCAGCGCCGCGACCCGGGCACCCCCGCGGTGTGCGAACTGACGGCGCAGGCGCAGTCGTTCGAGGTCGTCGGCGAGGCCACCCTCGAGGTCCCGCCCGGCACCGAGAAGCTGACCCGCGTACCCGTCGCCGTCAAGACCATCCGCGAGGCCACGAGCATCGTGATCGACAGCTGCACCGTCGCCCCCTGACCCCGGTTCCACGATCGCCGGCCGCGTCTTGCACACCCCTGCTAGGGTGGCCGGATGTCTGAAACTTCTGTCGACGTGGTGTGGCTCACGCAAGAGGCCTACGACAAGCTCGAGGCCGAACTGAACGAGCTGAAGACCGTAGGACGCCCCGAGGTGAGCGCGCGCATCGCCGCCGCCCGCGAGGAGGGCGACCTCTCCGAGAACGGCGGCTACCACGCCGCCCGCGAGGAGCAGGGTCAGATGGAGGGCCGCATCCGCCAACTGGAAGACCTCCTCCGCCGGGCGCAGGTCGGCTCCGCCGCAGGCGCCGCCGACGAGGTCGCCCCCGGGAAGCTCGTCACGATCGCCTACGACGGCGACGAGGACGACACCGACACGTTCCTCCTCGGCTCCCGCGAGGTGCTCGGCACCGACGACTCTGTCGACCACTCCGTGTACTCCCCGCAGTCGCCGCTGGGCGCGGCGGTGCTGGGCGCGAAGGTCGGCGACGAGGTGCGCTACACGGCCCCCAACGGCAAGGAGCTGATGGTGGTCGTCACGAAGGTCGAGTCGCTGTAGCTGCCCTGAGCAGTCTCCCGGCTCAGGGAGCGTCGGAAAGAAGCTGCGCCGCGATCTCCGCGCTGAGCTCTCCCCGAGCGACGCGCGCGAGGATCTGCTCCTCGGCCGTCTCTCCGTCGACGGCGCTGTGGGCGGGCTCCGGGCCTGTCGCTTCCTGGGGTTCCGCGCCCGGCTCGAGACCGATCTTCGCGAGCACCGCGTCAAGGCGGGCCCGCGCCGTCGGATAGGACACCTGGAGGTGTTTCTCGACCTCGCGCAGGTTGCCCCGCGACCCGAGGAACACGCGCAGCAGCGCGAGGTCGTCGCGGCTCAGCGCGCAGAACTCGCAGCTGGCGAACTCGCCGGCGATCTCCGTGCCGCAGCCGCGGCAGCCCTTGCGGGTGGTGATCAGCCGGTCGCCGCAGACCGGGCACTCGGCCGGGGCGTGGTACAGGTGCGGCCCCATGTCAGGCCTCCGACTTCACGGTCGCCATGCCCATCACGACGGCGATGTCCAGCCGCGCCGAGCCGTTGCCGACGACGTATTCGTCGACCTTGTCGCCGCCGTCGGGCCAGTTGATCCGGCCGAACTTCGCCTCGCCGCGAATGGCCACGTTGGCCCCCTCCGTCAGGTTGACGGCGAGCGAGCCGGTCTCCACGCGCAGCCGCGAACGCCCCGACCGCAACGGACCCTCGACGCACACGCCGCCGGCCTGGCTGAGCAGGTCCTCTACCTCCTCGACGTCGTCCAGGGTTGCGCCGCCTGCCGTCACCCGGATGCGTCCGAGGTGCGGCACCTTCGCGGTGCGCAACGAGCCCGTCGTGACCTCCGCGTCGATGATGAGCTTGGGGTTGACGCGGACGACCAGCTCCTTGCCGATGCCGA
Source organism: uncultured Arachnia sp. (assembly GCA_934636715.1). Next base: position 33,528 of record CAKUBE010000015.1, read on the forward strand.
TGTCGCGCAGGTCGTCGAGGCTGCGCGGCGGCCGGATCAGGGAGAAGCCCTGGAAGTTGGGGCCGATCTCGTCGGTGGAGTTGATCTCCATGACGGTGCCGACGCGGCGCAGCGCGTGCGGCCCGTCGACCGAGAGGGTGCTGACCGTGGGGTCACCCTCGATCCGGACGCGGCGGCCGACGGCGGTGACCGCGACGCGCGCCAGCCCACCCGACGACGCGCCGCCCTTGCTGCCCTGCGACGCCTTCTGCGTGGGTGCGGCGTCGGACTCCTCGGCCGCGCGCTTTGCGGCCTCGATGCGGCGCCCCGCCTCTGCTGTGTCGATGCGACCCGCGGCGAGGTCGTCGAGGATGCCGCTCAAATCTGCATTAGCCATGCGACAACCTTACCTCGACTTACTATTCCCTAAGCCTGTTTTCCACTTCTAGAACCCTGAGCTGCCCCTGACAGGGCGCCACTACCTCCTGCCGACCGACGCCGAGCACAGATCTCTCTATATGTGGAGGAAGGCCGTATATGAGCCTTCCTCCA
>CAKUBE010000016.1 GCA_934636715.1 uncultured Arachnia sp.
CCACTACCTCCTGCCGACCGACGCCGAGCACAGATCTCTCTATATGTGGAGGAAGGCCGTATATGAGCCTTCCTCCACATATAGAGAGATTTGTGTTCGCGCGCGGACCCCGTGTGACAGGGTGGGGACATGGCACGACCCTTGGCTGAACTCGTCGCCCCGGACTGGGCGGAGGCGCTGGCGCCGGTGGAGGGGCAGGTCGCGGCGATGGGGCAGTTCCTCCGCGAGGAGATCGCGGCCGGGTTCTCGTACCTGCCCGCCGGCGAGAACATCCTGCGCGCATTCACGCTCCCGCTGGCGGACGTCCGCGTCCTGATCCTGGGCCAGGACCCCTACCCCACACCCGGGCACCCCGTCGGGCTGTCGTTCTCCGTCGCCCCGGATGTCCGGCCGCTGCCCGGCAGCCTCCGCAACATCTACCGGGAGCTCGAACAGGATCTGGGCATCCCGCAGGCCGCACACGGCGACCTCACGCACTGGTTCGACCAGGGCGTCCTCCTGCTGAACAGGGTGCTGACCGTCCGGCCCGGCGCGCCGGCGTCACACCGCGGAAAGGGCTGGGAGCAGGTGACGGCCCGCGCCGTCGAGGCTCTCGCCGAACGCGGCGGCCCGCTGGTCGCCGTCCTATGGGGGCGGGACGCGCAGTCGGCGGGGCCGATGCTGCGCGACACCCCCGTGATCGCGACGGCGCACCCCTCCCCGCTCTCGGCACGCTCCGGCTTCTTCGGCTCCCGGCCCTTCAGCGCCGTCAACCGCCTGCTCGAGCAACAGGGCGGCGCCCCCATAGACTGGGCGCTCCCGCCCGCGGAAGGACCAGCAGCATGACCGACGAGCCCACCGTCGATCCCACCCCCGAGGACCCGACGCCCGAAAGCCGTCGCGCCCGCCGCATCGTCCCCAAGGCCGTCCCGGAACCCGAGCCCGACGTCGAGGGCGACGCCGCCCCCAAGAAGCCCGAGGTGACCAAGGCGCGCCGGACCCTGTGGGTGGTCGGCGCCGGCGTCGGCATCTACATGATCGGCCAGGGCATCTACGGCATGATCAAGGGCGAGGACGCCCCGTAGCTCAGGCGTGGGTTTCGGCGCCGGCGCCTCTTTCCTCGGCGGTACGACGCGACCGCCGTTGGGTACCGTGGGGGCATGGACATCGAAGCTTGGTTGCGGGCACGCATGGCGCCGCCGCGCATGGTCACCGCCGACACCGCTCTCCCCGGGCGTGCCACTCCCGTGCTCGACCCCATCCCGGTGCACACCGTCCTCGGTCTGCCGCTCGACGAGGTGCCCGCGGGCTGCGAGGTCGCCTACTTCGCGCTCGGCTGCTACTGGGGCGAGGAGCGGATGTTCTGGCAGACCGACGGCGTGGTGAACACCGCCGTCGGGTACATGGGCGGCTTCACGCCCCATCCCACCTACGCCGAGTGCTGCACCGGCCGCACCGGCCACACCGAGACCGTCCAGGTGGTGTTCGATCCCGCCCGCGTCTCCTACGACGATCTCCTGACGCTGTTCTGGGAGAACCACGATCCGACGCAGAAGGACCGCCAGGGCAACGACGTCGGCACGCAGTATCGCTCCGCCGTCTTCCCCGTCGACGACGCTCAGCGCGAGGCCGCCGAGCGCAGCCTCGCCGCGTTCCAGGACCGCCTCTCCGCCGCGGGCTACGGGACCATCACCACCGAGATCGCGCAGGGCAAGCCGTTCTACTACGCCGAGACCGAGCACCAGCAGTACCTCGACAAGAACCCCGACGGCTACTGCCCGAATCATGCGACAGGGGTCCGATGCGGCCCGAGGCGATAGCGGCGGTCCGTACACTTGGGCGATGATCACTCGGCGTTGGGCAGCGGCAGCGGCAGCCGTCGTGCTCGTGGGATGCGGCCCCACGCAGTCCGCCCCGCCGACGCCGCCGGTCACCCCGAGCGTGATACCGACACCCACGCCGTCGCTGACCGTGACCCCGGTCCCGGACGCGGAACTCCCCCTGCCGTTCCCCATCGACGGCGCGCTGGTCGACCACGCGGCGCAGGTCGTGCAGCGGCTGCACGAGGTCGCGGCCGGACTGCCCGTGCTGAAGGTGGACGTCACCTGGCAGCAGGCGACCCTGACCGCGCTCCTCCCGGACAAGAGCGTGCGCAGCTACTCGTGGCGCGACGGGCAGATCGCACACGTCGACTCGGACATCCAGTACCTCGGGCAGGCCACGTTCGACCCCGCTGACTACCCCGTCGACTCCGTCGGGCGCATGTTCGACGTCGCCGATCTCCGCGGCGTGCGGGGCGAGCTCGTCCTGCAGGTGGTGGAGTATCGCGATGGGCAGGTGCTGATGACCGTCACCTCGCGTCCGGAGACCACGACGGTGTTCTTCCGCAAGGACGGCACCGCCGTGACCACGCTGGGCTACACCTCCGTGGCCGACATCACCGTCGGGCTCGGCGAGGTCGTCGGCAACGGGACCGCGCTCTACGCCGTCGGGTTCAATCCCACGCGCGGCTACTGGGCGGATCTCACCGACGACGACGCCGGCGTGGTGCTCAGCCGCAGCCGGGTCGGCGGCGTGCCCGTCTTCGAGACGCGCCGCTCCGAGACCCTCGACGTTGCGACGTTCTCCCCGGATCTGCTCCAGCCCGCCGCGCTGGCCCAGGCCATCGCGCGCTACCAGGTGGATCCCGCGCAGCCCTGCACCGTCACCGTCGACATGTCCACCGGGCGGTGGGCGCCGGTCGCCCGCTACGACTGCGCCGGCGTCGTCCACTACACGGACATGGCCGGGCGCGACATGACGGAACTCATCGCACCCGGGTAAGAGATCGCGCGGGTAGGTGCCACCTACCCGCGCGATCTCTAAGCGTCACCCGCCCAGCTGGTCGGTGCTGAACGTGTCGCATCTGTTCGGGTCGCCGCTCTGGAACCCGATCGCGGTCCAGTACTGGCGCATCGCCGACGACCCGTGCGTCCAGCTCTCCGGCACCACGCGGCCGGTCGACCGCTCCTGGATGTGATCGTCGCCGACGGCGCGAGCCGCCTCGACGATGCGGTCCAGGTCGTCCTGGGTGACCTTCGCGATGGGCGAGTTCGGGTCCTTGATGGTGTTGGCGAAGAACGCGCCGGCGTAGCAGTCGGCCTGCAACTCGAGCCTTACCTGCCCGGACTTCGGTCCGGTCTGGTTGCCGCCCGCGCGCGCCGCCTTCATCTGGCCGGTGAGGTTGGAGATGTGATGGCCGTATTCGTGGCCGACGATGTAGAGCTCGGCCGCGTGGCTGCGCTCGGTGCCGAGCTGCTGCAGGAGCTGACCCATGAACTCGTCGTCGAGGTAGATCTTCGTGTCGCCCGGGCAGTAGAACGGGCCCATCTCCGAGCTGCCGGTGCCGCAGGCGGTCGCGATCTGGCCGGTGAAGATCTCGACGCCCGCGACGGGCTCGAAGCCCTTCGCGAAGACGGACGCCCAGTAGTCGGTGAGCGCGTTCTCGTACACGACCCAGCGGCATCGCGGATCGTCCTTGAGGTCGTTGGTGTTGTCGCACTGGGGTTGCTCGCCGGCAGGCGCCTGCTGGCCCGGCTGCGCGACGCCGCCGCCCACACCTCCGAGCAGGTCTCCGATGTCGCCCCCGAAGAACAACGCGAGCAGCAGGACGAGGATGCCGCCGAGACCGCCGCCGACGGCGAGACCCGGGCCGCGTCGACCGCCGCCGCTGCCGCCGCTCCCCCCGCCGTAGCGGACGCGCGACTGATCCAGCGGTACGTTCTCGCGAAACTCCATGCCGCCCCCTTGCCGTCGAGGGACCCCGATCGAGGTCGTTGCGCCTAGCGTACTTGGACGCGCCCATGCCTGTGGACAAGTAGACTCGTCCAATGCGCATCACCGGTCTCACCCATCCCCTGGGTGCGCCGGTCGTGGCTTTCACCGTCGACCACGGCGCGCACCCCCGCGTCACGATGTTCGACCACGGCTATCTCCCGGTGCGGCCGCTGGCCGCCACCATGAGCGACGGCGAGATCGTGTTCACCTGGCTCGTGCGCGAGGTGGTCGCCGCCGACCACCGCCCGCCGGAGCGGCACACCGTCTACGTGGCGCCGCTCGGCGAGGAGCCCGTCCGCCACCAGCGGATCGGGGCCTACGCGATCGTGCTCTCGCAGCGCGGCATCCTCGGCACGGTGAACTCGTCCGCGACACCGGCGCCTGGCGCCTGGACACTGCCGGGCGGCGGCGTCGACGCGGGGGAATCGCCGTCGGATGCGGTGCTGCGGGAGGTGTACGAGGAGACCGGCCAGGAGGTCGTCATCGACCGGGTGCTGAGCCTCGAGTCCGAGCATTGGGTTGGGCGCTCCATGGCGGGGACGCTCGAGGACTTCCACGCGCTGCGCGTCATCTACGGCGCGACATGCAGAACACCCAGCGACCCGGTCGTCCACGACGTGGGTGGATCGACTGACCGGGCCGACTGGGTGCCGACGCGTACCTGGCGGACGCTGAACTGGACCAACGGCTCGCGGGCGCTGCTTTCGCAGTACGCCCGCAAGCTGTCGAGGGCCTAGTTGCTCCTGAAGTAGGAGAGGATCCGCAGGATCTCGACGTACAGCCACACCATGGTGACCGTGATGCCGAAGGCGGCCCGCCACGACTCGTTGGCCGGCGCCTGCGCCGCGATGCCGCGCTCGACCGAGTCGAAGTCGACGACGAGGTTCATGACGGCCAGCACGATGGCGAGGATGGAGACGCCGATGGACAGCAGGCCCGCGTCGGGGCCGGCGCCGCGGAGGCCCGTGTCGATGCCGAACAGCGCGAGCACGAGGTTCACCAGGAACACGCCCGCGAGCGACGCGGTGCCGATGAACACCATCTTGCGGAACTTGGGCGTGACGCGGATGTTGAAGAACTTGTACGCAGCCAGCGTGACGCCCGCCGTGACGAACGTCGCGAGGACGGCGGAGACGACGATGCCGGGGTACATGTACTCGAAGAACGCCGAGATGGCGCCGACGAAGACGCCCTCGACGGCGGCGTAGAACAGAACGCCGCCCACGGGGACGCGCGAACGCGCGGCCACGAAGAAGACGGTGACGAGGCCGACGAGGGCCGAGCCGATGAGCGCCGGGTACAGGAACTGCACCGGCAGGTAGAGGAAGGTCGCCGCGGCGACCAGCGCGACCACGCCGAGCGTGACAGCGGTCTTGGCCAGCACGTCGTCGAGGGTCATCACACCACCGGTGGCGACCGGGGGCTGCTGGTACTGCGTCTGGTAGGGGTCTGTGCCGTACTGCGGCGCACCCTGGGCGTAGGCCTGCTGTTGCGCGCCGCCGTGCCTGGTGAAGGCGTCGGGGCGGCCGATGATGGGGTTGGACATGAGGTCACACTCTTTCGTTAGTCTCCGGGGAGGCTGTGCGTGCTCCATGCTACCTGGCGCCACGGACAGCCCCGCGGCCAAACGCCTACCGGGATGACACCGGCTGTGCCAGGATCGGTTATGGGTAATCCTCGGATGGCGACGCTCACCTTCCTCGGCGCGGCGGGCACGGTGACCGGGTCGAAGTATCTCCTCACCGTCGACGACCGGCGCATCCTCGTCGACGCCGGCATGTTCCAGGGCGAGAAGCGCTGGCGGCTCAAGAATCGCGAGCCCTTCCCCGTCGACCCCGCGAGCATCGACGACATCCTGATCACGCACGCGCACGCCGACCACACGGCCTACCTCCCCGCGCTCGTCAAGCACGGCTTCGAGGGCAGGATCTGGTGCACGGAACCGACGGCGGCGCTGACCGAGATCGTGCTGCGGGACTCCGCGAAACTGCAGGAGCAGTCGGCCCAGGACGCGATCCGCGGCGGCTGGTCGACGCACGCGCATCCGACCCCGCTGTACGACACGGCCGACGTCGAGGCCACTCTCCCGCTGCTGACCGCCGTCGACTGGGAGACCAACGTCGACATCGCGGGCGTGGTGTGGGCCCGGTGGGTTCGGGCGGGGCACATCCTCGGGTCGGCGAGCATCCACGTCGAGGTCGGCCCGCGCTCCGTGCTGTTCTCCGGCGACCTCGGCCGCCACAGCCACCCGATCCTCCGCGGCAGGGGCGCGCCCGAGGCCGCGGATCTCGTCGTCTGCGAGTCGACCTACGGCGACCGCGAGCATCCGGACCCGGAGATCCCCCACGAGCCGTTCGCCGACGCCATCCGCCGCACGGTCGCGCGCGGCGGGCAGGTCGTCGTCCCCGCGTTCGCCATCGACCGCACCGAGGCGGTGCTGCGCGCCCTCGTCGAGATGCGGAGGGCGGGCCGGATTCCCGACGTTCCGGTGGCCGTCGACGGCCCCATGACGCTGAAGGCGCTCGACGTGTACCGCAGCTTCGCCGACGAGCTGGCCGACGAGATCACGCTCGCCGACTACACCGACCTCACGCTCATCGAGACGCGCGACCCGTCGGCGTCGAAGCGGCTGAACGCGCGCACGGACCCGATGATCATCATCAGCTCCTCCGGCATGGCGGAGGGCGGCCGGGTGCTGTACCACCTCGAGCGACGGCTCCCCCACGCGCGCCACACCGTCGTGCTGACCGGCTACCAGGCCGTGGGCACGCGCGGCCGCGCTCTCGAGGACGGCGCTCCCGTCGTCAAGATCAACGGCCGCTACATCCCAGTGAAGGCCGAGATCGTGCGCGACACCGAGTTCTCCGTCCACGGCGACGCCTCCGACCTGATCGACTGGCTCCGCGCCCTCGGCCGGGAGCCCGACGTCGTCTTCCTGACCCACGGCGAGCCCCACGCGTCGGCGGCGCTGAAGATGCGCATCGCCGACGACCTCGGCTGGGTCGCCGTCGCCCCGAAGCACGGCGAGGTCGTCAGCCTCACCTGAGCAGTTTCACGATTCCGCACTCAGGGTCTATTCCATTAGATGGTATAGTTGGCTCATGAATCGTAGCGAAATCCTTCGCCTCGCGACGAGGCAGGCCGGGGCCACCCAGTCTGGACTCTCGCGCGTCACCGGCGTGCCTCAGAGCCGGATCAGCCGCTACCTGAGCGGGCATCTCGAGCCGTCCGAGGAGACACTCGGCACGCTGCTGTCCGCGCTGGGCCTCACAGTCTCAGTGACAGTCGCCCCAGTCCCCATGGAACGAACCAAGCTGCGCAGCTGGATGCTGCACCGGAGGATCGGCGAGAAACTCGCCCGCGGACTAGACGAAGAAGACTGGCAGCGGATGGCGAGGAACCTCGTTCGGGTCCGCGCGAACACGCAGGGCGAACCGCACGAGTCCAACATTGATCGATGGCAGCAGATCATCGACGCGAGGGACGTGCGAACGCTTCGCCGTGTGCTGATCGACACCTCAACCCAGGGCATCGAGATGCGAGAGGTCTCGCCGATGACCGGCTTCTTGACAGAGGAGGAACGCCTGGACGTTCTCTCTCGAGTTCGCGCGACGCTCGCTGGTGCCGCATGAACCGACAACAGCTCTGGCACGCGATCCGCGCCGCCTGCGAGATCGCAGGAATCGATTCCGTGATCATCGTCGGCTCCCAGTCCATCCTCGGCTCCTACTCGGAGGAGGAACTCCCCGACGCCACCACCGCGTCGCGCGAGATCGACATTCTCCCGGACGTGGAGTCAGATCGAGTCGAGTTCCTCGCCGACGTCATCGAGGGCGTCGGCGGCGAGCTCTCACCGTTCGAAGAGACCCATGGTTTCGCTCTCGACGGGGTAGATCTCACCACCTGCATCCTTCCCGCGGGCTGGCGCGACCGCCTCGTTCCGGTGTCGAACCGCTCGACGCGCGGGATCGTCTCCGGCATCCAGTACGTCGGATGGTGCCTCGATCCTGCGGATCTGTGTGTGTCGAAGCTCTGCGCAGGTCGAGAGAAGGACCGACATTTCGTCTTTGCGCTTTTCGACGCAGGGCTGGTCGACAGGGACGTGGTCGAGCAACGTCTGGCTCTGGTCCCGACCGAGCACGCCTCCGCAGCCGTCCGCGCGCGGACCGAGTTCTTCGGTCGCCCCGACGCGAGCTACGGATAGCGGCTTCCACCGCACCTCGTTGACCCAGATCTCGTCTTCGCTGTCGGGACGGTCGACGTGCGACCTGCCGTACTGCTCGTCGATGACCCGCGCCGGAATGCCGTGGGAACCGAGCCGACCGGCTAGGCGCTCGATGTCGCCGTCGACCTCGAAGGAGAGGCCGACGCGCACCTCGGATCCGACATGCACGGCCATGAGGCGGTCAGATGTCTGTCACCGTGACCGCGACTTCGACCGTGTAGTCGTTCTCGTCGTTTCCGTTCATGCTGATGGTTTGGCGGACCTCGGTTGAGATCGCGTGAATATCGCGGGCGGCGATGGCATCGAACAGTGCCACGACGGCCGGATGCAAGGAGCCTTCCGGCAGCTGCCCTCCGTCGACACTTCGCCATCTGGCAACCAGCTCGTGCCGGCTGGGCAGTTGATCGATGGTCGTCGAGTCGCCGCCCCACCCTGCTGGTGCCCGCCGAGCGGTCGGCCAGCAGCACCACACCTCGGCCGTTCCAGGAGCATCCCCTGCACGAAGACCGGTCCAGAAGTTGCCAGATGGTCCGAGCCCGTCAGCCTGAAGAGCTGCGAACAGCTCAGCGAACTGCTCGTTGGCTTCGTCGTCCGACGCGACATCCTCACCGTCGGTATCAACGCGGATCACCCGGGCGACGTAAGGCTGTGGGGCACAGGACCGAGCAACAACCTCGACCGGTGCGGAAAGGGCGGAAAGCACGAGTTCCGCGTTGAGGAACGCGGCATCCTCTCGCCGGCGTTCAGCCAGAACATGCTCACGGTGCTCGGCGAGCGCACGACCCGTATCGCCATCACGCAGAGCCACCGCAAGCGCGGGCAACGGCACACCGGCATCGCGCAGCGCCCGTGCGAGAACCCCGGCGCGCACTTGCGCTTCACCGTATCGGCGATACCCGGTGCCCGGATCGACATCTGCCGGGACCAGGACCTCCTTCTCGTCGTAGTGGCGCAGCGCCTTCACGCTCAGGCCGGTCATGCTTGCGAACTCACCGATACTCAACATGGATCAAGTCTCCGGGCTCCACCTACGGGAGGGTCAACAAGGAGGTTCCAGCCCCCGGATACGAACAACGACCACGCCGACCCCGCCTGGGACGCCCGCATCCTGGACGAACTCGCCGAGCTGAGCGCCGCCTTGACCCCACTGATCGCGCGGCTCACCGACGTGCTCACCAGGTTCGCCGGATACGACACCCTCTTCGACGCCGCGCTCCGCCGCGCGCAAGCCGGCCGGAACGAGTGGGTCGACCGAACCGACATCGACTCCTGCCACCACGTCTGGTTCCAACTCCACGAAGACCTCTTGGCCACTCTCAGCCTCGACCGCGGAACCGCGTACTGAGCCGGCCGGCATCTGCACTCGCCTGGAACGACGACTCGGCGGGCGCCCTTGGCGACTCGCGCAGGCGGCGCGTGCGGCTCGGTTCCGGTTTCCTACCAGGCGTATCCGTAGCGGCTGAGGAACAGCACGCCCGAGATGATCGCGTAGAGCAGGAATGTCACAGCGATCCAGGGGCACGCCCACCGGCTCGTTGCGTAGGTGCCGCGGGCCAGGGTCGGCCGCATGACGAGCAGACCCAGGACCTGCACTGCGGCGAGCAGCACGTACGAGACGTCCCCGAAGACCCACGCGAGAGGGATGAAGTGCAGCGCGACGCACATCCCGATCCACCACCCGTACCAACGCTGCTGCTTTCGCCGCGCGAGCAGGATGCAGCCGCCACCGATGAGGAGGGTCTCGGCGAGGACGACGATCCCGAACACCCAGTACCGGCCGTCGAGCGCTGTCGGCGTGTCCCAGTTGCGCCAGACGAGGAGGCCGAAGGCGACGGAGATGAGGAAGCCGATCACTGACCCGGCTCCGAGCCAGCCGCGCATACGCGGGTGCGGATCTTCCTGGGACCAGCCGAACCAGCCCCCGGCCATCAGCGCGAGCCACGCGATCGCGACGGCTTGGTCGCGGAGAAACTCGGTCAGCATGCCCTACACCCTACGAAATCGAGCTAGCGCGGTTGCGTGTGTCCGCATAGGGACGTTGGCAGCCGCACTAACTCGGAGTGAGGCCTAGTGCCCCCGACGGGACTCGAACCCGTACTTGGGCGGGTTTAAGCCGCCTGCCTCTGCCAATTGGGCTACGAGGGCGCCTTGGGGAGTCTACTGATCAGCGCTGACCCGCGTGTCACCGTTGGGCCTCGATCTCGTGAGTCGTTCCGTCGGTGAGGGTGACGGTGTAGCTCCAGCCACCGCCTACTCCGGGGTTGTCTCCGCGAGCGGGCCCGGCGGGCCACCAGGCGGAGTAGCGTCCGCCACTCAGCGATGCTTCACTGTCCGTGCCGGCGGGCGAGTGCACGGTGACCCCGATCACGTTTTCGCCCACGTACCCGGACACCCATCCGTACCAATCCGTCACGGTGCCCAGCCCTATTCGATTGGGCACGTCGACGGCTCCTCCTATCGAAAAGGTCTCGGTCAGTCCATCGCGATCCGGCATCGGCGGCTCGGGCGCGTCGAGGTCAAGGGAGGCGAAAATCCGGTCGTCGGCAGGCTCGGTGTCCGCCGGCATCAGGCACGAGGCCTCTGCCCCTGACCCGCTGAGGATGATGGTGACCCAGTCTCCGCGCTGCTCCGCGATGACGAGGTCCATGTCCGGGAGGGGCGTCGTCTCCGTACCTGTCGGATCGGGCTCCAGCTTCCGGAGACAGGCGGTGGCGGCCTCTTCCGCGGCGATGCCTGCGAGTGGCGAGGGGACCGCCGTCCACGACGCGAAGGCGAGGGTTCCGCCGAGGGCAAAGGGAACCAGCACGGCGAGCGCCGCGACGGTTCCAGCCACGGCCGCGAGGCGTCGATAGGGCCGAGGGGTTCGCGTGCGAGCCGGATCGACGACCGGGGTCGCGATGATCCGGGCGCGTTCGGCGGCCGCGTGGCGGATCTCGGCATCGGTAAGGGCGGTCGGCGGAGCGGGGTCGAGGCTGCGCAGGGCCTCGGTGGTTCGCGCCGATAGGGAGCGTCTGGTCATCGCGGGCTCCTGTGCGTGGTGAGGTCGTCGTTCTCGGCATTGGTGAAGGTGATGTGATGTCGCAGGGCTTTCCGGGCCCGCGACAGCCTGAGGCGGAAGGCGACCGGCGTGATACCCAGCACGCGCGCGGCCTCGGGAGCGGTGAGCCCGTCGAAGACCGCGAGCGCGATCGCCTCCTGGTGAACCGCGCTCAACAGGGGCCACGCTGAGGCGACCTCGAACCGGTCCGTCAGGGCGTCCGAGGAGTGATCGCTGCCCGCAGTGACCTGGGCCACCTCCGCGAGCCGCACGGCGATGGCCGCTTGCTTGTCCTCTCGCCGACGAGTGTTCTGGAGCGTCTTGTAGGCCACCCCGAACAGCCAGGCGCGCGCCGCGGACAGGCTCGCGGGCACGTCATCCAGACGACGCCATGCGACGAGCATGACGTCGCTGACGACGTCCTCGGCGCGAGCCGCGTGGACTCGTCGCCGCGCAAAGCGGAGCAGGTCCGCGTAGGCGGCGTCGTACAGCGCGGTGAAGCGCTCCTCCCGCGATGTCGCCACGTCGGTGGGGTACATATCTTCTTCTTGTCGAGGATCGCACGAGCGTGTCGCACAGGTGATTCAGAACAGGCCACGGTCCTTACCGACCACCGCAATCAGTGGAGTCCTTTCGACGCAGTCTCCCATGGACAAGCAGGGGCCACTCCGCGTGGTCCGGCCTCCAGCGCCGGAGACCAACTCACTCGCCGGCTACAGATCGGCGAGTTCTGCGGCGGCGGCCTCGGGTTCCGCGCCTCCCGACTGGGCGAACAGCTCGACTGCGCTCTCGTACAGAACGCGCGCCGCGTCCGGCCCGGACGCCCGGCGGGCGAGGCGGAGCGTGGCGCGCGCCTGCTCGTAGGTGAACGAGGCGCGAGAGGCGAGGTCGAGCGCCCTCTCCCAATGGCCGACGGCGTCCGTCGCCTCCCCCACGGTAAGGAGGGCGTCGCCGAGCGCGATGTGCAGATTGGCGCGCTGGCTCGGGTCCGCGATCTGCTCCTCCTGCGCCTGCACCTGCCGCAGCGCCTCCAACGCCCCGACGGCGTCGCCGCGGGCCAGGCGGGCAAGCGCCAGCGCCGTCGACGCCTGGAGCGAGATCCGCTGGCTCCTGCCCTCGGCCAGGGCGAGGGATTCGCGGGCGGTGGTCTCCGCGCCGTCGAGGTCACCCAATGCCAGCAGGGGGTCGGCGAGATTCGCGTGGGCCAGCGCGATCACCGGCACCGGGACGCCGTCGGACGCCCAGGCGCCCTGGATCACCGCGCGATGCTCCTCGGCCGCGCCCTCGTGATCGCCCAGCCGGTGCAGCGCGATGGCCGCATTGTCCCGGACGACGGCGCGGGCGAGGTCGCCGCCGGGGACGCCCTCGGCGGTGCGTGCCACCTCGAAGAAGACCACCCGGGCACCCTCCAGGTCGCCCGCGCGGCCGCGCACGATGCCGATGTCGTTCATGGCGCTGAGGTCGATCCTCGGCATGCCGCCCTCCCGCGCGTGCCTGCGCACGAGCTGCAGCGCATCGAGCGCGCCCGAGTCGCCGAGCGACACGAGCGTCCGCGCCAGATAGGAGTGCGCGACGGCGGACGCCGCGGCGTCGTCCAGCTGCTCGGCCGCCTCCACCGCCTCCTCGAAATGTGCGCGCGCGAACGACAGCGAGGTCTGCTCGTGCACGAACCGGCCGACTGCCTCTACGAGGTCGACGACGAACGCCGGGTCCCAGGGCGCAAGGGCGCGCGAGACGGCGACGAGACGGCCCAGCTCGCCGCGCAGCCAGGCGCTCCCCTCCGCTCCCGACACCGCGATCACGCTTCTCTCCGGCCGCCGGGAACGCGCGATCGACCCCGCGTAGAGCGTCTCCGTCGCCGCCCATGCGGCCTCGAGCAGGTCGTCGCCGAGGCGGCGAACGGCCGCGTCACGCGTGGTCTGCGCGTCCTCCTCCCAGGACTGGGCCGCGGCGAACGCGCGCAGCAGGTCGTGCAGCCCGATCCTCCCCTCCGCCGGCCGCTCCGCGCAGTGCGAGCGCACGAGGCCGTCGGCGATCAGCGCCGCGGCGTCGGCAGGCGCGCCCAGCAGGGCGGCGAACTGCCGCTCGGAGAGGTCCTCGCACGGCTGGGTCGCCAGCAGCCTGAGCGCCTGCCGCTCACCCTCCGACAGGGCCTGATAGGACCCGGCGATCGCCGCCTGGACCGCCTGGTCGAGCTGGGCCGCCGCGCTGCGCCGTCGCATGGCCGCCGCATGGTCGGCGAGCGTCCATCCCGGACGCTCCGCGATGCGCGCCGCGACGAGATCGGCGGCCAGCGGCAGGCCGCCGGTCAGCTCGACGATCTCCGCCGACGCCTCCGGCTCCGCATCCACGCGCCCGTCTCCGATGCGGTCGCGCAGCAGCTCGAGCCCCTCGTCCGCGCCCCAGGGCGCGAGCTCGACCACCCGCACGTACGAGGGGAGGTCCAGCGTCCGCCTGCTGGTGACGACGACCGGTGTCGCGCGGCAGCGCCGCAGGAGTTCCCGGGCCTGCTCGGTGGTGGCGACGTCGTCGAGCAGCAGGCCGATCCGGCGCCGGGCGAGGGTGTCGGCGACGGCGGCGACGCGCGCGGCCAGCGGCTCGCCCGCGCCGGCGAGCTCCAACGCTCGCTCGACGGCCTCGATCAGGGCGACGGGCCGGGCGGGCCGTTCGGTCTCGGTGCCGCGCACGTCGACGGCCAGCACCGCATTCAGGCGGCCCGCCTCCCGCAACCGCGCGAGCACGCGCCCGGCCAGCCGCGTCTTTCCGGCGCCACCCATGCCCGCGATCAGCACCCGGCCGGCCCTGCTCGCGGCGGCCGCCTCGCGCTCGCGGCCGATGAACGCGGCCGACGAGGATGGCGTGCCGAGCCGCGCCGACACCACCGCGTCGGAGTGCGACTGATGCGGCAACGCGGCGCACCAGCCCCGCCAGCGGCCGATCTCCTCCTCGTCACCGCCGAGGGCCCGCACGATGTCCAGCAGCAGCTCGGCGTCGATGCGACGGCGCCCGTCGCGGAAGCAGTCGTAGACGGTGACCCGGCCGGGCAGGCGGGAGGAGGGGGCGACGCCGCGGGCGGCCCTGGCCTTCCCGATGCGCAGGGCCACCTCCGCGAACGACGGCGACCCGGCCGCGATGCGCCGCGCGCGAAGCCGGGAGGCCAACTCGTCCAGCGTCGCTGGTGGCATCCGCGGCTCCGGCACGGCGCTCACCCTACTTGATGGCACCCTCGGGCTGTCCCGCGAGATAGCTCAGCGTGCGCGCGGTGAGGAAGCCGCCGCTGTAGCTGCTGATCGCCTGGAACTGCTCGAGCACGGTCCCGTTGCGCAGCAGCCCTGCCACCTCGTACACGGCGACGCTCAGCACGGGCTCGGTGCCGCCGGAGCGCAGCCTGCCGATCTCGTCGGCGAGCTGCTGCTTGCCGAGGTCGAGCGCGCGGCCGAGCACGGCGTCGTACTGCACGCCCACCACGTTCAGGTTCTCGTCGAGGGTGGCGTTGTTGTAGTACTTGTCGACCAGCGACTGGTTGCGGACGTAGTTGTTCAGGCCGTAGCCGAGCGTCGCGTAGGACGCGTTGGGCTTCCCCTCCCCGATGTAGTCGGCGATGAGCGGCTGCACCTGCTGCTGGGTGACGGCGGCCGCGACGAGGATGTCTACGTTCGCGAGCCGCGCCAGCATCTGGTCGGTCGACGCCCCGTACTGGTCCGCGAGCGGCGCGACGACGTTCTCGGTGAAGGCGGTGAGGTTCGCGTCGGCGCCGCGGCGGAAGAAGTTGCCCACCTGCGCGAGGTCGATCTCGTCGGAGAAGGCGGCACCGGGATTGTCCCGCCCGACCTCGAACGTCGCGGCCGACGACACCAGCTGCGAGCGCGCCAGCCGCGACCACATCACGGGGACGAGCAGCGAGTCGAGGAACTCCTCGATCGAGGAGTAGTCGTTGGCCGCGTAGCGCTTCTCGATGTTCTCGACGGCGTTCTGCGAGAAGGTCAGCAGCGAGAGCGCGTCGAAGGCGCCCGCGTAGGCGTTGACGAGCCCCTCGGCGTCGGCGACGGTCTTCGGCGTGTAGGTCGAGAGCCGGTCGAGGAAGGCGAAGAACTCCTTCTCCGCCGTCGAGGAGTCGAGCGCCTGCGTGAAGAGGACATCGAGGCCGTCGAGGCCCTGGGTGAAGAGCGGCGTGGCGAGCTCGCCGGTGGCGACGATCGCCTCCAGGAGCGCCGAGGCCTGCGCGGCCAGGTCGTACGCCCCGGCCTGGAGCCCTTGGCGCTGCAGGTCCTTCGCCTTTTCGGCATACCCCTCGACGAAGCCGATCAGCCCGGCCTGCTCGAAGACCCCCCGGATGGCCTTCGGCAGCCGCGTGAAGTCGGACATGGCGGACGCGTAGCGGGCGAGCGCGGCGTCGGCCTGCGGCTTCACCTTGTCATACGAGGCGGCGTCGAGGCGTGGGTCGCGGGAGACGCCGGGGACGTCGATGTCGACGCCGGTCAGGCGGCTGTACGCCTCGTAGATGTCGCCGACCTCGACCACCTCGACGCCGTCGCGGTCGCCCGCCTTGACGACGTCGACGAGTTCGCCCTCGTGGTTCGGCGACATGCGCTGCCCGAGCGGGATGAGGACGGTGGTGAACCCGGCATCGGCAGCCGCGGCGATCTTCTCGGGAATGCCGCCGACCGGTCCGATGGTGCCGGTGGCGTTGATGGTGCCGGTCATCGTCACATGCTCCGTGAACGCGTCGCCCCTCGCGAGCGCGATGAGTCCCGCCGTGGTGAGCGCCCCCGCACTCGGGCCGTCGATCCGGCCGTCGGTCTCGAAGCGGAACTCGCCCTCGAGCGGCAGGCCGAGCAGCAGCGTCGAGATGATCGCCGCGTTCCAGGCACCCGCCTGCGACTGGGAGCCGATGCCCCCGACCTCGTTCTCGGAGAACTCGACTCGGAAGTCCCCAGCCTCCCCGGGCTCCTTCCTGCTGATCACCGTCGTGCCCGTCGCCCCCTTCGAGCCCGCCACCGCGAGCCAGGTGACAGCAATCTCGGACGCCCGCGTCGCCGCCGTCGTCGGCCCCGCGGACGCGGGCGCCGACGATGTCTGCTGCGGGGCGGCCGCGGAACAGGCCGTGAGACCTACCGCGGCCGCGACGGCTGCCGCAATGACGGCCAAGGGCCGACGACGAGACGTCACCATGGCGACCTCCTGTGAGCTTCCGAGTCGAGTCACCCACAGCTTCGGGCTCGTCGGATCAGAGAGGGAACCTTCTCCCGGGAACCCGAACGATCTCGAACGCCCTCCGACCGGGAGTACGTCGCGCGGGCTATCGATCGACGCCGGAGGCCCGGAGGATCCGGGGGACACGAATCGCGGCGGCCAGCGGGAGCACGGCGAGGAACAGCCAGGGGACGACCACGGCGGCTCGCAGGGCGGCCGGGCCGCCGGCGGCCTCGAACAGAGCGCCCGCGGCGAGGTTGCCGACGAGCACCGCGACGCCGCCACAGGTGGCGAGCAGGCCGAAGAACACGCCCGTCCGACGGCCGTCGGCGAAACCCTGCACGAGCCCGAGGCCTGTGGGGTTCGCGACAAGGTGGCCGACGACGATGCAGGTCACCGCGACGGCGATCAGGGTCGCCGAGGCTGAGCGCGAGGCGGGCGTCGCGGCCCAGGCCGCGAGGACCATGTACGCGCCGGCATGCAGGAGGTAGCCGAGGCGCAGCGATCGGGCGGGGCCGCGCGCCGCCGTCCAGCGCGCGAGGGGCAACTGGAGGACGAACGTGAGCACCGAGGCCCACGCGAACATCGCCGCGATCGTCGCCGGACCCCCGCCCGCCGCGGCGATGGCCAGCGGCAGCGCGAGGTAGAGCTGGTTGTAGGACAGCAGGTCCGCGGCGTGCAGGGTCGCGAACGCCATGAAGCGGCGATCCCGAAACGCGTGCCACACCAGCGAGTGCCGCTCACCCGTCGGCCGCCCGCGCGCCCCCGAGGCCGACGACGCAGAGCCGTCGTTCGACAACGACGACCCGCGATCGGCTCGGGGAAGCAGGCGGGCGAGCGCGAGGCCCACCGCGACGAAGAAGCCTGCCCCGGCCGCGGCCACCGTCGCGAACCCCCACCCGAGCAGCAGCGCGCCGAGCAGCGGGCCGACGACGGCGCCGAGCTCCCCGGTGACCGCAAGCCAGGCGAACAGCGAGACGCGGCGGCGTCCGGCCTCGTCGCGGGCCCGTTGCGCCGCGCCGAGGAGCACGCTGAGCCCCGGCGAGAACAGCGCGCCGCCGAAGCCGGTGAGCGCCGTGCCGAGGACGAAGGCCCAGATCGCCGGGCGCGCCGGCCACAGCGCCGCCGACAGCGTCAGGAAGCCAGCGGCCCGCACCGCGCAGCCGATCAGGATGATCGCGCGCGGCCCGCACCGGTCCGCCAGCGCCCCGCCGACGACGAACAGCCCCTGCTGCGAGAACGTCCGCACGCCGAGCACCAGCCCGACCGCCGCGGCGCCCAGCCCGAAGTCGCTGGTGAGCACGATCGCGATGAACGGCACGACCGCGTAGAACCCGACATTGAACAGCGTCTGCGTGCCGAGCAGGACGCCCGCTCGGGCCGATGGCGTGCACAGACCTGCGTAGGTTCGCTTGGCTGTGCATATACGCAGCCGAGCGAACCTACGCAGGTCTGTGCGCGCCTCAGAGGTCGAGTTGCGCTCCTCCGTCTTTTTATTGATAATCATATTCATTATGGTCATCAATACTAGCGCCCTTTCCCTGGCCTCTGGGAGCGACGAGGACGCCGTGCGCAGCCTCGAGGTCACCGACCTCACCATCTCCATCGGCGGGCGGCAGCTGGTCAACGGCATCTCGTTCGCGGTGGAGAAGGGGCAGCGCGTCTGCCTGCTCGGCGAGTCCGGCTCGGGCAAGTCGCTCACCGCGGCCGCGGTGCTCGGGCGGCTCCCCTCGCACGCGACGGCGCGGGGCAGCATCCGGGTCAACGGCGTCGAGGTGCTCGGCACCCCCTCGGTGCGGCGGCCCGACGACGCCCGCGTGGCGATGGTCTTCCAGGACTCGGCCGTGGCCCTGAACCCGCTCGTGCGCCTGCGCGCGCAACTCGTCGAGCCGCTGCGGCGACACCGCGGCCTATCCCCCGCCGCCGCGGCCGCGGCCGCCGTCGAGCTGGCCGACTCCGTCGGCCTCCCCGACCCCGCGCGCATCCTCGACCGATTCTCCGGCGAGCTCTCGGGCGGGCAGCGGCAGCGCGTCTGCATCGCGCTCGCGCTGGCATGCAACACGCGGATGATGGTCGCCGACGAGCCGACCTCGGCCCTCGACGTCGTCACCCAGAAGAAGGTGCTCGACGTGCTGAGCGCCTACACCGCCGGCGAGGACACCCCGGCGCTGCTGTTCATCACCCACGACTTCGCCGTCGCCTCCGAGCTCTGCAGCCACGCCGTCGTGATGAAGGAGGGCCGCGTCCTGGAGCAGGGCCCCCTGGCCGACATCTTCTGCTCCCCGGAGAGCGAGTTCACCCAAGACCTGATCCGCGCCGCCAACGCAGCGACGATCGCGCCCTACGTCAAGCGCTTCGCCGCGCTCCCCGACGAGCCTCGGGAGGCCGAGGACGCCGAGGCGGGCGACGCCGCGGCCCCCTTCTACGACCTCCGCGAGGTCAGCCGCGAGTACCCGCTGCCCCGCACGAGTCTCCTCCGACGCCCGGGCCGGAAGGCCGCCCTGCTCCCCACGACTCTGCGGATCGACCCCGGCGAGCGGGTGGGCATCGTCGGCGTCTCCGGCTCCGGGAAGACGACGTTGTTGCGCCTGATGCTCGCGCTGGAGGCCAGCGACACGGGGACCGTGCGGTGCGACGCGCGCGCCGTCCAGCCGACGGGCGTGCGCGCGCTCCGGTGGTATCGACGGCTGGTGCAGTACGTGCCGCAGGACCCGGCGAGCACGCTGCACCCGCTGATGACGGTGGAACAGCTCGTGCGCGAGCCGCTGGTGCGGCTGGGCGTGCCCGGCGACCACGGCGCCATGATCCACGAGGCGCTGCACGCCGTGAACCTGCACCACGAGTTCCTCTCCCGCCGCGCGGCCGAGCTCTCGGGCGGCCAGGCCCAGCGCCTCGCCATCGCCCGGGCCATCGCCACCCGCCCCGGCTTCCTGCTCGCCGACGAGCCGGTCAGCGGACTCGACCTGCCCATGCGCGAGCAGGTCGTCGCGCTGCTGCGGCAGGTCTCCGAGGAGCGCGGCACCGGGATCGTGGTCGTCTCGCACGACCTCTCGATGATCGCCAGCCTGTGCGAGCGCACCGTCGTCATGTACGGCGGCCAGGTCGTCGAGGACCGCCCGACGGCGAGCCTGCTCGTCGATCCCCGGCACCCGCGCACGCGCGAACTCCTCGACGCCATCCCGTCCCTCGTCCTGGGGCGCGAAAACGACCCCGTCGCGGCCTGAGCGCCCCACGAAAGCGAGAATCATGGCGAACCCCTCCCGACGCGCGCTGTCGCCCGGCTCGCGCGACGCGCTCGTCACGACCGCCTCGCGCGCCGCGACCATCCTCGCGGTGGTCTTCCTGCTCAGCATCCTGCCGCAGCTCTCCGGCCGCGACGTCGCGGTCTCCATCTACCGGGCGCGATTCTCCGAGGGCGAGATCGATCCCGCGGCGCTCGAGAAGATCCGGCACGAGATCGGCGCCGACGGCGGCGTGTTCGGCTCGTTCCTCGCCTGGCTGGGCAAGGCGGTCCGGGGCGACTTCGGCGAGTCGTGGGTCACCCACAAGCCCGTGCTCCCCGACCTGCTCACCGCGCTCGGCACGTCGCTGACGCTCATGCTCGCGTCGCTCGTCGTGGCCCTCGTCCTCGCCGCGGCGCTCACCACGCCTGCGTTCCGACGGGGGCTCGCGGGCCGATCCGACCGCACCGGGGGCGGCGCGGCGGCCGCGTTCACCGCGCTCCCCGACTTCCTGCTCGCCTCGGTGCTGCTCGTGGTGTTCGCCGTCTGGCTCGGCTGGTTCCCGCCCTATGGCTGGGGCGGGACGCACTACATCGTCCTGCCCGCGCTGGCGATGGGCCTGCCCGCGGGCGGCTTCCTCGGCCGCATGCTCTCCGACGCGCTGGCCGACACCTTCGCGGAGCGCTGGGTGGCCACCTGGCAGGTGGCGGGGTACTCGAACACGAGGATCGTCCTGGCGGCGCTGCGGCGCACCCTGCCCAGCGTCGCGGCACCCATGTCGCTCTCGCTGGTGAGCATCACGGCGAGCGCCGTGGTGATCGAGAAGGTCTACTCCATCCCGGGGATCGGCCGCACGACGCTCGGCGCCGCGCAAGCCCAAGACCTGCCGACGCTGCAGGGCGGCGTCCTGCTGCTGATGCTGCTCGCGGTGGCGTTCGGGCTCGGCGTCCAGGCGCTGCGGCGCGTGGCGCTGGGCCCCGCGTTCCGGTCGAGCTCGCTGCCGGTCGCCGTCCCGAAGCCGCCGAGCCCGCGGTGGGCGCTCGTGCTGCCCGCCGCGATGCTGCTCGTGCTCGTCGTCATGATCGTCGCCGGGCTGCCCCGCGACCCGTACGCGCTCGACTTCGCGCGCCTCCAGCCGCCAAGCCTCGACCTGCCGTTCGGCGCCGATGCCAACGGGCGCGACGTGCTGGCCCGCATCGCGCACGGGGCGCTGTCGACGCTCGGCACCGGCGTGGTCGTCGCGGCCGTGTGCCTCGTCCTCGGCCTGGTCATCGGCCTGTTCCCCAACGTGAGCGCCGGGCCGATCGAGGTCACCAACGCCGCGCCGCCGATCCTCGCGGGCCTCATCGTCGTCGCCATCACCGGCCCGTCGGCGGCCGGCGCCGCCGTCGCGGTCGCCGTCGTCAGTTGGGCGCCGCTCGCGTCGCACACCGCGGCCCTCGCCGCCGAGGTGAAGGCCCAGCCGCACGTCAAGATCGCGCCGGTGCTCGGCGTGGGACGGGCAAGGGTCACGTTCCGCTATGTGCTGCCCGGCGTCGTCGGCCCCGTCTTCCGGCACGCCTGCCTGCGCCTGCCCGGAATCACGCTGGCGCTCGCCACGCTCGGCTTCCTCGGCCTCGGCCCGCAGCCGCCGGCCTCCGACTGGGGCCTCGTGCTCTCGGAGGGCCTGCCCTACGTCGAGCGGGCGCCGCTGGTGGTGCTCGCGCCGACGGCGGGCCTGGTCGTGCTCTCGATCCTCGCGGTCTCACTCTCCAACCTGAACTTCGACCTCCGTCGAAAGACCCGCGGCACCGCCGCGCGCACCCAGACCACACCAGAAGGACAAGACGAAAGGACACTGGTATGACCAAGCGACTGAGAGGGGCCCGCGCCGCAGGGCTCGCGGTTGCGGCCATCCTGGCCATCGCGCTGAGCGGCTGCTCGAACCCGAGCCCCACCACGAACCCGGCGGACACCCCCACCTCGACCTCGAACCAGGGAGCCGGACGCATCCGCGTGGCCTTCATGCAGCCACCCAAGGCCGCCATGCACCCCTACAGCGACGACGCGTTCAAGTACTCGCGCCTCAGCGCGTCCGAGACCCTCGTGCGGCTCGACCAGAACGCGGACCCGCAGCCGCTGCTGGCCACCGGCTGGGAGAAGACCGACGACCTGACCTGGGTGTTCACCCTGCGCGACGACGTCACCTTCCAGGACGGCGCCCCGTTCAACGCCGAGGCCGTCACGACGACGATCGAGCACGCCGGCGCATCGGATACGCCGCCGCGCGCGCTGAAGGGCATCGTGCTGAAGGCCGAGGCCACCGGCGAGTACGAGGTGACCATCACCACCGACATCGTCGACGCCATGCTGCCGAACCGCCTAGCCAGCCCGCAGTTCTCCATCTTCTCGCCGGCCGCGTACGGCGCCGCCGACGGCAGCGTCAACACCATCGGCACCAGCACCGGGCCGTTCACGCTCACCGCGATCAACGGCAGCAGCACCCTGACGCTCGAGCGCAACGACGGCTACTGGGGCGACAAGGCGATCGCCGACGGCATCGATGCGTCGTTCGTGCCCGACGGCACCGCCCGGGCCGCGGCGATCCGCGCCGGGGAGGCCGACGTCGCCGAGACCATCCCGATCTCGCAGGTGACCCTGCTCGACGAGTCGGCCGTCAACGAGGTGTTCATGCCGCGCACCACGCACATCGCGCTCAACACGCAGTCCGGCCCGTTCGCCGACCCCGCGGTGCGCGCCGCGGCACGGGCGGCCGTCGACTCGGCCTCCATCGCGGAGGTCATCTACGAGGGCCACGCCGACCCCGCCGTCGGCATCCTCGGCCCCGCGCTGCCCTGGGCGGCCGAGCTGCGCGGCGACGTGAACTCGACGACGCCGCCCGCGAAGATCGACGGCGTCAAGATCACGCTCGCCACCTACACCGACCGCGCGGAGAATCCCGAGATCGCCGTGCAGGTGCAGGCGCAGCTCGAGGCCGTCGGCTTCGTGGTGACGCAGGACGTGCGCGAGTACGCGAACATGGAGGAGGAGATGCTGAACGGCGGTTTCGACGCCGTCGTCCTCTCGCGAAACACCATGATCGACACGGGCGACCCGCTCTCGGCGCTGATGCAGGACTTCAGCTGCGAGGGCGGCAACAACGTCTCGCAGCTGTGCGATCCCGCGCTCGACAAGATCTTCAACGAGGGCCTCACGTTCGAGCCCGGCCCGGAGCGCCAGAAGGCGACCATGGCGGCCGAGGCGCTCGTGCTGCAGCAGAGCGCGACCATCCCGGTCACGCACGAGCGCGTGGTCCAGGGCGAGTTGGGCACGTGGATCGACTTCGAGCGGGATCCGTTCGAGCGTCGTCTCATCACCGAGCACACCAAGCCCGCGGGCTGAGCCCCGACCCTCCCGTCCGACCGGGCCCCGACGCGCGTGCAGCGTCGGGGCCCGGCGCTCCTCCGAGGACCGGGGCGCAGGGACGGGAGTCCCGGTAACGGGCACCGCGCGCGGGCTCCTTTGTTTCCCCGATACCCTGGAGAGGACGAAAGGTGACCTGTGACAGCCTTCCTGATCATCGGTGCGGTGGGGGTCGTGCTCGTCGTCGTGGCCCTCCTCATCGGTGACGTCCTCGACGGCGCCTTCCATCTCGACGCTCTCGACTCCGACCTCTTCTCGCTCTCGAGCCTCGCCGCGTTCGTCGGCGCCTTCGGCTTCGGCGGGGCCCTCGGGATGGCGCTGATCGACCACGCGGGTTTCGCCGTCGTCGTCGGCCTCGTCGTCGGGGCGCTGGCCGCCTGGCTGGCGATCAGGCTCACGAAGATGCTGAAGTCGGACGACAGCGCGGTCAGCTTCCGGTCCGATTCGATGATCGGGCACTCCGGCCGCGTCGTCACCGCCATCCCCGCCGACGGGTACGGCGAGATCTCGCTCAGCGTCGCGGGACACGTCCGCAAGTTCAGCGCCAAGTCCGCGCTCCCCGTCGAGGCCGGCGCCGAGGTGTGGGTCTCCGGGATCCTCTCCCCCACCGCCGTCGAGGTCACGCAGACCTCCGGCCCGAAAGAACTCCCCGAATAGCCCCCAAGGAAAGGTGACCGCATGCCCACCATCAGTCCCGTCGTGACCTCGATCATCGGCCTCGTCGTCCTGCTCGCCCTCGTCGGCCTGCTGATCGCGAGCCGCTACAAGGTGGCGAAACCGAACGAGGCCTTCATCATCACCGGCCGCAAGGGCAAGGAGGTGCGCAATCCCGAGACGGGCCTCATCTCCACCGACCTCAGCGGCCAGAAGGTCGTGATGGGCGGCGGCGTGTTCGTGGTCCCGTTCATCCAGCGGCTGCACGTGCTCGACCTCTCATCGCGGCGCATCATGGTGACCATCCGCAACGCCGTCTCCGGCCAGGGCATCAAGCTGAACGTCGAGGGCGTGGCGATCGTGAAGGTGGGTGGCGAGGAGGACTCGATCCGCGCCGCCGCCCAGCGCTTCCTTTCGCAGCAGAACGAGATCGAGCCGTTCACGCAGGAGACGCTCGCGGGCTCGCTGCGCTCGATCGTCGGCTCGCTGACGGTTGAGCAGATCATCCGCGACCGCGCGGCCTTCGCCCAGCGCGTCACGGACGAGTCCGAGTCGTCGCTGACCGGCCAGGGCCTCGTCCTCGACACGTTCCAGATCCAGGACATCACCGACGACGGCACCTACCTGAGCGACCTGGGCCGACCGGAGTCGGCCAAGCTGGGCCGGCTGGCGGCCGTCGCCGAGGCCGAGGCCCGGCGCGAGGCCGAGCAGGCGCGCATCGCCGCCGAGCAGCAGATCGCCATCGCGCAGCGCGAGCTCGTGCTGAAGCAGGCGGAGATCCAGTCCGAGACCGACGCCGCCCGCGCCACCGCGGCGTCCGCCGGCCCGCTCGCCCAGGCGGACCGCGACCAGGCGATCCTGATGGAGCAGGAGAAGGTCGCCGTCGCGCAGGCCGCGCTGAAGGAGCGCCAGTTGGACACCGAGGTGCGCCGCCCAGCGGACGCCGAGCGGTACCGCGTCGAGACCGACGCCGAGGCGCGCCGCAACGCTGCCATCTTCGAGGCGGAGGCGCGCAAGGCGGCGTCGATCGCGAACGCCGAGGCGGAGGCCGAGAAGGCGCGCCTGACCGGTGTCGGCGAGCAGTCGCGGCGCTCTGCGCTGGCCGAGGCGGAGGCCATCGAGGGCGCCAAGCGCGGCGAGGCGGAGAAGGCCCGCCGCATCGCGGAGGCCGAGGCCGTCCGCGCCGAGGGCGACGCGAAGGCCGCGGCGGTCCTCGCCGTCGGCCAGGCCGAGGCCGAGGCGATGGAGAAGCGCGCCGAGGCGTTCGCCCAGTACAACGAGGCGGCCGTGCTCCAGATGCTGATCGAGATCCTGCCGCAGATGGCGGAGAAGGTCGCCGCCCCGATGGGCAGCATCGACAAGCTGACCGTGATCTCGTCCGACGGCGCGTCCGCGCTCCCCCGTCAGGTCACCGACAACGTGCTGCAGACCATGCAGATGGTCAAGGACACCACCGGCTTCGACCTGACCACGATCCTTGACCGCTTCGCGAAGCAGGACACCGTCGTCGGCGAAACGGAGTAGCCGTTAGGTGGTAGGTGTTTGTTGATAGACCAACAAACACCTACCACCTAAGAGGTTCCGCAGGTAAGTGGTACCTCCACGGCCCCGATCCCGGTCGGGAAGGATGGCTGGGATTGCACTGGTAACCTATTCCCATGAAGGCGACGATCGACAACACCGGCCGGGTTCTCATCCCCAAGGCGCTCCGCGAAGCTCACGGACTCACGCCGGGCAGCCATGTGGATATCTCCTGGTACGGCGACGGGCTGCGGATCATTCCCGGCGGGCGTACGGCACAACTCACGCGCGACCCCGACGGCCGCCTCGTCGCCCACAGCGAGACCATCGTGGATGACGACCTTCTGTTCTCTCTCATCGACGCGGGCCGAAGGTGACCCCGATCGCGGTAGACACCAGTGTTGCGGTTCCCCTGCTCCTGGACTCGCATACCGCGCACGCCGAGGTCGCAGCCTGGGCACGAGGACGTGAACTCGCGTTGGCTGGCCACGCCGTCGCCGAGACGTACTCCGTCCTCACCCGCCTGCCGGGCGATGCCCGCGTTGCGCCCGCGGACGCGGTGCGGCTGATCGACGAAAACTTTGTCGCGCTCCTTCACCCCACCTCGGCGACCAGCGCCCACGCGCACACGCTCCTAGCCGACGCCGGAGTCAGCGGCGGCGCCGTCTACGACGGGTTGGTCGCCCTCGCGGCACGAGACAACAGCGCTCATTTGGCCACAAGGGACGCCCGCGCCCGGGTTACCTACGACGCCCTCAGCGTCGCGTTCGAGGTCGTCGCTGCGTGATCTCTGCCGGGCCGAAGAGTGAGCTTTCAGCCACTCGGCTCATGACCGGCGGGACGATCAGCCCTCGTCGCGCGGATCGTCGATGGGGGCGTCGACCTGCTGGTCGAGCCAGTCCGCCTCGTCGACAAGGCCCGCCAGCTCGCCGTCGGGTTCCAGATCCACCTCGTCGGGGTCGACCGGCATGAGCTGGTCGATCAGATCCGCCTCATCGATTTCATCTACATAACGCATTTTCTTGCCCTCCCGCTCTCCACGCTACCCAGGAGGTCCCGTCTTCAAAAGGGCGAACGCAGGTTAAGAGGTCGCGCGGGTAGGTGGTGCCGTAGCGAGGACGTACTGGATGGATGATCCGGCAAGGCGGAGAACGAAACTGC
>CAKUBE010000017.1 GCA_934636715.1 uncultured Arachnia sp.
CTGCCGCCCCGGCCGCGGCACCCGCAGCTCCAGCCCCTGCCGCGCCCGCACCCGCCCCGGCTGCCGCCGCACCCGCGCCCATCGAGCACTCGCCCGCCGTGGAGGACGCCGTCGCGCGTCGCGCCGCCGAGGCCTCGCCGGACGGCACCTACGTGACGCCGCTGGTGCGCAAGCTCGCCAAGGAGCACGGCATCGACCTCGGCTCCCTCACGGGCACCGGCGTCGGCGGCCGCATCCGCAAGCAGGACGTCCTCGAGGCGGCCGAGGCCGCCAAGAAGGCCGCCGCCGCGCCGGCACCTGCGGCTCCGGCCCCCGCGGCCGCGGCTCCTGCCGCCGCCCCGAAGGCCGCGCCCGCGCCGTCGGCCGTCCGTGGCACGACCGAGAAGCTCAGCCGCATGCGCAAGGTCATCGCCGGGCGCATGGTCGAGTCGCTCCAGGTCGCGGCCCAGCTGACGGCGACCGTCGAGGTCGACGTCACGGCCATCAGCCACATCCGCGGCAAGGTGAAGGACGACTTCAAGAAGCGCGAGGGCGTCTCCCTCAGCTACCTGCCGTTCATCACGATGGCGGCGGTCGAGGCGCTGAAGCAGCATCCGGTGATCAACGCGCAGATCGACACCGACGCCGGCACCATCACCTACCCCGACGGCGAGCACATCAGCATCGCCGTGGACACGGAGAAGGGCCTGATGGTCCCGGTCATCGCGAACGCGGGCGAGTTGAACCTCACCGGCCTCGCGAAGAAGATCGCCGACATCGCGGCCCGCACGCGGGCGAGCAAGGTCGAGCCCCACGAGCTGTCGGGTGGCACGTTCACCATCACGAACTACGGCTCCGCGGGAACGCTCTTCGACACGCCGATCATCAACCAGCCGCAGTCGGCCATCCTGGGCACTGGCGCGCTCGTGAAGCGCCCCGTCGTCATCGAGGATCAGTTCGGCAACGACACCATCGCGGTCCGCCACATGATGTACCTGTCGCTGAGCTACGACCACAGGCTCATCGACGGCGCGGTCGCCGCCCGGTTCCTGAGCGCCGTCAAGGCGCGCCTGGAAGAGGGCGACTTCGGCGGAGAGCTCGGCCTCTGAGGCTCTGATCACCTACCGGCCCGGGCGTCCAGCGCGACGCCCGGGCCGGTGCTTTCACGGGAAGGCTTTCCATGCAGTACCCCGCGGCGCACACGCCGGAGGAGTTCGCCCGGCACGTGGCGGCCGTTCGCGCGCGCATCGACGCCGCGGCGGCGCGCGCCGGCCGGGACCCGGGTGAGGTGCGGCTGCTGCCGGTCAGCAAGACCGTGCCCTCCGAGCGGATCCGCGCCGCCGTCGCAGCGGGGCTGCGCACGCTGGGCGAGAACAAGGTGCAGGAGGCCGCGCGCAAGCACGAGGAGCTCGCAGACCTGGACGTCTCCTGGGCCCTCATCGGCCACCTGCAGACCAACAAGGCGCGCGACGTCGCGGCGTTCGCCGACGAGTTCCACGCGCTGGACTCGGTGCGCCTCGCCGAGGCCCTGGACCGTCGGCTCCAGGCCGCGGGCCGCAGCCTCGACGTCTACGTCCAGGTGAACACGTCCGCGGAGGAGTCGAAGTCCGGCCTCGCGCCTGGGGAGGTCCTCGCCTTCCTCGCGGAGCTGCCGCGCTTCGACGCGCTGCGCGTCCGGGGCCTCATGACACTGGCGATCTTCAGCCCCGACGTCGAGCGCGTCCGCGGCTGCTTCCGGCTGCTGCGCACGCTGCGCGACCAGGCCCGGGACGAGGGTTTGGTAGGCCCCGGAGAACTCTCCATGGGCATGTCCGGCGACTACGAGATCGCCATCGAGGAGGGCGCGACCACCGTCCGCGTCGGCCAGGCGATCTTCGGAGCGCGTGCCACACCGGACAGCGAGTACTGGCCCGGATGACGCCCAGCCCGCAGCTGCCGCGCCACGTCCTTCTGCCCCGCGCGTCGCCGAGTTCAGAAGCGGTCTCCGCTCGCGCGGTTGACGCACTGCTCGAGAGACTCACCGAGAAGTCGGTCGAGTGCCACTCGCTCATGCTGGTTCGTCATGGGCACGTCGTCGCCGAGGGTTGGTGGAAGCCCTACTCTCCCGATCGGCCTCATCTGCTGTACTCAATGACGAAGTCATTCACCTCGATGGCTGTGGGACTCGCCATCGACGACGGGGTGCTCTCTCTTGATGATCGCGTGGCAGACGTGTTGCCGGAGCACCTGCCCTCCGACCTGTCGGCTCAGGCTCGACGCCTCACGGTCCATCACCTGCTGTCGATGACGGCTGGGCATGCCGCGGACAGTCTCGAGCAGGCGTGGCAGCTGGAACCAGACGATCTCGTCAAGGGATTCCTCCGTGTGCCATTCACCTCAACCGAGGGAACCATCCACACCTACGACAACGCGACGACCTTCGTGTTGGCGCGCATGGTGGAGCGGGCCACCGGCCGCGGGCTCCCCGAATACCTCGATGACCGGCTCTTCGTGCCGATGGGTATCGAGGAGGCCGAGTGGGACAGAGTCGCGAGCGGTCTGGTTTTCGGCTTTCACGGACTGCATCTGACCACCGAGGCGGTGGCGGCCTTCGGCGAGTTGCTACTGCGCGGCGGGCGCTGGGGAGATCAGCAGTTGATTCCGCGCGAATGGGTCGACCTCGCCACCCGCAGCCATGTCGAGAGCCGCCACTATGCGGAAGGCGCAGAAGGCATCGATTTCCAGACCGGGTACGGGTACCAGTTCTGGATGTCTCGTCAGGGCTTCCACGGCAACGGCGCCTTCGGCCAGCATTGCGTGGTCGTGCCCTCGCACGACCTTGTCGTCGTCGTCACCGCGGCGCAGCGCGAGGTGCGGCAGGCGCAAGACGTGCTCGATGCTATCTGGGAGTGCCTACTCCCCGGAATCGGCCAGGTCGATGGTGCCGCCGCCGATGGCCCCCTCACCGAGCGGCTGCGCGGGCTCTCCCTTCCACAGGTCCGCGGTGGCTGGGAACCACGGCATCGGGTCTCCGCGACGCTGGATGCCTCGGTGCCGAACGCCGCTCTTCCCGACGGCACCTCGCTCGAGATCACGCCCGTCGATGAGGGGTGGATCGCGCGGTTCGGAGGATTCGTTGAGATCGGAATCGGTCACGACTCCTGGGCGGACAGCTCACCGCTGGGCCGTCCGATCCGCGCACAGGGGGCTTGGACGAACGACCGCTTCGTGGCAGACATCTACGTCATCGCGAGCCCGCACCGCGTTCGGCTCACGGTCGATACCCGCGCTGGCACCGGGACCGCGACGTGGGTCACCGTTCCTCTCACATCACCGGACCTCTTCCTGCACCTGCGATCCCCGCTCATGACCCGACCAGACGTCGCGTGAGTGGCAGGCAACACGCCGCAGCTCCCCAAACAGCCGATTCCCGCAGAGTCTCGACATGACAGCACTTATCCGTCAGCAGAGGCGTGGGCAGCGACCACGCCCCCTCGGTGGTTCCAGGCTCAAGGGACGGGTTCACATGGCCACCCCGCACGTCATCCTTCGCTCGGGTCTGGTTGGATCGACTCCGTGATTATCGGGATGGGCACGATCGTGAACGTGGCGACGGTGGTCGTCGGCGCGCTGCTGGGCATCGCGCTGGGCAACCGGATCCCGGAGCGCACCAAGGAGACCGTGACGTCGGTCCTCGGACTGTTCACCATCGTCATCGGAGGGCTCTCCGTCGTCTCGATGAATTCCGCGGCGTTGAAGAGCGAGGTGGGCTCGTCGGCCATGATCGTCGTGCTGGCATCGCTGCTCGTCGGCGCAGTGCTGGGCACCTGGCTGCAGATCGAGTATCGCCTCGAGCAGTTCGCGACGTGGATCCGCGGCCGGTTCGCGGGAACGGGCGACGCCGCGCGGTTCGTCGACGGCATGGTCACCTCCACGCTGCTGTTCTGCGTCGGCCCGCTCGCCATCCTCGGCTCGATCTCCGACGGCTTGGGTCTCGGCGCCGATCAGCTCTACGTGAAGGCCATCCTCGACGGCTTCGCCGCGATGGCCTTCGCCTCCACCCTCGGCTGGGGCGTCCTCGCCGCGGCTCCCGCCGTCGCGCTCGTCCAGGGCAGTTGGACCGTCGTCGGCTACTTCGCCGGTGACGTCTTGAGCGCAGCTCAGATCGACGCCCTCACCGCCGCCGGCGGCGTGATCCTTCTTGCCCTCGGTCTGCGCCTCTTGGACGTGAAGCAGATCCCCGTCGGCGACCTCCTCCCCGCCCTGTTCCTCGCCCCCGCCTTGGTTCCCCTCGCCGCGATCTTCGTATAGTCCGCCGCTCGCCCAGCGGCGCGTGCGGCCCCCGGCGGCGTCCGCGTCGCCGCTGCACGCGGTGCGGGCCTTTTCGAAGCGCCGCCCGACAACTCTCTCAGGACTGCCTGGCGTCAGCTCGCGCTCGGGCAGGCAACCGGTGAAGGTCCGACGGAACCTGGCCGCATCGACACGCTCAACCGCCGACGTCACGTCATCGCGGCTGCAAACGTCCAGTTCACACCGCCGCGGGCATTAACGTGAACGCCAGAGTCAACTATCTGACTCTGACGTACACGCTGTCCGATCCCGACACGCGAATCGAACGTTTGCAGCCGCGTTAGCTGCCCAAAAGCAGTAAGGCGGCCTTCAGTGGTAGATGTTCGTTGGTCTACCAACGAACATCTACCACCTAAGGCCCTTCCTCCAGCCAACCCAGTTGCCACAACTCAAACTGAACCGTACAGTTTGATGTCATGGAGCAGCTGAGCCCGCGGGCGCAGGCGAAGCGTCGGCAGATCGCCGACGCCGGGCGCGCGCTGTTCCTCAGCCAGGGGTTCGCGCGCACGTCGATGGATGCGATCACGGCCGAGGCCGGGGTCAGCAAGCAGACGGTCTACTCGTACTTCGCGAGCAAGGACGAGCTGCTGATCGCCATCCTGGCCGAGTCCCTGGAGGCCCTCGGGCAGCAGCCCGACGAGCACGCGCCCGGAACCCGCGAAGAACTCCGCGCCGCGCTCGTCGACTTCGGCGAACGGCTCCTCGACACCATGCTGCACGAGGACTCGATCGCCATCCTGCG
This sequence comes from uncultured Arachnia sp., assembly GCA_934636715.1. The sequence goes on from CAKUBE010000017.1 coordinate 5,051, forward strand.
GCTGCTGCTCGCCGAGGCCGCGCACGTCCCGGAGCTCCGGCGCCGGTTCCTGGAGGCGCTCCCCTACCAACTCCTCGGCCGCGCCACCGCGATCCTCACCGCCGCCGCCGACAACGACGTCATCGTCCTCGACCATCCCGAGGTCAGCGTCCGGATGCTCGTCGGGCCGCTCATGAGCTACGTCATCTTCGGCGGCCTCATGAGCAACGACCCCCCGGAGCAGCCCGACGCCGCGACCATCGAGTGGCTGGTCGACGCCTACCTCCGCACCCTCGACCTCGGCGGCGCCCCGTGACCCGGCTCGCCATCGCCGCGCTCGCCGTCGCGGCGGCCGTCTCCTTGGCGGCCTGTCAGCAGGCCGATCCGGGCATCGTCTCCGTGACCGGGCGCGTGGTCGCCGACACGCTCGCGGTCCAGGCCCCCGCGCTGGCCGTCCCGCGGATCAGCCTCGACGCGGGCTTCGCGACCCAGCCCGGGGAGCCGGCCGCCACGTCCGCCGTTCCCGCGATGCTGTCGCTGGGTGCCGCGCAGCGCGTCGCCGCCGTGGAGGTGAGCCTCGGCGACCACGTCAAGGAGGGCGACGTCCTCCTCCGGTTCGACGACGACGCCCTCGCCGCGCAGGAGCGCATCGCGGAGGCCGAGCTCGCCGTCGCGAAGGCGCAGGTCCCCGTGATCGACGCCGCCGTCGACACCACTCACGACAAGGAGGCTGACCTCCGCGAGAAACGCGAAGAGGTCACCGACGGCATCGCCGAGGGCAAGAAGGCACGCGCGGACCTCGTGAAGAAGCGCGACGACGCCCGCGCCGCGGCCGCGAAGCTGCCGACGCAGCTGGCCACGGTCGACAAGAATCTCCGCGACCTCAGGGCCAAGCGCACGGACGCCAGGGACCAGCTCGCCGAGGTCACGGCCACCCTCAAGGCGCTCCCGCCGGAGACCCCGCCCGAGCAGCGCGCCCCGCTCCTCGAGGCGGAAAAGAAGCTCACCGGGGCGATCGCCGAGCTTACGAACGGCATCGAGAAGCTGAGGGGCGCCCGCGGCGAGATCACCAAGGCTCAGGCCAAGCTCCGGACGGCGATCCCACAGCTCACCAAGGGCATCGCCACCATCGACGACAAGCTCGCCGACGCCCGCGACGCAGTCAAGAAGATCGACGAGGGCATCACCAAGCTCGAGGACGCCCGCGCCGCCCTGAAGAGGAACCGGAAGCTCGCCGTCATCGCCGCCGACGACACCACCGCCGTCGACACGGCACGGGTCGCGCGCGAGCGGGCCGTCGTCCGGGCGCCCGCCGACGGCGTGGTAGCCGACATCGCGCACGTCGGGGACGTCGTCGCACCGGGCGCGACGGTCGCCGTGATCGCCCGGCCCGCGCTCGTCGTCGCCACCTGGCTCGCCTCCGAACAGGCCGACCGGATCTGCGTCGACGCCCCGGCGACAGTCGCCCTCGACTCCCTCACCGGCCCCGTCGAGGGCCGGGTCAGCCGGATCCTCCCCTTGGCCGAGTACCCGCCGACCTTCCACGCCACCGACCAGGTGCACCTCACCCGGGGCGTCCCGGTCGAGGTTGCCGTCTCCTCCGCCCTTCCTGCCGGCGTCCCCGCCGACCTCCAGTTCTCGTCCTGTCAAGCAAAGGGGTGAGCCATGAGCACTCACAAGCGTCCTCCGGTCCCGGTGATCGTCCTCCTCGTCCTCGTCCTCGCCGGGTTGGGCGGTTGGTGGTGGTGGAGCGCCACCCGCCCCGCGCCCGAGACCGGCCTCGTCCTGAGCGGACAGGTCGAGACCACGGAGTTCGCGATCGCGCCCGCCATGGCCGGGCGGATCACGTCGATCGAGGTATCCGAGGGCGACCGGGTGACCGAGGGCCAGCCGCTCGTCCACCTCGACACGGCGGCGCTCGACCTCCAGGTCACGCAGGCCGAGCAGGGCGTCGTCGCCGCGCGGGCCGCGGTGACCAACGCAGAGGACGACGACGATGCCACCAAGGCCGACGTGAAGGCCGCGAAGGCGCGGCTCGCGCAGGCCGAGGCCGCCGTCGAGCTGGCCACGGTCCAGCTGGGTTACGCGACGATCACCGCGCCCGCCGCGGGAACCGTGGTCAACGTCGTCGGCAACGCGGGCGCCAACGCCTCCCCGGGCCGCACCGTCCTGACGATGGCAGACCCCGCCGACCTGTTCGTCCGGGTCTTCGTGCCGGAGGCGGAGATCGGGCAGGTGAAGGTGGGCCACGAGGCGACGGTGACCGCCAACTCCAGCGCCGAGACCTACACCGGGACCGTGTCGTTCGTGTCGGACGCCGCGGAGTTCACACCCAACACCATCGACACCGCGGAGCAGCGGACGAAGCTGGTGTTCGCCGTCCGCATCCGCATCGACGACCCGACGGGCACCCTGAAGCCCGGCATGCCGGTGGACGTCCGGCTGTCATGACCGCCCAGTCCCCAGCGGCCCCGGCGATCGAGGCCGTCGGCCTGCGTCGCAGCTTCGGCGACGTCGTGGCCGTCGACGGCGTCGACCTCGCCGTCCCGCAGGGCGCCGTGCTCGGGCTCCTCGGCCCCGACGGTGCGGGCAAGTCCACGCTGATCCGGATGCTCGCGACGGTGCTGCGGCCCGACGCCGGAGACGCCCGCGTCCAGGGGTTCTCGGTCACGCGGGAGGCGGGCCGGGTGACGCCGCGGATCGGCTACATGTCGCAGCGGTTCGCCCTCTACCCCGACCTGAGCGTTGCCGAGAACATCGAGTTCTTCGCGCGGCTGCGCGGCGTGCCGAGGGTGGAGCGCCGCGAACGCTCGCTGGAACTGCTGACGGGCATGGGACTCGCGAGCTTCCTGGACCGCCAGGCGGGCCGACTCTCCGGCGGCATGAAGCAGAAGCTGTTCCTGGCCACCACCCTGATGCACCGGCCGGACGTGCTGCTGCTCGACGAGCCGACCACCGGCGTCGACCCGGTCTCCCGCCGCGAGTTCTGGCGCATCCTCGCCGAGCTCAACCAGGCGGGCACGACGGTGCTCGTCGCCACGCCCTACATGGACGAGGCGGAGCGCTGCACCGACGTCGTCTTCCTCGACGGCGGCCGCGTCCGGCACCACGGCACCCCCGCCGAGATCACGGCGCTGCTGCCCGGACGGCTGTTCGAGCTGCGCGCCGCCGAGCCGCGGGCGACACTGGCCGCGGCTCGCGCCCTGCCCGGCGTGCTCGCCGCGCACCTCTACGGCGACATCGTCCGCGTGCTGTTCGACGCCGACGACGTCGCCACCGTCGAGGCCGCGCTGACGGGGGCGGGGATCCAGGCCGCCGTCCGGTCCGCGGCGGTCGACATGGAGACGGCGTTCGCCGTCCTCGCCGAGCTGGCGCGCGAGGAGGTGCCGCGGTGAGCGCGGCCACCAGGATCGGCGCGCTGATCGCCAAGGAGTTCCGGCACCTGGGCCGTGACCGGCGCACGCTCGCCGTCGTCCTCGCCCTGCCCGTGCTGCAGATGATCCTCTTCGCCTACGCGATCAGCTTCGACGTGACCAACGTGTCCACGGTCGTCATCGACCAGGACAGGACCCCGGCGAGCGCCGCCTACCTGCGCAGCTACGCCAGCTCCGACTTCTTCCGCGTCGTCGGCACCGGCGAGAGCCTCGCGGACGTCGACGACGCGTTCGACCGCAACGAGGCGAGGATCGCCGTCGTCGTGCCCTCCGGATTCGGCCGCAGCCTCGCCGCGGGCGAGCAGGCCACCGTCGCCGTCTACCTCGACGGCAGCGAGCCGACGGCGGCGCGTGTGGGGCGCGGATTCGCCGTCGCGCTCAATCAGGCCTACGGGCAGAAGATCGCGGTGGAATGGGCCGACTCCCAGGGCCTCGACGTCACGTCGGCCGGGCAGCTCGAGCCGCGCGTGCGCACCTGGTACAACCCGGAGCGGCGCAGCTCGGACTTCCTGATTCCCGGTCTCATGGTGGTGATCATCATGGTGGTCGCGGTGCAGCAGACGGCCGTCAGCCTCGTCCGCGAGCGCGAGCAGGGCACCGACGAGCAGCTCGCGCTCAGCCCGCTGCGGGGCTGGGAGATGATGATCGGCAAGCTCGCGCCGTGGACGATCCTCGCGTTCGCCGAGCTGGCGGCCATCACCGCCGTCGGCATCTGGTTCTTCCATCTGCCGCTGCGGGGCAGCCTCGGCGTCCTCGCGCTCGGCGCCGCGCTGTTCGTGTTCTGCTCGCTGGGGCTGGGGCTCGTCATCTCCGCGGTCGCGCCGACGCTGGAGAGCGCGAACATGCTCGGCCTCCTGCTCTCGATCCTGCCCGCGTTCATCCTGTCGGGCTTCGCGTTCCCCCTCGCCTCGATCCCCGTCGTGCTCCAGTGGTTCAGCTGGCTGTTCCCGGCCCGGTTCATGGTGACCATCTCGCGCGGCGTGTTCCTGAAGGGCGCCGGCGTCGCGGAGCTGTGGCCGGAGCTGTTGGCGCTGACCGGGTACGCGGTGGTCGTGATCGCCGTCGCGGTGGTCCTCACGGCGAGGAGGCGGCGATGAGCTGGCGACGGATCCGGCTGCTGATGTGGAAGGAGTTCCTGCAGCTGCGGCGCGACCCCCTCCTCCTGCGGCTGCTCTTCATCATGCCGATCGCGCAGCTGGTCCTCTTCGGCTACGTCGTGGCGGCCGACGTCACGAACCTCAGCACCGCGGTGGTCGACCTGGACCGGACGGCGACGTCGCGGGCGCTGGACGCGAGCTTCGGCGCGTCGGACTACTTCGACGTCGTCGCGCGGCCCGCCGAGAGCGACCTGCAGCGGCTGATGGACATGGGCGAGATCGCCATCGCCGTCGTCATCCCCGAGGGCACGCAGGCGGCGCTGGATCGGGGCGAGACCGCGCCGATCGGCATCGTCGTGGATGGCTCGGACAGCCAGGTGGCGTCGGTCGGCAGCGGCTACGCGGCCCAGATCGTCGCGCGGTTCAACGCCGACCGGATGGCCGCGCAGGGGATCGACCTTGCCGCACCGGGGATCGACGCGCGGGTCCGGGTGATGTTCAACCCGACGCTGGCCGCGGTCAACACCATGATCCCCGGGCTCGTCGCCGCGATCGTGATGCTGTCGATCATGGCGGTCATGGGCCAGGCCGTCGTCAAGGAGCGCGAGCGCGGCACGCTGGAGCAGATGTTCGTCACCTCGATCCGCCCCACCGAGTACCTGATCGGCAAGGTCACCCCCTACGTCCTCGTCGCGAACGTGCAGCTGCTGCTCGTCGCTCTGGTCGGCGTGTTCTGGTTCGGCGTCCCGTTCGCCGGGCGGATCTCGGTCGTGGCCGCCGGGCTGGCGCTGTTCATGCTCACCTCGATCGGGCTGGGGCTGCTGATCTCCCTGGTCTCGCACACCCGGCAGCAGGCGCAGCAGCTGATGATGCTGTTCATGCTGCCGAGTTTCGTGCTGTCGGGCTTCATCTTCCCGATCGACTCGATGCCCGCCGCGATCGTTCCGCTGACCTGGTTCGTGCCGCTCACCTGGGCGATCGAGATCCTGCGCGGCGCGTTCATCAAGGGCAGCGGCTTCGGCGCGCTCAGCCTCCAGTTCGCGATCCTGACGGCGTTCGCCGTCGTGCTCTTCGGCGCCGCCATCGCCGCAACTCACAGGAGGCTGGCCGAATGAACGCCGACCACACCGCCGCACCCGATCCCGAGGCCGCCATCTCCGTGCGCGGCCTCACCAAGCATTTCGGGAGCTTCACCGCCGTCGACGGCATCGACGTCGACGTGGCGCGCGGCACGATCTTCGGCTTCCTCGGCCCCAACGGCTCGGGCAAGACCACGACGATCAGGATGCTGACCGGCACCAGCGCGCCGAGTGCCGGGCAGGCCCTGGTGCTGGGCGAGGACGTGGCCCGGCACCCCGAGCGCGTCCGGCCGCGGTTCGGCTACATGTCGCAGAAGTTCGCGCTGTTCGAGGACATGACGGTGGCCGAGAACCTGCGATTCTACGCCGGCGTCTACGACCTCGCGCCGGAGCGGTTCGCCGAGCAACGCGCCTACGTCCTGGAGATGGCCGACCTCAAGGGCCGCGAGAACGAGCTGACGGCGAACCTGTCCGTCGGCTGGCGGCAGCGCCTCGCGCTGGGCACCGCGACCATCCACGACCCCGAACTGCTGTTCCTCGACGAGCCGACCGGCGGCGTCGATCCGGTGGCCCGGCGTCAGTTCTGGGACCTGCTCTACGAGCTCGCCGGCCGCGGCGTGACGCTGTTCGTCACCACGCACTACATGGACGAGGCCAGCCACTGCAACCAGCTCGCGTTCATCTACGACGGCAGGATCATCGCCGAGGGCGCACCCGCCGACATCCGCCACGGCCTCCGCGACGAGTGGGCCGCCGCGGGCCGTCCGGGCGAGCCGACGCTGGAGGACGTGTTCGTCGACCTGGTGACCCGCCGCGCCTAGGTAAGCCCGCCGCGCCTAGGCAAGCACTGGGTGGGCCCGGCCCGCACGCAGGTCTATGGTGCCGGTGAACGCGTCGGCCTCGACGGCGATCGGCCCGTCCGAGCCGGCGACGATCCTCGCCTCGACGAGCGCGCCGTCGGCCCAGCGCAGGTCGACCCGGTGTCCGCCGCGGGCGCGCAGCCCGGTGACGCTGCCCGCGGGCCAGCTCGGCGGCAGTGTCGGGAGCAGCCGCAGCACGCCGTCGTGGTCCTGCAGCAGCAGCTCGCCGATGCCGCCGACGGCGCCGAGGTTGCCGTCGATCTGGAAGACGTATCCGCCCTCGCCCTTCGCGTGCGGGTGCAGGTCGAGCATCGATGCGGAGTACAGGGTGCCCGTCAGGGTCGACAGCGCGTGCTCGGCGAGGTCGCCGTCGCCGATCCGCGCGGCGAGGGCAAGCGCCCACGCCCGGCTCCACCCGGTGTAGCCGCCGCCGTGGCTCAGCCTGGCGCGCAGCGACGACGCCACCGCCGCCAGCTCGTCGGGCGTCCCGCGCGTGATCCGACGCCCGGGAAATGCGCCGTACAGGTGCGAGACGTGGCGATGGCCGGGTTCGACGCCGACGAGCACGTCGTCCCACTCCCCGATCCCGCCGTCGACGATCGCCGGGGTCGGCAGGCGGTCGAGCGTCGCCTCGACCCGCGCGCGCAGGGCGACATCTTCGGCTGAGGGCGCGCCGGCCCGCGCGAGCAGCCAGAGGTAGTCGGTGAACAGCTCGAGTACCAGCTCACGGTCCATCGCCGAGCCCTCCGTCACCGCAGCACGACCCGTCGGGGTGACGAAGGCGTGCTCGGGCGACGTCGACGGGCTGGCCAGCAGCGCGCCGTCGGGGCCGTCGACCAGCATCGACAACGCGAACCGCACGACGGGGCGATAGAGTGGCAGCGCGGTGTCGACGACGAAACCGTCGGGATCGGCGCCGAAGGCCGCGTGTGCCGACACGTGCGCGGCGAGCCACGGCAGGCACGAGGCCCAGTTCGCCCAGATCGTCTCTCCCGGGACCGGGGGCGTGTACCGCCACAGGTCGGTGTTGTGGTGGCAGACGGACCCGTCTGCTCCGTAGACGCGGCGCGCGGTGCCGGCCCCGGCGGCGACGAGGTCGCGGGTGAGCGCTATCAGCGGCTCCACGAGGGCGCCGAGGCCCACGCGCTCGGCGCCCCAGTAGTTCATCTCGACGTTGATGTTGGTCGTGTAGTTCGAGCTCCAGGCCGGCCGCACGTCGACGTTCCAGATGCCCTGCAGGTTCGCGGCCTCCGTGCCCGGACGCGACGAGCCGATGAGGAGGTAGCGGCCGACGTCGAACGCCAACTCGTCGAGGGCAGGGTCGTGGTCAGCGGTGGCGGGCGAGGCGGAGAGGTCGAGGTCGACGGCGTCGAAGAGCGCGCGATGGTCCTCCACGTGACGACCGCGCACCGCGTCGACGCCGCGTCCCAGCGCCGCGACGACCCGTTCGCGCGCCCGGCGGGCCAGCTCCGGGACGTCGCCCAGCGGACGCCGGTTCCAGCCGCGGTGGCCCGTCTCCACGGCGGCCACCAGGACCGCTCCCGCATCGGTCGCGCGCGTCGCGACGACGACAGCGAATCCCATCCCCGCGGCGACGGCGCCGTCGGCATCGGGCTCGTCGGTGCCGTACCGGACGGGATCCGGCACGTCCGCGTACTCCGGGGCAACGCACGCGGGCGCCCGGCCGACGACCGTGAGCCATGCGGTGCCGTCGGCGTCGACGTCTCGGGCGTTCCTGACCGGGTGCGGCGAGATGAACCGGGGCTCCAGGGCCGTCTCCGCATCGCGCGCATGAGCGACGATGACCTCGTCCGGGGCGCTCGCGAACGCGTCGATCCGGCCCGCCGACGAGGCGGTGGTCGCCACGGCGTCGCGCAGGTCGAGCCGGCGCTCGTACCCGCCCGGATCGTCGTCGGCGGCGCCGTACCGCCAGGTCAGCGCGCCGACCGGCTGATAGGACTGGGACCAGCTGTCCGCCTGGAGCTCGCGTGCGAGCCGCTCGCTGCGGTCGAAGTCGCGCTCCCGGATCGCATCCCGGAGCTCGGCGACGACGGCGGCCGCCTCGGGCGCGACGTCGGGCGCGAGCGGCCCGCCGGACCAGAGCGTGTCGGCGTTGAGGTCGAACACCTCCTCGCCGGGCCGGCCCCGGACCGCCGCCCCGATCCGGCCGTTTCCGATCAGGAATGCCTCGATGAACCCTTCCGCGGGTCGCGTCAGCCGCAGCACGTGTCGCACGCCGTCCACCTCCTGTGGTGTCGACCGCCCACGCTACTGCGCACGCCGCGCGCCGGGGCACTTCCGAGCGGTAGCATCGGCGAAATGCTGACCTTCGAGTACCGCGGGCTCGGCGCGGAGCGCGCGCTCTCCGACTACCAGGAGGCGTGGGACTACCAGCGCGAGGTGCACGCCGACGTCGCCGACGGCGCCCGCCCCGGACACGTGATCCTGCTGGAGCACACGCCCGTGTACACCGCGGGGCGGCGCACGAAGCCATCGGACTACCCCAAGGACGGCACGCCCACCATCGCCACGGACCGCGGCGGCGAGATCACCTACCACGGGCCCGGGCAGCTCGTCGGCTACCCGATCGTGCAGCTCGCCGACGGCATGGGCGTTGTCGACTACGTGCGCAGGCTCGAGGCCGCGATCATGACGCTGCTCGACGGCTACGGCATCGCGACGATGCGGGTGGAGGGGCGCACCGGCGTCTGGCTCGGCGCCACGGACGCGCTGCCCGAGCGCAAGATCTGCGCCATCGGCGTGCGGGTTTCGCGCCGCACCACCATGCACGGCTTCGCGCTCAACGTGCTGAGCTCCGCCGAGCGCTTCGGCAACATCGTACCCTGCGGCATCTCCGACGCGGGCGTCACCTCGATCGCCGAGGAGGTCCCCGGCGACTGGAGCGTCCCGGCGGTCGCCCACGACCTCGAGCCCATCCTCCGCGGAACCCTGACGTTCCAGCCCACGGACTGACGCCGTCGGTCCGGCCGACCACGCGGGGTAGACTGCTCGATCGTGACCGCTGTGCAGCCCGATGGACGACGACTCCTCCGCGTGGAGGCGCGCAACGCGCAGACGCCGATCGAGCGCAAGCCCGGCTGGATCAAGACCACGGCGCGCATGGGGCCCAACTACCAGGACCTCCAGCAGATCGTCACCACCGGAGACCTGCACACGGTCTGCCAGGAGGCCGGCTGCCCCAACATCTACGAGTGCTGGGAGGACCGCGAGTCCACGTTCCTCATCGGCGGCGACAAGTGCACGCGGCGCTGCGACTTCTGCCAGATCGAGTCGGCGAAGCCCGAGGGCTACGACCCCGCCGAGCCGCTGCGCGTCGCCGCGTCGGTGAAGAAGATGGGGCTGCGCTACGCCACCATCACCGGCGTCTGCCGCGACGACCTCCCCGACGAGGGCGCGTGGCTCTACGCCGAGACCATCCGCCAGATCCACTCGGTGAACCCGGGCGTCGGCGTCGAGATGCTCGCCCCGGACTTCTCCGGCAAGGCGGAGCTGCTCGGCCAGCTGTTCGACACCCGGCCCGAGGTGTTCGCGCACAACGTCGAGACCGTGCCGCGCATCTTCAAGCGCATCCGTCCCGGTTTCCGCTACGACCGCTCGCTCGAGGTGCTGCGCATGTCGCGCGCCGAGGGACTGGTCACGAAGTCGAACCTCATCCTGGGCATGGGCGAGACCCGGGGAGAGATCTCGCAGGCGCTGCAGGAACTCTACGACGCGGGCGCCGAGCTCATCACGATCACGCAGTACCTGCGCCCCAACGCGACCCTCCATCCCATCGACCGCTGGGTGACCCCCGAGGAGTTCGAGGAGCTCGATCTGGAGGCGCGCCAGATCGGATATTCTGGCGTTTTGTCCGGGCCGCTCGTTCGTTCGTCGTACCGCGCCGGCCGGCTGTACCGCACGGCCATGGACGCCCGCAAGAAGTTGACCCAGACGGAAAGATTCGATGGCTAAGAGCGAACGCGCCAAGGCCCTGGAGGCCAAGCAGAAGGCCGAGGCCCGGGCCGAGAAGGAACGCAAGAGGAACTCGACCAACCCGGCCGACTGGAACCGGTGGCGCCAGATGGTCGAGACCTACAAGATCACGGCAAAGGACGACAAGCACCTCGTCTGGATGACCGTCGCGGGTCTCGTCGTCCCGATCATCGGGTTCATCATCCTGGGCTTCGCGCTGAACGCCCCCCTCATCTGGGGCTTCCTCGGCATCTCGGTCGGGGCGCTCGTCGCGATGCTGCTGTTCGCCTGGCGCGCCCGCCGCGCGGTGTACACGCGCTACGAGGGCAAGGCGGGATCCGCCGAGGTCGCGCTGCAGATGCTGCCGAAGGGCTGGATCTCGACGCCCGTGATCACCGCGAACCGCAACTTCGACGCCATCCACCGCACGCTCGGCCAGGGCGGTCTCATCCTGATCGGCGAGGGCGACCCCGGGCGACTGAAGCCGATGCTGGCCAGCGAGAAGAAGAAGCACGAGCAGGTCGCCTACGGCGTCTCCGTCACCACCATCCAGATGGGCAACGGCGCGGGCCAGGTGCCGCTCGACCAGCTCGCCAAGCACATCAAGAAGCTCCCGAAGCAGCTGACGCCCGCCAAGATCGGCGAGGTCAACCAGCGCCTCCGCGCGCTCGACGCCATGCGCCCCAAGGCCCCCATCCCGAAGGGCCCGATCAACACGAAGGGCGCCCGGTCCGCGATGCGCGGCCGCTGACGGGTGGCAAATCTCGTCAACCTCGAGGCCGTCACGCACGGCTTCGGGACAAGGATCCTGCTCGACGACGTCTCGCTCGGCCTCGGCGCGGGTGAGGTGATCGGCGTCGTCGGCCGCAACGGCGACGGCAAGACCACCCTGCTGCGCATCCTCACCGGAGACCTCGAACCCGACGACGGGCGCGTCACGGCCGCGAACAACGCCAGCATCGGCGTGCTCGCGCAGGACACCGTCGGCGACGATGCACAGACGGTGCGCGACTGGATCGTCGGCGGCGCCCCGGACCACGTCTGGGCCGCCGACGCGTCCCAGCGGGCGGTCGTCGAGGCGCTGTTGGCGGACGTGGACCTCGACCGGGCGCTCGGGACTCTCTCCGGAGGCGAACGACGCCGGGTCGGCCTGGTCGGGGTGCTGCTCGGCCATCACGATCTCGTCGTCCTCGACGAGCCCACCAACCACCTCGACGTCGAGGCCATCGCCTTCCTCGCGGAGTACCTGCGGGCCCGCACGAAGGCGGGACTCGCGATGCTGGTCGTCAGCCACGACCGCTGGTTCCTCGACGAGGTCTGCACCCGCATCTGGGAGGTGCACGACGGCGTCGTCGACGCCTACGACGGCGGGTACGCCGCGTACGTGTTGGCGAAGGTGGAGCGGCAGCGGCAGGCCGCGGCCAACGAGGCGCGGCGCAAGAATCTCGCCCGCAAGGAGCTCGCGTGGCTCCGCCGCGGCGCGCCCGCGCGGACGTCGAAGCCGAAGTTCCGGATCGACGCCGCCAACGTCCTCATTGCCGACGAGCCTCCCCCGCGCGACGCCGTCGCGCTGCAGCAGTTCGCGGTCACCCGGCTGGGCAAGGACGTGTTCGACCTGGTCAACGTCGACTACGCCGTCCCGGACCGCACGCTGCTCGACCGCCTGACATGGTCGATCGGGCCCGGCGACCGGATCGGCCTCGTGGGTGTCAACGGCGCGGGCAAGACCTCGCTGCTCGACCTCCTGGCCGACGAGCGCGAGCCGGACCGCGGGAAGATCAAGCGCGGCAAGACGCTGCGGCTCGGCTACCTGTCCCAGACCGTCGGCGAGCTCGACGACGCCGACCGCGTCCTCGACTCGGTCAAGCGGCTGAAGGAGGAGACGCGGCTCGCGACCGGGCGCGAGGCGAGCGCGTCGTCGCTGCTCGAGGAGTTCGGCTTCACGGGCGACAAGCTCGTGGCCCGGATCGGCGACCTGTCCGGCGGCGAGCGCCGTCGGCTCCAGTTCCTGCGGTTACTGCTGACCGAGCCCAACGTGCTGATCCTCGACGAGCCCACCAACGACCTGGACATCGACACCCTGACCGTCATCGAGGATTACCTCGACGGCTGGCCGGGCACCCTGATCGTCGTCAGCCACGACCGCTACTTCCTGGAGCGGATCACCGACGTCACCTACGCGCTGCTGGGCGACGGGAGCTGCGTACTCCTCCCCGGCGGCGTCGAGGAGTACCTCTCCCGGCGGCGGGCGGCCGCCGCTCCCGTCGTGTCACGCGCCCCCGCCGCTCAGCCGAGCAGGTCGGACGCGGCGGCCGAGCGGCAGCGCAAGAAGGACCTCGCGCGCATCGAGAGCCAGCTCGCGAAGGTAGGCACCGAGATCGACCGGCTGCACGCCGACATGGCCGACGCCGCCACCGACTTCGCGCGCCTCTCGGCCCTGGACGCCCGCCTCCGCGACGCCGAGGCGCGCAGGGACGACCTCGAAGAAGCCTGGCTCGAGGCCGCCGAGTAGGCCTCGAGCCGAGGTACGGCGACTACTTCTTCTTGGCCGGCTTCTTCTCCGGCACCTGCAGCTTGAACGAGATGGTCTTGCCCTCGTCGACGACGATGGTCGGCGCGACGTAGTTGTTCTCCTTGACGTAACGCTTCCCCGCGGTGCTGGTGTAGGTCCGCGTGCGGGTGAACACGTCGCTGCGGTAGTTGTTGTCCAGGCTCGCGATCAGGCCGTCGAAGTCCTCGACCGGCAGGTCGATCGGCACCTGGATGGGCGGCTCGCCGGGAATGTCGCTCGGGATCTCGATGAAGGGGGGCTGCGGGAAGCCGACCTTCACCGAGACGGTCTTCTTCGCGCTCTGCGGCACGGTCACGGTGAACTCGCGGTACTCGGTGACCTTGGTCGTTCCCGGCAAGGGGCTCAGCACCGCGCGGAACGTGTAGGTCTTCCCGCGGGTCGCCTTGGCGGTCCCGCCTGCCTTGATCTTCTTCCACGCGCCCTTGTTCATGACCTGCACGCCCGTGACGCGCGCGGCGCGGTAGCCCTCGGTGAACCGGACGGAGATGTTGACGCTGAGGATCTTGACGTCCTCGAAGGGGTTCGCCTGAATCTCGGCGATGTCCTGGGCGACCTCCGCGCCGACGATGCTGGAGAACGCCACGTCCGCGGAATAGCGGTTGACGTTCGTCAACGTGCCCCGCTTCCCGTTCTCGCGCTGGTAGTTGATCGACCATTGCACCTTGGCGGTGCCCACCCACTCGTTGTCGAGCATGCGGACGGCGTCGCCGGCCAGCTGGGCCGCGGCGACGTCCGGGAGCAGCAGGTCCGCGGAGACGTGGGTGACGGCCTTGTTGCTGTGCGAGCCCACCTTGCTGACCGAGGTGACGGGGACACTCGGGGCCGGGGCGCCCAGCTTGCCCTTCACGCCCGCGAGCCGGTCGTCGGTGATCCGGCCCTTCGGCGCGCCGATGTCGCCCACCAGCTTGTACGAGCCGCCGAGGTCCGGGACGATGCGCGCGGCCGAGGCCCCGTGGAAACTCGCCCCGAGGTTGGAGTTCCAGTTGTTCGGATGGCCGTAGGCGAACACGTCGTCTCCGCACACCGCGGTGACGGTGCCGACGCTGGCGGACCCCACGGCGCCGTACGCGTAGGAGACCGCGATGTTGCCGCCGGCGACGATCGGATAGTCCTTGCCGCTCAGGGTGCCGCCATCGGCGGCGCGCCCGCTCGGCGCCACCGACTTGTAGCCGCGGACCTTCTTGGCGAGCTGCGAGGAGATATTGTCGAACCTGCCCGCGGTGCTGCCGATCGTGACGCGGACGGGGTCGATGCGCCGGATCTGCCCGGAGCTCTTCGGGGTGCCGGCCGGGGCGTCGACGAGGTCGTTGACCTCCTTCTGCGCGGCGGGGCTCACCTTGGCGGTTCCGGGCAGCTCGCCGATCGTCTTCATGTAGGCGGCGGGGGTCACTCCGGCCACGTCGTCGTCGGGGAGCCAGCTGAAGCCGTACGAGACCGCGCCGACGAGCGCACCGTCCGCGTCGTAGACGGGAGAGCCGGACGCGCCGGCCCACACCCCGGCCTTGGCGACGGCGTCGCCGCCGAGCTTGACGAGCAGGAGGTCGCGGGGGTTGCCGTAGGCGTCGTAGCCCAGCGCGTTGTCGAGCTTGCCCACGTACTCACCCGTGAACTCCGTCGGCGCGGTGCCCTTGGTGGTCGAGAGCCACGTGACGGGCTGACCCTCTTCGAGACCGGAGATCGGCGCGATCGCGAGCTCCTGGCCTGGGACGTCGCAGAAGAGGTCGGCCTCGGCCGGCGCGGCGTGGACGGGTGGCGCCAGCGCCAACGTGCCGACGAGCGCCGTCGCGACGGTGACCCCCAGAACTCCCTTGTTTCTCTTCGATCGCTCCACGATCATGATGTCCCCCTGCACAGGTAAGATGGCTTCGTTCACTAGACCCTAGCGGGTAACGCTCCCCTCACGCCTCACAGACCACACATCGTCACCTTTGGTGGACAGACGGGGTCACCCGGGCGGTATCGTCCAGGGTCATGGTCCCCTCGGCCGCGCTTTCGTGGATGTCGACGGCCGCCACCGCGCTGCTCCTCGTGCTGGTGGGGGCGGGCATCGACGGCACCCTCTCTCCTTCCGGATTGTGGGCCGGCGTCGCGCTCGTGATCCTCGCGGCCGCCGCGTCGGCGGCAAGCGCCGGGTACACGCAGCGGGCCGTCGGGGTGGCTGAGGCGCGGCTGCGCCGTCGGCTGGTCCGGGCGGTGTTCGACGCCGGGGTCACGCGCGCCGGGTCCAGCGGGGAGTTCCTTTCGCTGGCGACCGGGGGCGTGGAGAAGGCGGCCCAGTACCGAGCGGGATTCCTGGGGCCGATCCTCGGCGCGATGACCGCGCCGCTGGTCGCGCTCGGCGTGATGGCCGCGTTCATCGACGCCCGCATAGCGGGCCTGCTCGCCGTGTTCCTGCTGCTCGTGCCGCTGGTGGTCGGCGGATTCCGGCGCGCGGTGCGCCCGGTCGGCGCGCAGTACCGGCGGACGCAGGGTCGGCTGACGGCCGGGTTCCTCGAGGCGGTGCAGGCTCTGGAGACGCTCGTCTACGCGCGGGCGGGACGCCGCGTCGGGCACGAGCTCGCCCGGCGCGGCGAGGCCCACCGGCGCGGCATCATGCGCCTGCTCGCCGTCAACCAGCTCCTGATCCTCGTCCTCGACCTGGCCTTCTCGCTGACGATGGTCGTCGCCGCGGCGGTGCTGGCGATCGCCCGGGTGGATCGACAGACGCTGACGCTCGGCGAGGGTGTCGCCGTCGTGCTGATCGCGCTCCTAGCCACCGGGCCGGTCGACGTCGTGGGGCAGTTCTTCTACATCGGCGTCGGCGGGCGCGCCGCGGAGGCGCAGCTCGACGCCGCCATGCGCGGGAACCCGGCCCCGCGCCCGGCAGCGGGCGGGTCGTCGGCGGCGGCGCTGGAACTGATCGACGTCACGGCCTCCTGGCCGGGCGGGCCGACGGTGCTCGCCCACCTCTTCCTATCCGTGCGGGACGGCGAGCGCGTGGCCCTCGTCGGGCCGAGCGGCGCAGGCAAGTCCACCGTCGGCGCGCTGTTCCAGGGACACCTGGCGCCGTCGTCGGGGCGGGTCTTCGTCGGCGGGGTCGACGCCGCGGCCGACCCCTCCGGCGCGCGCGCCCGGCTGGCCGTCGTCGAGCAGCGCACCTTCCTCTTCCTGGGCACGATCGCCGACAATCTCCGCGTCGCCGACCCCGCCGCGACCGACGAGCGGCTGTGGGAGGTGCTCGGACTCGCCGGGCTGGCCGACGAGGTGCGGGCAATGCCGCGGGGCCTCGACACCCATGTCGGCGAGCACGGCGCGCTGCTGTCCGGCGGCCAGGCGCAGCGGCTCGGGATAGCCCGCGCGTGGCTCCGCGACGCGCCGATCCTGCTCCTCGACGAGCCCACCAGCCAGGTGGACCTGGCCGGCGAGGCCGCCCTCCTCGAAGCCCTCGACCGGCTCGCGGCCGGGCGCACCGTGCTGATGATCGCGCATCGGCCGGGCGCGATCCTGGCCGCCGACCGCACCGTCGAGCTGGCCCCGATCGGGGAAGTGACGACATGAACCGGCTGGCGCTCACGCGATGGCTCGTCGGCCACACCCGCGCTCTGGTCCCCACGCTGGGCCTCGCGGTCGTCGCGCGCGTCCTCGGCCAGCTCGCCGGGGTCGCGCTGCTCGTCACCGCGGTCTCCGCCCTGGAGTGGGCGTGGATCAGCGCGGCCCTCTCCTCGACCGACGTCGACAACCGCGAGCCGCCCTCCCTCTGGCCGGTGATCGGTGCGCTCGCCGGCATCGCGCTGGTCAAGGCCGCGCTCCGCTACGCCGAGCACTACGCGGGGCATTGGGTGGCGTTCACCGCGCTGCAGCGGCTGCGCGATCTGTTCTTCGCGCGGCTCGTCCCGCAGGCCCCGGCGGCCACGCGCGGACGGGCCGGAGCCGAGCTGATCCAACGCGCCACGCGCGACATCGACCGGATCGAGGTCTTCTTCGCGCACACGCTGCCGCCGGCCGTGGCCGCGGTCGTGGTGCCCGCCGTCGCGCTGACCTGGCTCGGCCTCGCGGTCGACGGCACGCTGGCGGGCGTGGCCGCCGCGTTCGTCGTCGCGGGTCTCGCGGTCCCGTGGCTGGCCGGGCCGGCGACCTGGGCGGCGGCCCGCCGTACCGCCCGGCGACGGGGCGCGCTCGCGGCCCACCTCGGCGACGACGTCCAGGGCCTGCGGGAGATCCTCGCCTTCAACGTCGCCGACGCGCGCCTCGCCTCGCTGGACGCCGCGAGCGGAGAACTCGGCGCCGCCCGCGTGGCCTCGGGGCGGGTCCAGGCCCTCCGAGCGGCGCTAGGCACCGCGCTGCAGCTGGGCTCGCTCGTGGCGCTGCTCGCCGTCGCCGGCGCCGTCGGGGCCCTCGGCTCCCACGTCGCCGTCGCGGCTGCCGTCGTAGTGGGGCTGTGGAAGCCGACGCAGGGCATCGACGACTTCGTCACTGGCCTCGACGAGTCCTTCGCCGCCGCGGAACGCGTCCACGCCGTCGTCGAGGCCCGGCCCCAGGTGGCCGACCCGCCGGATCCGGCACCCGCGCCGTCGGGCGGCGGCGTCGCCGTCGCCGTCGAGCGGGTCTCGCTCACCTATCCCGGCGCCGCGCGCCCGGCCCTGAGCGACGTCTCCCTTTCCTTCCCCGCCGGCTCGTGGAGTGCGGTGGTCGGGGTGTCCGGGAGCGGGAAGTCGACGCTCGCGCACCTCCTTCCCCGCGGCTTCGACCCGGACACCGGCATCGTCCTCCTCGGCGGCGTCGACGTCACGCGGCTCTCCCTCGACGACCTGAGGTCCCGGGTGGCCCTCGTCGCGCAGCGCCCGACGATGCTCTCGGGCACCCTCGCCCACAACCTCCGCCTCGGCGCGCCGGA
Source organism: uncultured Arachnia sp. (assembly GCA_934636715.1). The sequence continues at coordinate 22,917 of CAKUBE010000017.1, forward strand.
CGCCACCGACGACGACCTGGTGGCGGCGCTGCACACCGCCGCGCTGGACGACTGGTACGCGAGCCTGCCGGAGGGTCTCGACACCGGGATCGGCGAGCGGGGCTCGACCCTCTCGGGCGGCCAACTGCAGCGCATCGCCTTGGCGCGAGCCCTCGTCGCGCGGCCGTCGGTGCTCGTCCTCGACGAGGCGCTGAGCCAGCTCGACGGCCCGACCGCCCGCGTGGTCCGGGACCGGCTCGCCGCCCTCCCCGGCCCGATGACGGTGATCGAGGTGACCCACCGCGTCGACCTCCTCGACGACGACACGTTCGTCGCCGTCCTCGACGCCGGCCGCCTCGTCGCCTCAGGCCCTGCCTCGGCGCTCCGGAGCGACAATGAGACATTCGCCACGCTCGAGGCCCGGCTAGAGGTCTAGGGACTCTTCGACCCGGCAGGTCCTGAGACCGGTTCGAAGAGTGGAGCAATAAACGCTGGTACATCGTCAATCTGCAGCGCCCACGCGAGCGCCCACAAGGTCGTCATCTTGATGTCGTTCACGCCTCGTCGTCCATTCAGGATTTCAATCACGGTGGATCGATCGAGCCCGGACCGCATCGTCAGATCGTTGATCGATAGCTGGCGCTCCTCCTTCACCTGACGGACAGCGCGGCGCCATCCGTCCCAGTCCAGCGAAGGCGGCGGGATAAGGCCAGCGGCCGCGCCAGCGACACTGCCGCGCACCGAGTGGGATCCATCCGCCATGCCAGTAGCTGAACACGGCTATGCTGCTCTCGGGAGTGGGATAAATCCCACTAGATAGCAATGCAGGACGGCCGCCCTTGGTCAGGATCGCCGTCCGCGTGGGGAAAGAGACCGGGAATCCATGGCGCCTCCTGAGCGATTCATCGTCGACAACACGGCTGAAGACTGGAAAGCGCTCCACTACGTCCGCGAGTGGTGCGAGATCAGTTCGGCCATCGACATCGCGACGGGACACTTCGAGCTTGGCGCCTTTCTCGCCCTGGACGGCGCTTGGCAGAAGGTCGACAAGATCCGACTTCTCATCGGTGGCGAGACCAGTCGTGCGAGCGCCGACGCGATCGCGACTGCACTCGACACCTCCATCCTGAACGAGCGCAGAGCTGGCGACCCGTTCCTCACGGGGGCGGAAGCGGTCGTCGACGGCATTCGCCCGGGCAAGGTCGAGATCCGTGTCTACACACCCAAGAAGTTCCACGCCAAGGCGTACATCACACACAGCAAGCTCAAGGTCGTCGGCTCGGCGGCGCTCGTGGGGTCGTCCAACTTCACGCGCCCCGGCCTGACACAGAACGTCGAACTCAACGTCCGATTCCAGGGGCCTGAGGTTACGGACCTCCAGGAGTGGTACGAGGAGCATTGGGAAGAGGTGTCAAGTGTCGGGTTTGATGGAGGCATCCAAGTCACGGAGGAGGGCATCGGATGCCAGCACTACGGAAGTATCCC
>CAKUBE010000018.1 GCA_934636715.1 uncultured Arachnia sp.
CCTCGCGGCTGGCCGACCTGCACGACGACACCGCGCTCTGGGGCGGCGCGCGGAGCCTGGCGGGCGTCCGCGTGCTCCTGCCCCGGGCCGACGGCGCGCTCGCCGAGGGCATCCGCGCCGCGGGGGCCGAGGTCGTCGCGCACCCGGTGCAGCGCAAGGTCCTGCTGCGCCCGGGCGGCGGGCTCGACGGCGCCGACTGGGTGACCCTCACCTCCGCCACCACCCTCGACGCCCTCGACCAGCTGGGCCTGAGCATCCCCGAGACGGCCCGTGTGGCCGCCGTCGGCGCCGCCGCCGCCGCGGCCGCCACCCGCCGCGGGATCCGCGTCGACCTCGTGCCCCAGGGCGAGGCCAGCGCCGCCGCGCTCGTGGCCGCCTTCCCGCGGGGCTCCGGCCGGGTCGTCGCGCCCGGCTCCGCGCTCGCCAAGCCGACCCTCGCGCACGGCCTCTCCGCCAAGGGCTGGGACGTCGAGACGCTGCCCGTCTACACCGTCGTCCCGCTGCGGGAGCTGCCCGACCGGCTCGGCGAGGAGTGGCGCGGCGGCCACTTCGACGTCGTGGTCGTCACCTCCGGGTCCGTCGGGCGCGCCGTCGGCGAGCTCCTCGGCTACCGCAGGGGCATCCGCGTCGTCGCGTTCGGTGAGCCGTCCGCCGCCGCCCTCCGGGAGCTCGGCGTCGAGTCGGATGCCGTCGCCCCTAGTCAGGACGCCGCCGGCGTCGTCGAAGCCATCGCCTCGTTGGGAGAGCCATGACCGTCATCCGTCCGAGAAGGCTGCGCACCACGCCCGCTATGCGGCGGCTCGTCCGCGAGGTCGAGGTGCGGCCGGCGCAGCTGGTGCTGCCGATGTTCGTCGCCGAGCGCTCCGGCGAGATCTCCTCCATGCCGGGCGTGCTCCGCCACGATCTCGACTCCGTCCGCGCCGCCGCGGAGGAGGCCGTCGCCGCGGGCGTGGGGGGCCTGATGCTCTTCGGCGTGCCGGACGACGCCGCCAAGGACGAGCGCGGCACGCAGGGGTGGGCCGAGGACGGCATCCTGCAGCGCGGTCTCGCCGCGGTGCGGAGCGCGGTCGGCGACAGCACGGTGGTCATGGCCGACACCTGCCTCGACGAGTTCACCAGCCACGGCCATTGCGGATTCCTCACCGACGATGGGCGCGTCGACAACGACGCGACCCTCGCCGCGTACGTCTCCATGGCCGTCGCGCAGGCCCGTGCCGGGGCGCACGTCGTCGCGCCGTCGGGGATGATGGACGGCCAGGTCGAGGCCATCCGCGCGGGGCTCGACGGCGAGGGCCTCGAGGACGTGGCGATCCTCGCCTACGCCGCGAAGTACGCCTCTGCCTTCTACGGGCCGTTCCGCGAGGCCGTCGCCAGCTCGCTCGACGGGGACCGCCGCACCTATCAGCAGGACCCGGCCAACCGCCGCGAGGGCCTGCGTGAGGCCGAGCTGGACCTCGCCGAGGGCGCCGACATGGTCATGGTCAAGCCTGCCGGCTCCTACCTGGACGTGCTGGCCGATGTCGCGGCCGTCTCGGACGTGCCGGTCGCCGCCTATCAGGTGTCGGGGGAGTACGCCATGATCTGCGCCGCGGCCGAGCGCGGCTGGATCGACCTGCGGGCGGCCGCGCAGGAGTCGGTGACCGCCATCGTGCGGGCCGGCGCCGACATCGTGTTGACCTATTGGGCGAAGGAGATGGCCGGATGGCTGCGGTGAACGAGGACGAGCAGCTCTTCGAAAGGGCGCGCGCCGTCATCCCTGGCGGCGTGTCGTCGCCGGTGCGCGCGTTCGGCTCGGTGGGCGGCACCCCGCTGTTCATCGCCGAGGCGCGCGGCCCCTACGTCGTCGACGCCAACGGCGACACCTTCGTCGACCTCGTCTGCTCGTGGGGCCCCGCGCTGCTGGGCCATGCCCACCCCGAGGTGGTCGCCGCCGTCCGCGACGCCGCGGGCCGCGGGTTGTCGTTCGGCGCGCCGACGGCCGCCGAGGTCGAGCTCGCCGAGGTCATCCGGGCCCGCGTCCCGGTCGCGGAGCAGGTGCGCTTCGTCTCCACCGGCACCGAGGCCACCATGACCGCCGTGCGGCTCGCGCGCGGGGCCACCGGGCGCGACCTCATCGTGAAGTTCGCCGGCTGCTACCACGGCCACTCCGACGCGCTGCTGGCCGCCGCCGGCTCCGGCGTCGCCACCCAGGGCCTCCCGGGCTCCGCGGGCGTGACGGCCGCGGCGGCGGGGGACACCGTCGTCGTCGACTACAACGACCTCGCCGCCGTCGAGCGCGTGTTCGACGAGGCGGGGAGCAGGATCGCCGCTGTCATCACGGAGGCGGCACCGGCCAACATGGGCGTCGTCTCGCCCGCGCCGGGCTTCAACGCCGCGCTGCGCGACATCACCGCCCGGCACGGCGCGCTGCTGATCTTCGACGAGGTGCTGACCGGGTTCCGCGTCGGCCCCGGCGGCTGGCTGGGCCTCGAGGGCGGGTACGAGCCCGACATCGTGACGTTCGGGAAGGTCGTCGGCGGCGGGATGCCGCTGGCCGCGCTGGGCGGCCGCGCCGAGCTGATGCAGCTGCTGGCGCCCGTGGGTCCCGTCTACCAGGCGGGCACGCTCTCGGGGAACCCGCTCGCCACCGCCGCGGGCCTCGCCACGCTCCGGCTGGCCGACGACGCGGTCTACGAGCGCGTCAACCACCGGTCCGCGGAGGTGCAGGTCGCCGTCCGGGAGGCGCTGCTGCGGGAGTCGGTGCCGCACGTCATCCAGACCGCGGGCAGCCTCTTCTCGGTGTTCTTCCGCGACGGCGAGGTGGCCGACTACGAGGCGGCCAAGGCGCAGGACCAGGCCGCGTTCGGCCGGTTCTTCCACGCCATGCTGCGCGGCGGGGTGGCGCTGCCGCCGTCGGCCTTCGAGGCGTGGTTCCTCTCGTCCGCGCACGACGACGAGGCCATGAACCGCATACTTTCGGCCTTGCCGGAGGCGGCACGGGCTGCCGCGCATCCGTGAGAGACTGGGGCGGGTCTTGGGGAAGACCTCCGTTTTCTGGGAAGGATCAAGGGTGAAGCTTCGACTGGGCACGCGAGGATCGGCATTGGCGTTGGCGCGCTCCGAGCAGGTGGCGGAGCTGTTGCGCAAGGCGGGTCACGAGGTGGAGATCGTGCACGTCTCCAAGACCTCCGGCGACAGCAGTCAGATGCCGGGCAGCGGCCCCGCGATCGGCACGTCGACGCGCGAGTTGCGCAAGGCGCTGCGCAAGGGCCACTGCGACGTCGTCATCCATTCCATGAAGGACATCCCGCTGGATGAGCCGCCTGGCGATCTCGTCATCCGCGCCATCCTGAAGCGCGGCGACCATCGCGACGCGCTCGCGACCCTTTCCGGGCTCCCGCTGGCCGCCCTGCCGCGAAAGTCGCGCGTAGGCGTGACGTCGCTGCGGCGCATGGCTCAGCTGCGGGCGCTGCGGCCGGACCTGACGTTCATCGAGGTCGGCGGCTCGGTGGAGGAGAGGCTGCGCCGCGTCGAACCCGGCGATCTCGACGCCGTCGTGCTGTCGGCGGTGACGCTGAAGGCGCTGGGCCTCGAGGACCGGATCGCCGAGTACCTGCCCATCCTTCCCGCGCCCGGCCAGGGGGCGCTCGCGCTGGACTCCCGGGCCGACGACGCCGAGGTCGGCGCCGCGCTGGCAGAGCTCGACGACATCGAGACCCGCATCTGCGTCGAGGCCGAGCGCGCGGTGCTGACCGGCCTGAACACCACCTATGTCGCACCCGTCGGCGCGCTCGCGTCGCGTCGCGGCATCCTCGGCCTGAAGGCCGGCGTGTACTCGGTGGACGGCACGAAGCGCGTCGTCCTGGAGATCGGCCTGCCGACGTCTCACCTGCACGCCCAGCGCACCGGGCACAACGTCGCGAAGGCGCTGCTGCAGCGCCGCGCCGAGCGCTTCTTCGCGCCCGAGATCCTGGCCGCGGTCGACCTCACCGAGCATCACGACGACGAGTCGATGTTCATCGAGTGGGGGAGCGACGACGACCGGATCCGCGTGCTCCTTCCGCGCCTCGAGGGCCAGCTGTCGCAGACGATGCGCCAGAACGGGCTGCGCGTGGACTGCGTGACCCTGCAGGAGGGCCGCCTGATCCCCGCGGACAACATCATGGCGGGCGCCGACTGGGTCGTGATTCCGTCGGGCCAGACGATGTGGGCGCTCCGTGAGCGCGGCTGGGACATCCCGGCCAGCGCGAAGATCGCCGCGATGGGTTCGATCACGCAGCAGATCGTGGAGGAGTCCGGGTACGCCGTCGCGCTGTGTCCCGACGGCACGGCCAGCTCGCTGCGCCTCGTCGACGAGTTCCCTCTCGCCGAGGGCGAGGTCCGCGTCGTGATCGTCGGCCCGGACCAGCTGTCCACCAAGCTGGAGGACGGCCTGCGCGCCAAGGGCTACACCGTCGACCGCTGCGAGATCTACACGATGGCCGACGTCGGCGACCTCGAGCCCGAGCTCCGCGAGAAGTGGGACGAGGGCGCCTGGGACGCGATCCTGCTCAGCCAGCCCTCGCTCGCCCACGCGTATGCGCACCTGCTCGGCCACCGCGACCACATCGCGGTCCTTGCCTGGGACGAGCAGACGGCCGACGCCCTGCAGGCCGAGGGCGTCCCGGTGTTCTCGACGGCGAAGACGAAGGACGTGTTCGGCGTCGCGGCCCTCGCCCGCGAACTGGCGAAGCACTACGACAAGTAACCACTGCTGGCCGAGCCACTCCCGCCGGTTGAGCCGGATCCGTGTCCCGCTGGTTGAGCCACTACCGCTGGTCCGTAGACGCTCTGCGTTTGCCCCTCGAAGGCAGGCGCGAAGCGTCGACACGAGCCGGTTGAGTATTGCCGCTGGTTGAGCCGGTCCCCGCGCGAAGCGCCGGACCGTGTCGAAACCAATGAGCTGTTGAGAGTCCATGGACTGGCGTCCGTCTCTTGGTTTCGACTCGGGCGCTCGTTCCTCGCGGCCCGGCTCAACCAGCGGTGGTTTCCCGCTGGTTGAGCCGACGCGTGACCGCTGACGGCCGATCCGGAGACGCCGGGTGTTTCGCTCTCAAGGGGCAGGTGCCGAGCGGTGGTTCCCGCTGGTTGAGCCGACGCGTGAGCGCTAGCGAACCGTCGTGTCGAAACCAATGGACCGGCACCCGGTTCGAGGACGCGCACCGCGGAACCCCTTGTCATCCTGGATTTTCCAACCAGGGCGAGGATGCGCTAAAGTTCTTCGAGTCGCCGCGAGGCGGCAGGAACGCCGAGAGGTGGTCCACACCTGGGGCTATGGCGCAGTTGGTAGCGCGCTTCCATGGCATGGAAGAGGCCAGGGGTTCGAATCCCCTTAGCTCCACAGGCGTAAAATCCCTAGTCAACCGCTGGTTGGCTAGGGATTTTCTGTTCCCCATCAGCACGTGTCACCTCGACCTGTCGCCGACACCCGAGGAGAGGTGTACTGGCAGTTCCTTCTTTGCCGCAGGTCACGGACCTAGCGTGGAGACCATGAGCATGTATGTGACCTTGAACAGCGGTGTCGTGATGCCCGCGTTGGGCTTCGGTGTCTTTCAGACCCCGCCCGAGCAGACTGTCGCTTCCGTTGTCGAGGCGTTGCGGGTGGGTTACCGGCTGATCGACACTGCGGCGTCGTACTTCAACGAGCGCGAGGTCGGCGAGGGCATCCGCCAGTCGGGTCTGGACCGCTCTGAGGTGTTCATCGAGACGAAGTTGTGGATCAGCGACTACGGGTACGACCAGGCGCTGCACGCGTTCGACAAGTCCGCCGGGAAGCTCGGCGTCGATGCCATCGATCTGCTGTTGTTGCATCAGCCGCTGCCTACCGACTTCGACAAGACCGTCGGCGCATACAAGGCGCTGGAGACCCTGCTCTCCGACGGCCGGGTGCGGGCGATCGGCGTCTCGAACTTCATGCCCGACGTGCTGGCTCGCCTCCTCGATCAGACAGGCGTGGTTCCTGCGGTGAATCAGGTCGAGGTACATCCCTACTTTTCCCAGCCGGACGTGCAGAGCGCCGACGCCGCCCACGGCATCTTGACTCAGGCGTGGTCGCCGATGGGCGGGATCACCAGCTACCGGGGTGATTCCAGCCGGTCGACGTTCAACGACCCGGTGATCGGAGAGATCGCCACGGTGCACGGGAAGACGCCGGCTCAGGTGATGCTGCGCTGGCATCTGCAGCAGGGCCGTTCCGCGATCCCGAAGTCGGTCAACCCCGAACGGATCGCGTCGAACTTCGACGTGTTCGGCTTCGATCTGTCTGCTGAAGAACTCTCGCAGATCGATGCTCTGGATACCGGGGTTCGCGGCGGGCCGGAACCGGCTGCGGTGACGCTGGAGGCATTCCACCGCGACATCCCCGAGGCGTGACCTTCGGCAGCCTATGCCGCAGTCAGTCCCCGCACCCGAGACCACGTTCCGTTTCGACGCAATCGGCACCGCCCGTCACGACGGCGTCGCCCACGCCGTCGCGCTGTTCTCGCCGATCCATCCCACGCGCAGCGGCCGCGCGGGCCTCGCCGCCCGGAGCAGCGCTGTACTACTAGTCATCGTAGATCGAACGGCGGTGACCGACGTCGAGAGCAACGATGACCAGCTCGCCACGCTGAATGTCGAGCAGGACGCGGTAGTCGCCGACTCGGAGCTGCCAAAGGCCGGCCAGAGGACCCGTGAGGCCCTTACAGCGGTCCTGGGGGTCATCGAGGTCGACCAGGCCGTAGAGCTTCACCAGGATGCGCCGAGCGACCTGCTTGTCGAGCTTGCGTAACGAGTGCTCAAAGTCGTCGGCGAGCCGTACCACCCACGCCATCAGACGTCGTCACGAGCTTCGGCGCGCAGCTCATCGGGATCGAAGCCCAGCTCTCGCGCGGCGTCGTCGAGGGCCAGGGTTCCCTCGGCGCCCCGACGGATGGCCTCGGCACGTGCAGCCACGGCGTAGGCCCACTCCAGTTCGTCGAGGTGCTCCAGCACGGCCTCGCGCACGTAGAACGCGGTGGGTCGACCCGTGGTCTCGCTGAGCGCGTCAAGGCGCCCCTTGATGTCGTCGGGTAGACGGACACTCACCACACTTGTAGACATGTAAACATCATCCCTCGCCATCACCGGATAGACAAGCCATCAGTTTGTCGGCGGCGTCGAGGTCAGTCCTCCGAGCTCTCGAGAGCTGGCGCCCAGGCCCAGACGCATTGCGGCGGCCGTCGGCATCGAGCCACTCGACAAGGATCGCCCGATCGGTCCAGGCGATCGCCGTTGCCTCGGCGCGTAGCGGCGTCTCTGGGGCCGTCTCTATTCGGGCTCGACGGGGAACGCCAGACAGGACAGCTCCCCCCAAAGGGGGGAGACGGCAGAGACCTTGTTCCCGTCGGGGCTGATCTGCCAGACGATCGCGTCGAAGGTCTCCGGGATTCCCGGCATTGAGCAGATGTCTAGTGGGTATTCGCGAGAGGGTTCGTTGAGGTCGATCACGACGAACCAGTCGCCCTGGGGACTAGCGATCGGGGTGCGGGCTTCGCCGTCGCGCCATGCGCGAGGTATCCGGCTGTCGCCGCGCGCGGTCGCTACGGCACGTTCAGCGGGAGACGACGGCGAAGGGGCGCACGCCGTGGCGGACACCGCAACCAGGACGGCGACCGCCGCAGTCAGCAGGCCGACTCTATTGTTGAACCGGAACACTCTCCTACCTCCCACGAACATCTACGCTGATGAGGGCGCATGTTATCCCGCGCTCACGCGGCGGGCAATGGGCAGAACGCGCGGCACGCATCAAAGGAGAGCCGAGATGAGACCACTTCGATACTCGATCAATGTCACGCTCGACGGCTGTTGTCATCATGAGGCGGGGATTCCTCCGGATGAGGAGTCGATGCGCTATTGGACCGCCGAGATGGAACGGGCGGACGCCCTGATTCTCGGCCGGGTGACCTACGAGATGATGGAGTCGGCGTGGCGGAAACCGGTCACGGGCGTCTGGCCCGACTGGATGGATGAGTGGGACGTCCCGTTCGGGGTGGCCATCGACCGGGCGAAGAAGTACGTCGTGTCGAGCACTCTGAGCGAAGCCGACTGGAATGCCGAGCTGGTGCGAGGCGACGTCGGGCAGGCGGTGCGGCAGCTCAAGCAGGAGCCCGGAGGGGGCCTGTGGGTGGGTGGCGTGACGCTTCCCCTGGCGTTGGCGGATCTGGGGCTGATCGACGAGTACGAGTTCCTGGTGCAGCCGGTCCTCGCCGGACACGGGCCGACGCTGCTCGCCGGTCTGCGCGAGCGCATTCAGCTCGAGCTCGTGGATCGCCGGGAGTTCCGGTCCGGCGCGGTCGTCCTGCGATACCGGCCCGTTCCGGCACCGAGTACGGTCGCCGCATGAGGGCCAACGCTGCGCTGCAGATCATCTTCGCTTTCTTCCTCGGGCTGGTGGTCGTCGCCTTCGTGGGCATCGGTGCCAATACCTTCTATCCCAGCCCGGACTACCCGGTCGACGTCACGCTCCAGGACTCCTGGGAGGCGATGCAGAACCAGTGGGCGCTCGTCACGGGCATCGTCCTGCTGTTCTGTGCGACGGCGCTGCTTGCGGTGTCGCTGTTCCTGCCCGAACACCAGGCTGTGTTGTCCAACGGCATCCTGCTCGGCGGCGTGTTCACCATGATCTACGCGGTCGGCATGGCGTTCTCCACCGACACGAGCCTGGTCCGGTTCGGCGTGGTGACGGTGGCGCTCGCCGTCACCATCGCCGTCGGCTACCTGAAGTTCGCCCGGGAACGCCGCTCCGCAGCGCCGACGGCGCAGGACCCCGGCGCGCTGGGGGAGTTGGGCGAGCGCCTCGCGGCGGTCGAGCGCAAGCTCGACGCCCTCGGCCGCGCCCTCCACGACTAACGCTCCGCAGTGGGGTCCCGGCGTGCCGACTGGGTCAGTGTGCCCGCGGGCCGTCGGCGTGCCTACCGCGATCGTGGTCGAGCCGACGTGGCTCAGAGTCCGTACGGCAGCGACGGGCGACCCGCGGCGATCTCGAGCAGCCGGTTGTACTTCGCGACGCGCTCCCCGCGGGCCGGCGCGCCGGTCTTGATATGGCCGCAGCCCGTCGCCACCGCGAGGTCGGCGATGAAGGTGTCCGGCGTCTCACCTGAGCGATGCGACATGAACTGCCGGTAGCCGGCGGCGGCGCACGTGCGCATGGCCTCCAGCGTCTCGGAGACCGTCCCGATCTGGTTCAGCTTGATCAGCGCCGCGTTGGCCACTCCCTTGTCGATGCCCTCGGCGATGATCGCGGGGTTCGTGCAGAACAGGTCGTCGCCGACCAGCTCGATCCGCTCACCGAGCCGGTCGGTGAGCCGACGCCATCCGTCCCAGTCGTCCTGCGCCAGCCCGTCCTCGAGCAGCCAGACGGGGTAGGCGTCGACCATGGCCGCGTACCGGTCGATCATGTCGTCGCTCGTCAGGCGCGCACTGCTCACGACGTAGGTGCCGTCGGCATCGCGGAACTCCGACGATGCGGGGTCCATGGCGATGGCCACGCCGTCGACTCCGGCGGTGTAGCCGGCGTCGGTGATGGCCGCGACCAGCATGTCGAGGGCCTCCTCGGGTTCGGCGATCGCGGGCGCGAACCCGCCCTCGTCGCCCAATCCGGTGGCGTAGCCGGCGACGAAGAGCCGCTTCCTGAGTGCGGCGTAGATCTCCGCCCCTGCCCGCACCGCCGCGGACATCGTCGGCGCCCCGAGAGGAGAGATCATGAACTCCTGGAAGTCCAGTGGATTCGGCGCATGGACACCGCCGTTCACGACGTTGAAACAGGGCACCGGCAGGCGCGGGGTCTGGCCGGGGATCGGTGGGAGGAAGTCGACGAGTTCGCGCCTGCCGGACGCGGCGAGCGCGCGGACATAGGCCATGGACACGCCGAGGATCGCGTTGGCGCCGAGGTGTGACTTCATCGGAGAGCCGTCGAGGTCGATGAGCGTGCGGTCGAAGTCCTCGAAGGAGGCGAACTCGCGTCCGACGACCGCGGCAGCGATCTCTCCGCCGACGTTGCCGACGGCCGTCAGCACTCCGAGGCCTCCGTAGCGCGCCGGATCGCCGTCGCGAAGTTCGGTGGCCTCGCGGTCGCCGGTCGAGGCTCCGGAAGGGACCTGCGCGTTGGCTGTCGTCCCGTCGGAGAGGGCAAGCGTGACCGAGACGGTGGGGCGTCCTCGCGAGTCGAGGATCTCCAGCGCGCGGACGGATTCGATGGTGGGCATGACGCACTCCTTGCAGTTGCGGTGTGCGCAGCGACGGCGCGTCCCTGCCACACCTTGTGTGGTAGGGACCATCAGCCGGTCGGCGGTTCGGGCCTCGCCCAGGCGGGTTCCATCGCCTTGTCCAGGAGCCTACTCCGGTTCTGGCCGCGGTGGGCGATTCTCTTGCCCGGCGGGCCTCCGCAACCTACGGTGGGAGCATGGCTGAAACTGAGAACAACGGGCCCGAGAAGCTTGACCCGAAGGAGGCCATGCGGCAGGCGCTGGAGCGCAAGAAGCAGGCCGAGCACATGTCGGCATCACACGGCATCACGGCTGATCGCGAGGCGGGCCACACGCACGGCAAGGCGGCCGGCAAGCGCGAGTTCCGCCGCAAGTCCGGCTAGGAGTCGGCGGCCGCGTCGAAGTCCCAGGTGACGAGGGCGGCGTTCACGGCGGCACCGGTGAAGGAGCCCGTGCCGATCGACAGCGGCACGTTCGCCGCTGGGTTCGCCACGTTGCCGACCGCCCAGATGCGTTCGTCGCTGGTCCTGCCCATCGGATCGACGGCGAGGAACGAACCGAACGGGGTCTCCGTCCGGGCGAGTTGCAGCGGGGCGAGGAGTTCGTCGTGCGGCCGTGGCATGCCGAAGGTGAAGATCGCGTCCACCGGGACGTCGCGCCCGTCGTCGAGGCGCACGACCTCGATGGCGTTCCCGTCGCCCAGGATCTCCGCAACTGGCGTCGGTTCGAGGACGACGTCGCGGGAGCGGAGTCGTCGCTCCGTCTCGGGCGTCATGGGGCCGAGCCCGGCCGTGAACACGGTCACCCGGTTGCTCCACTGACGGATCAGCTCGGCCTGATGCAGGCTCAGCGGCGAGGTGGCGAGGACGCCGAGGCGCTGGTCGCGCACCTCCCAGCCGTGACAGTACGGGCAGTGCAGCACCGTGCTGCCCCAACGGTCGGCGAGGCCGGGGATGTCGGGGAGTTGGTCGGTCAATCCGGTCGCGAGGACGAGGGCGCGCGCGGACAGCGTGGCTCCGTCCGCGGTGGCGACTCGTAGACCGTCCTGTCCGCGCTCGATCCTCGCCACTGTCCGTTCCAGGAACTCGACGCCGTAGCTCTGGACTTCACCGCGCGCCCGGGCCAGGAACTCGCCCGGCGGCACGCCCTCCTGGCCGAGGACGCCGTGCATGTGCGAGGCGAAGCGGTTGCGGGGGCTGCCGTCGTCGATCACCAGCGTGCGTCGCCGCGCGCGTCCCAGCATGAGTGCGGCGGACAGCCCCGCCGCGCCGCCGCCGACGATGATCGCGTCCCATGAGGTCTCTGTCATGTGCCCAGCTTGACACCGAGACCCGGCAAAATCAAAATGAGAATCAATATCAATAAACTGATCGGTACGTCCCGCTCACGAATCCTGGAGTGTCCATGTCCACGAGACGATTCCTTGCCGTCGCACTCTCATCGGGGCTGGTCGCCGCGCTCTGCGGAGCGCCCACCGCGGTGGCGGAGGAATCCGCCGTGTGGCACGTTCCGAACGGCACGGTGAATAAAGCGGGCGCTACGGTGCTGAACGACGGCCACATCGACGTCGCCTCTCTGGTTCGTGGCGAGGCGCTCGTGACACAGGTGAAGGACACCACCATGTCGACCACGCCCGCCTGGCGCGGCCTCGACGAGACGGTGTTGCAGCTGCTCCCCGGTTCGCAGGCAACGGTGCCGACGGGGGAGCAGTGGGCATTCCTCGGGCAGCCGGGTTCGACGTTCTACCGCGTGACTCAGACGCAGCAGCCGAACCTGCTGTGGCCCGGCTGGTCGACCGAATCGATCCCGGCCGACGACACGAAAGCCGGCATCGACTGGGCGTTGACAGGCGCTTCCGGGCCCGGTCAGTTCGTGCTCTACCAGATCGGGCCGTTCGGCGACGCGGTGGTGCTGTTCAACACGCGCGACGGCATCACGGCTGCCGATCGGTTCGAGATCCCGAAGGCGACCCACGCCCACGGCACCTGGGCGTTCAGCGCCCCGGGCAACTACTGCCTCTCGTTCGAGCGCTCGGCGACCCTCGCCTCGGGGAAAGAGGCGAGGGACGCGTTCGGGCTCGCGATCGCCGTCGGGCAGGCCGACGTGATGCATGTCGATCCCGCCCGCTGCCAGCCCCCGCCCGCGCCGCTCATCTTCACGGCCCCGGTCCCGACGATTGCGGGCACCGCTCAGGTGGGCAGGAAGCTCACCGCGAAGCCCGGCACCTGGGGGCCTACGCCGACGACGACCGCCTACCAGTGGTACCGCGACGGCAAGAAGATCTCGAAAGCCACGAGGGCGACCTACACGTTGATGGCGTCGGACAAGGGCAAGAAGATCACGGTGGCGGTGACCGGTTCGAGGCCGGGCTACGCGACGGTGACCACGACCTCGAAGGCGACGGCGAAGGTGAAGACGGGCGTGCTCGCCGCGACGCCGGCGCCGAAGATCTCCGGCACCGCGAAGGTCGGCAAGAAGCTCACCGTGAAGCCCGGCACGTGGAAGCCCGCGCCGGTGAAGCTGTCGTACCAGTGGTATCGCAACGGCAAGAAGGTCCCGAAGGCGACCAAGGTCAGCTACACGCTGGCCAGGGCCGACAAGGGCAAGAAGGTCACGGTGAAGGTCACGGGCAAGAAGTCCGGGTACGCCACGGTGACGAAGACCTCGAAGCAGACGGCCAAGATCGGATAGCTTGCGAGTAGCGTTGGGCCATGGAACGCAACATCCGCGAGTGGCTCCTCGACTCAGACCCTGCGCTGCGCTGGCAGGTGGAGCGCGACCTGCTCGGCGAGCCGGCCGCCGTATGGGAGGCGACCCGGGCGCGAGTCCCGCAGGAGGGGTTCGGTGCGGCCCTGCTGGCGCAGCAGGGCGAGGACGGCCAGTGGGCCGGCGGCGCCTACTTCCCGGCGGGGTACTTCGACAGCCCGGAGCAGGCCGAACCCGGGCAGCCGTGGATCGCCACGACATGGTCGCTGAAGGATCTCCGCGACTGGGGTGTCGACGCCGCCGTCCTCGGCGACACCGCCGCGCGGCTCGACGTGAACTCGCGGTGGGAGTACGACGACCTTCCGTACTGGGGCGGTGAGGTGGACGTGTGCATCAACTCGTACACGCTCGCGACGGGGGCCTGGCTGGGCGCCGACGTCTCCCAGCTCGTCGCCTGGTTCCGCGACCATCGCCTGGCCGACGGCGGATGGAACTGCCAGGCTGAGGAAGGCGACTCCGTGCGGTCGTCGTTCCATTCGACGCTCAACGCGCTGCGGGGCATCCTCGCCTACGAGAAGCTCACCGGCGACACCTCGCTGCGTGCCGCTCGGCGCGGCGGCGAGGAGTACCTGCTCACCCGACGGCTGATGTACCGCGCGTCGACAGGGGAGATCGTCGACGACTTCGTCACGCACTTCACGTACCCGAACCGGCACGTGTACAGCGCGTTGGCCGCGCTCGACCACTTCCGGGAGGCCGCCGAGGTCGACGGCACCGCGCCCGACCCGCGGCTGGCCGACGCCGTCGATCTCGTCCGGTCGAAGCGCCGGCCCGACGGCACCTGGCTCCAGGAGTACACGCTGGCGGGCCGGACGTGGTTCGACCTGGACGTCCCGGTAGGCGAGTCGTCGAAGTGGCTGACGCTGATCGGCACCCGCGTCCTCGGCTGGTGGGACGCGGCCAAGGCCTAGGAGCTGCCCAGCGGGATCCTGACCACGTCGGTGGTGTTGCCGGCCTGGTCGAGGCCGTAGATGCAGTAGGTCGCGGGTAGGTCGTCGGCCATGAGGGTCAGAGGCACGATGAAGAAGTCCTGGAAGGTCTCAGGCGCCGGGCATTCCGCGTCACCGGGCACCCAGGTGAACCGCACGGTCGACAGCTCCGGCGGGTTCAGGAATGGAGAAACCGACACGTTTCCCTCGCCGAGGTCGTAGACGGAGGCGCCGGGCTGGAACAGCGGCGGCGTTCGGTCGACCTCGAACAGCACCGTCGCCGCCCCGGCGTAGTCGTCCTTCGCGACGGCGCAGAGGGCGTAGTGGCCCTCCACCTCGGGCAGCGTCACGGCGACGATGTGGCCCTCGTCCCAGTCGTGCTCGGTGGCGGGAACCGTCGCCGTAGCGGCGTCGGCGTAGGTTGCCGGATCCGCGCAGACGGAGGCGTCGGTGAGCTCGACGAGTGCGGTGCGTACCGGCGCGGAGTCTCCGACGGCGGGGTTCACCGCGAGGTTCGCCCTAGCGTCGGCGTTGTTCGCGTCAGGGAGGCCGCCACCGCGGAAGATGCCGCCGCCGCTGTTGGCCCACACCGACGGCACCTCCAGGGGACATGAGCCGCCCAGCGCGAAGACGCCCTTGTCGTCGAAGCACCGGCCGATCCCCGCGACGGAGACCGCATACGAGGTCTTCTCGACCATCGTCGCGCCCCCGTCGCCGAGCTCACACGGACGGTTCAGGAAGCAGTGCCCGCCGTTGGCCGGATCCGCAGCCCAGGTCGTCGTGTTGATGACCGCCGCGATCGCCTCCGGTCCGCCGTCGGCTCCGACGGTGAGGAGCGGCGAGCCTGATGAGCCCTGCCGGACGCCGGGGCAGTCGTTGGCCCACGAGTCGCGCCACAGCCAGCTGAACTCGATGAGGTCGGTCTGGCGCGTGAGAGTGCAGTCGCCGCCGCGCAGGACCCATTCTCCGTGATCCAGGTCCTGGACCGGGGCCGCGATGTTGCGGACCTTCGTGCCCTCCGCCGGCTCCTCGTCGATGATCGGGACGGGCCGGATGCCGAGCGCCCTGAGCGTGCCCAGCGACTCCTCGAGTCGGACGAGCGAGACGTCCCGGCCTCGCATCGTCGAGTACTCCAGCACCTCGGCGGTGATCGTGTACGGCGCGGGATTGTCGTGCGTGTCGAGCAGATAGCCCTGCCCGAACCAGTCCGCGCCGACGGTCACCGACTGGGCGGGGCGGCTGACGTCGCCGGTGCAGTGCCCGTTGGTGATGACGTATGCGGGCCCGTCGTCGACGCCGGTGTCGACGACCGTGCCGGTGCAGTTGGAGCCCATCTCCAGCCGTGCGACGCCGGTGAAGTCGCCGAGCTCCGCGAGCGGGATGGCAGGTGCGAGGTCAGGCAGGGGGGCACCGACGCCGGGGAGCGACTCGCTCGCGGTCGGGGCGGGCAGCGACGGCGGCGAGGGGGTCTCCTGCGGAGCTCCGCCCGTGCATCCGACGAGAGCCATCGCGGTCGCCGCGCCCACCGTGATCGCCCTGAACCCAATCCGCTGCCTCGTCGCCATGCGGCGATCCTAGGACGCGGTTCCGGGGTCCGCGCGTGCCCGGAAAGAGACCCCCACACCTAGGGGGCCGGATGAGTTTTGCTAACGTTTCCGTGAAAACGTTGAATACACCACGCATAGTCCGCAGATGCGGAAGAAAAGGAGATCCCGTGAAGCGGACTCTTGGCCTGGGCCTCGCGGGCCTGTTGGCAGTGGCAGTCGCATTGACCGGATGCGGAACCCCGGCGAGCACGCCGACGACCACGTCGTCGCCGTCCACCTCGGCGCCTGTGACTCAGGTCCCCGAAGCCGTCGGCCGCGTGATGGCCGACATGATCGGCGACGTCACCGTCCCCGCGGAGGCCCAGCGCATCGCGACGACGGCGCCGGCCTTCACGACGTCGGTGCTCCTCCTCGGTGCCGCGGACAAGCTGGTGGCGCTCGAGGAGAACTACGGCAAGAACGAGTGGGTCAAGGGAAAGTACCCGCAGCTTGCCGACCTCCCGGTCGTGTTCGCCGCGAACGAGACCAACATGGAGGCCCTCCTCGCCGAGAAGCCCGACCTCGTGCTCTACGCCGCGCGGTACGGCGAGGACACCCTGAAGCAGCTGCAGGACCTCGGGGTCGCGGCGATCTCCGGTGCGAAGGACTCGCAGCCCGAGGGGTACGACCACCTCAACTGGGTGCGGGACAACCAGGTCTACTTCGGTGACGCCATCGGCGGCGCGCAGGTCGACAACGCCCGCAGCTACGCGGAAGCCTTCACCGCCATGCGCGAGCAGATCGCGGCCAAGACGAAGGACCTCGCCGAGGGTGACCGTCCGACCGTCGCCCAGCTGTCCAGCGCCGGTGAGGTGCTCCAGGCCAACAACGGCAGCGCCATCGGGCAGGAGCTGATCGAGCTGGCCGGCGGCGTGAACGTCGCGAAGGACGCCAGCGGCGAGTCGATGGGCCCGTCGGGCCAGACCAAGATCGAGCCCGAACAGCTGCTGGCCTGGAACCCGCAGATCCTGCTCGTCGACTCCCCGCAGATCGCTCAGGCCATCGCCGACGACTCCGTCCTCTCGGCCCTCGACGCGGTCACCGACAACCAGGTCTACGTCATCCCCACCGGCGCCATGTCCTGGGCGTACAACGGCCCGGAAGTCTTCCTCGCCATGCAGTTCTTCGCGAAGGCCGTCCAGCCCGAGCTGTTCGCCGACCTCGACCTCCAGGCGAACACCTCGTCGTTCTACGAGGAGCGCTTCGGCTTCGCTCTGGCCGACGAGGACCTCACGCACCTGTTCACCCTGGCCGACGGCCAGAGCGTCGCCGACGTCTTCGCGCGCGGCTGACCTCTTCGTGACCGACACCACGGCGACCGCTCGCCGCCACGCGCCCCGACGATTCGGGCTCGCGTTCGGCGTGGCGGTCGCCGTGCTCGTCGTATCCGTCATCACCTCGTTCCTGGTCGGACGCTTCCCGGTCGCGCCGTTCGAGGCACTGCGCATCGTCGCTTCGCACGTGATGCCGATCGAGCCGACCTGGGAGGCGATGGAGGCGAAGGTGGTCTGGGAGGTGCGGCTTCCGCGGATCGTCATGGCCGTGCTCGTCGGCGCGGCCCTCTCGTGCTCCGGCGCCGCCTATCAGGGCGTGTTCCGCAACCCGCTCGTCTCGCCGGACATCCTCGGGGTCTCCGCGGCGGCGTCGCTCGGCGCCGCCGTCGGCATCGTCTGGCAGGGCGCCTACTCCCCGAGCGTGCAGGTCCTCGCGTTCGCATTCGGCATCGCGGGCGTCGTCATCGCCTCTCTCCTCGCCTACACGCGGGGCACCGTGCCGAACACCATGCTGATCCTCGCGGGCATCGTCACCGCCTCCCTCTTCAACGCGGGCGTCTCCGTCATGAAGTACCTCGCCGACCCGTACGACGACCTGCCGGCCATCACGTTCTGGCTCATGGGATCGCTGTCCGGGATGCGCTGGGAGAACCTGCTGTTCGCGGCGCCCGTCATCGTGGTGGGGCTGATCGTCTTGTGGATCGTGAGTTGGCGGCTCAACGTCCTGACGATGGGCGACGAAGAGGCGCGCTCGCTGGGCATCAATACGACGCGGTTGAAGGCGGTCGTGATCGTGTGCGCGACGGCGTTGACGGCGACGGCGGTGTCCCAGGTGGGCGCGATCGGGTGGATCGGGCTGGTGATCCCGCACGCCGCGCGGATGGTCGTCGGCCCCGATCACCGCAAGCTGATCCCGGCGGCCGCGGTGATCGGCGCCACGTTCCTGCTGCTGATCGACAACCTCACGCGCTCGGCGTCGGAGACCTCGCTGCCGCTGTCGATCCCCATCGCGTTCATCGGCGCGCCGTTCTTCGCCGTCCTGCTGAGAAGGAGCACCCGCGAATGGGGCCGGTGATCCGGGCCGAGCACCTCGTGTTCGGCTACGCCAAGGATGTCCCGGTGCTGACGGACGTGAGCTTCGAGGTGTCGGCGGGAGAGGTCCTCATGATCCTCGGCGCCAACGGCTGCGGGAAGTCCACCCTGATGCGGGTGCTCCTCGCCGAACGCCGCCTCGCCTCGGGTGCCGTCACGCTGGCCGGTGACGACGTCGCCCACCTCCCCGCGCGGGAGATCGCGCGGCGCGTCGCGATGGTGTTCCAGGACCACAACGCGCCCTTCCCCTTCCCAGTCATGGATGTGGTGGCCATGGGCAGGACGCCGTATCTCCCCGCGCTGGGCGCGCCGGGCGCGAGGGACAGGGAGATCTGCCGGGAGGCGCTCGACGCCGTCGGGATGCGGCGCCTGGCAGAGGTGCCCTACACCCAGATCTCGGGCGGCGAGCGGCAGCTCGTGCTGATCGCCCGCGCCCTCGCGCAGCAGACGCCGCTGATCATGATGGACGAGCCCACCAGTCACCTGGACTACCGGAACGCGGCCACGGTGATCAAGGTCGCGAACCGGCTGGCGACGGAGCAGGGCAAGGCGATCATCATGATCACGCACCTGCCGGACCAGGCCTTCTACTATCCGAGCAAGGCGGCTCTGATGAGGGGTGGGCGGTTCTTCGCCTATGGACCGAGCCGCGAGGTGCTCACCGACGAGCGGCTGTCGCAGACCTACAACATGGAGATCAAGGTGCTCACGGCGCGTGACCCGGACACCGGGGTCGAACACGTGATGTGCAAGCCCCTGTTCGAGCGGCTCTGAGCCGCTAGGCTGAGGCATGACTTTCGCCAATGTGGGCACGCTGGGAACGCTGCCGGGTAAGCGCGACGAGCTGGTCGACCTGCTCACGAGGTGGAGCCCGGAGCTCACCGAGGCCGGATGCCTGCTCTACGAGGTGGGGGTCAACGACGACTTCCCCGACACGGTGTTCGTGGTCGAGTTGTGGGCGTCGGAGGACGCCCACCAGGACTCGCTTCAGCTCGACAGCGTCCGCGCCTCCATCGGCAAGGCGATGCCGCTGCTCTCCGGCGAGATGGACGGGACGAGGTTCTCCGTCCTGGGCTCGCCGCTGCGCGACTGATCAGGTGTCGCGCTCGACCTTCACCACCGCGCCGCTGGTGGCGTCGACGTAGATCTCGAAGCGTCCGCCGGCGTCGGCGCGGACCAGCAGCTCCCAGACGACGGCGCCGCGCTCCGTGTCGAGGTCGAGCTCGATGACCTGGCCGGGTGTGTTGCCGAGCGCGATGCCGATCGCGTCGGCGGCGGTGACCTTCGGGGCGGTCGTCTGCACGGAGCTCAGTCGCGCCGAGCGCTCGCGGGTCACGTCTCCGGACTCCGCGTCGATGTACAGCTCCACGCCCGTGCCGTCCTCCCGCAGCACCGTCACCTCCCAGGTGCGCGGCTCGGCGTCGAGCTCCACCACGGCTCCAGGGGTGTGGGCCAGCGCGGCGTCGATGGCGCCGACGGCGTCGAGCCGGCCCGCGGGCGCCTCGGAGGCGGGCGTGTCGTCCTCAGGCGCGCTCTCTTCGGGCGCGGCCGATGACGGGGTCTCGGAGGGCTCGGGAGCCGGGGAGCTGCTGGTCGGCGCGGCGGGCGGTGGCGTCGAGGGGCTCGTGGCAGGGGCGCACCCCGGCAGCAGCAGCGCGCCGAGGGCCGCGGCGGCGAGGAGCGGTGTGGTGCGGACGGTGATCTCGGGCATGTCTCCCCCTGGTGGGTGTCGCTCTTTCCCGAAAGCCTAGGCGGGGCGCGAGGTCCCGCCCATCCCCAGATCGTGGGGATTTGGCGCATCTCCTCAGCCGCGCAGGCGGTGCGCCGCGATCACCACGGCACGCTCGACTCCGGCGCTTTCCCCCTGCTGCTTCAGCATCTCCGGGATGAAGTCTCCCGGCGCGGGGTGCCAGGGGAGGTCGGCGAGGTAGGCCTCGTGCGCGGTCAGGGAGGCGACCCCGCGGCGTTCGTCCTCGGCGTCGAGCGCGACGTAGTGCGTGGGCTTCGTGCCGGTCAGCAACAGCCAGGTCGTGCCCCAGGGCTCGAGACCCTCGTTGAGGAGCTCGCGGAACACCCAGCGGTTGTCGGCGTCGCGGACGGCGTCGATGGTGGCGACGCCGGCGGCCCGGTGGTCGGCATGGTCGATGCCCCACGGCGTGTGGAGCTCGCCCGCGCCGCTGAGCACGGCGTCGGGCCGGAACCGGCGGATCTCTCTCGCCACGGCGCGGCGCAGGTCGAGGCCGTACTCCAGCATGCCGTCGGGGAAGTCCAGGATGGTGAGGCTCTCGACGCCGACGATGTCGCATGCGTTGCGCTGTTCGACGGCGCGCAGCGGACCCGCTTCCTCGGGCGGCCGCTGCATTCCCGCCTCACCGGCGGTCAGCAGGAGGTAGCCGACCTCGACGCCCCTGCGTGTCCAGTGCGCGACGGCGGCCGAGGTGCCGTATTCCGCGTCGTCGGGATGCGCGACGACGATGAGGACGCGCCGGAAGTCGGCGTCGTCGAGCGGCTCGAGCGCGGGCTGTGTGGTCTCCATGACGTCACAGTACGCCGCCTCGCGGGCGGTGCCCAGGGACGTTACGTCGGCGAGGATGCGTCGTGGTGGTCCTGCGTATGCGTGGTCACCCAGAATCGTCCCGCGACGATCAGGCCGAGGACCAGCAGCGCCGACGTCAGCAGGAACGGCCAACTGCGGTCCATGCTGGACAGCCACCCGCTGATCCAGCCGAAGGGCGCGGTGACCAGCATCACGCAGGTGCGCTGGATGGCCATCACGCGGGACCGCTCGTCCTGGTCGACGTGCAGCGCCACCAGGGACTCGGCCAGCACGAAGAGGATGCCGGCGCCCAACGCGTCGAGCACCAGGCAGCCCGCGAGCAGGGCGTAGGTCGAGGCGACCGCCGCCGCGCCGTCGGGGGTGGGGATGCCCACCAGCAGCAGCTGGCTGGCGAGGTAGATCCCGAAGCCGATCAGCGTCGGGGCCTTGAGCCGCTGAGCATGCGTCAGCCGCGGGATGAGGGTGAAGAAGAACAGGACCGACAGCAGCGACCGGACCATCGGGAAGAACGGCAGCAACGCATCGGGGACGCCGAGACGCTGGTTGATGATCACCTGCCAGAAGGTGCCGTTGACGAGCGTGACGGCGCCGACGATGGCCGCGATGATGAGCGAGAAGATCGTGCCCTTCGACCGGACGATGAGGCCCAGCACGCCGCGGTACTCGGACAGCGAGGTCCAGATGCTCACGCCGCGGGTCTGCTCCATCCGGACCCGGCCGGTGGCGGTCTCGGTCGTGTAGCGGTAGAGCAACCAGATCTTGACCGCCATGATGAAGGCGGCGTTCAGGTAGAGGATCCGCACCGCGAGTTCGAGACCCAGGTTGGAGACGAGCAGCGCGGCGATCGGCGCGAACAGCGCGGAGAACTCGGCCGCCACCTTGATCAGCGAATAGACCTTCGGGATCTCCTCGCGGTCGACGTCCTCGACGAGCAGGCAGTCCCACGAGTTCTGGGTGACCTGCCAGGCGCCGTTGACGACGGAGGCGATGAGGAACCACCAGAAGTTCTGGGCGAACGCCCAGATCAGGCAGGGGATCACCCACGCGATGATGTCGAAGACCGCGGTGGTCACCCGTCGGCCCATCTTGTCGGTGATCACGCCGCTGAGCAGGCCGAACACCACCTGGGACAGCATCGAGATGGTGGCGAGCAG
>CAKUBE010000019.1 GCA_934636715.1 uncultured Arachnia sp.
TCGGCAGACACAAAGAGGCACTCACCGCCACCGAAGAAGCCATCACCCTCCGACGTGGCCTCGCCGCCGACAACCCCACCGCCCACAACCCGGAGCTCGCCGGGGCACTCACCAACCTCAGCACCGCGTTTTCAGAGCTCGACAAGCGCGCGGAGGCGCTGAGCGCCGCCGAAGAAGCCGTGGCCGTTTACAGGGAGCTCGCCGCCGACAACCCCACCGCCCACAGCCCCAACCTCGCCCGAGCACTAAACAACCTCGGAACCCACCTCCGCGACCTCGGCAGACACAAGGAAGCCCTCACCGCCGCCGAAGAAGCCGCAGCTGTCTACCGGGGTCTCGCGGCCGAGGAGCCAGACCGGTTCGAGTCAGCGCTCAAGAAGGCCGAGCGCCGGGTCTACGAACTCCAGATGAACCTCCGAGAGTCCACGAAGGACCCCGAATAGACGACGACGGCGGGCCCGAAGGCCCGCCGTCGTGGTGTGAGTCGGATCAGACCAAGCCGAAGGCCTGGATGGCCTTCGCGACCTTCTCGAAGCCCGCGATGTTCGCGCCGACCACGTAGTCGCCGGGGGCGTCGTAGCTGTCGGCGGTCTCCGCGCACTGCTCGTGGATGTTCTTCATGATCTCCGTGAGGCGATCCTCGGTGTACTCAAAGCTCCAGGAGTCGCGGCTCGCGTTCTGCTGCATCTCCAGCGCTGAGGTGGCGACGCCGCCGGCGTTGGCCGCCTTGCCCGGGCCGTACAGCACGCCGGCCTGCTGGAAGACAGCGATGCCCTCGGGCGTCGTCGGCATGTTCGCGCCCTCGGCGACGACCTTCACGCCGTTCTTCACCAGCGTCGCGGCGTGCTCGCCGTTCAGCTCGTTCTGCGTGGCGCACGGCAGCGCGACGTCGACCGGGACGTCCCAGATGCTGGTGCCCTCCTTGCCGAGCTCGGCGGAGGAACGACGGTCGACGTAGTCGGCGACGCGTCCGCGCTCGACCTCCTTGATCTGCTTCAGCAGGTCGAGGTCGATGCCCTGGTCGTCGACGACGTAGCCGGACGAGTCCGAGAAGCCGACGACGGTGGCGCCCAGCTGGGCGGCCTTCTCGGCGGCGTAGATCGCCACGTTGCCCGAGCCGGAGACCATGACGCGCTTGCCGTCGAAGCTCTCGCCGCGGGTCTTCAGCATCTCGTTGGCGAAGACGACGGTGCCGTAGCCGGTGGCCTCCGTGCGCACGAGCGAGCCGCCCCAGCCGATGCCCTTGCCGGTCAGCACGCCGGACTCGTAGCGGTTGGTGATGCGCTTGTACTGGCCGAACATGAAGCCGATCTCGCGGCCGCCGACGCCGATGTCACCGGCGGGGACGTCCGTGTACTCGCCCAGGTGGCGGTAGAGCTCGGTCATGAACGACTGGCAGAACCGCATGACCTCGGTGTCGGACTTCCCGCGCGGGTCGAAGTCGGAGCCGCCCTTGCCGCCGCCGATGGGCAGGCCGGTGAGCGAGTTCTTGAAGATCTGCTCGAAGCCCAGGAACTTGATGACGCCCAGGTAGACGCTGGGGTGGAAGCGGAGGCCGCCCTTGTAGGGGCCGAGGGCGGAGTTGAACTCGACGCGGAAGCCGCGGTTGATGTGCACCTCGCCCTTGTCGTCCTGCCACGGCACGCGGAAGATGATCTGGCGCTCCGGCTCGCAGATGCGCTCCAGCATCTTCATCTCGAGGTACTCGGGGTGACGCTTTATGACCGGGCCAAGGCTCTCGAGAACCTCGCGAACGGCCTGGTGGAACTCTGCCTCACCGGGGTTGCGAGCGATGACGGACTCGAAGACGCGCTCCAACTGGGATTCCATACTGCTCCTCAATAGTCAGTTGACCACAAACAACCCGATCGTAGTCCCAGGAGCCTCTGCCGCCGACGTTGGCCAGCTTTTTCTCATTCGGCGGTGCCGACGCCGCGCACCGTGAGCGCCGCGGCCAGGTCGTTCGCGGTGGCGATGGCGCCGACGAACAGCGGCACGAGCACGGCCAGCTGCGCCCGTGCCCGACGAACCGGCCCGCCCTCGTCGAGCCGGGCGCCGCGCGCGCGTTGGGCGAGCTCGATGCGCTCTCGACGACGCGTCAGCGTCGGCACGAACCGCAGAGCGATGACGACCACGAGCACGAGCGACGGGGGCAGGCGCGACGCCCGGGCCCACGCGATCCCCTGCTCACCATCGCCCTTGGCGAGCGTCCACGCCGTCCAGACGACCATGCCCGCCAGCCGGAGCACGAGCAGCGCGGCGTAAGTCGCCGGCTCGTCCACCCAGGCCGGCGGGACGAGGTACCCGAACAC
Source organism: uncultured Arachnia sp. (assembly GCA_934636715.1). The sequence goes on from CAKUBE010000019.1 coordinate 2,313, forward strand.
GCCGACGAAGGCGGCCACCACGGCCAGCGGCGCCAAGGCCGACCCCGCGCGACGCAGCCCGCGCGGCACCGTCGTCGCCAACAGCACGAGGCCGACGGCGAGCACTCCCGCGACGACGCCCCACGAGCCGGCGGCCATCATGACCCCCATGGCCATGAGCGTCAGGGCGGCGACGAGCCGCACGTCCCACCGCCGAGTGCGAGGCGGCTCCTCCCGCCCGCCCAGCGGTTCGTCCGACGGCGCGGGCGTCGGCGCGGCGAGGGTCACGGTGCGGGTGGCGAGGGAGGCGAGGTCGTCGTCGTGCGTGATCAGCAGCACACCGGCACCCCGCTCGGCCGCATGGACGATGGCCAGGGCCACACGCTCGAAGGCCTCGCGGTCGAGGCCGCCGGTGGGCTCGTCGACGACGAGGAGGTCGGGCTCGGCGGCCAGCGCGCCCGCGACGGCGACCAGTTGGCGCCGCGACCGGGCGAGGCGCAGCGGGTGCGTCCCCGCGTCGTCGGCCATCCCCACCGCGGCCATCGCGCGGTCGACCCGCTCCGCGACCGCTTCCGGGGCAAGGCCTTGGTGACGCGGCGCGAAGCCGACCTCGGCGCGCACGGTCTCGTGGAACAACTGCGTGTCGGGGTCCTGCAGCACCATCGCGGCCGTCCCGTCGACGGCGACCGTCCCGTCGGGCGTGGGAAGGAGCCCCATCAGGCAGCGCGCGAGGGTCGACTTGCCCGCCCCGTTGACGCCGCGCACCGCCACGATCTCGCCCCGGCGGATCGTGAGGCTCACGTCGTCGAGCGCCCTGATGCCGCCGGGATAGGTGAAGTCGAGGCGGGTGACGCGCGCCACGGGCAGGCCGGGCGCGGGCGGCGGGGCGGCGCCGATGCGACCGCGACATGGCTCTCCACGGGCCATACGCAGCCCGATCCGGCGGCAGAGCGCGGGGTCGGCGAGCAGCGCGGTGGGCGACCCATCGTAGGCGACGACCCCGCAGTCGAGGGCGACGACGCGCGTGCAGCCCTCGACGAGGTACGGGTCGTGCGTCGCGATGACCGCGGTCCGGCCGCGGATCGCGCGCAGGAGGTCGGCCCGGCCGTCGGCGTCGAGTTCGGAGGTGGGGTCGTCGAGCACGAGCAGCTCGGCACCGCGGGCCAGCGCCCCCGCGATCGCCACCCGCTGCACCTGTCCCCCGCTGAGTTCGCCGGTGGCCCGCCCCTCGAACCCCTCGAGGCCCACCGACGCGAGCGCGGCGGCGACCCGTTCCTCTCTCCCCTCGGCGGGCAGGCCGAGGCCGACGTCGTCGCCCACCCTCGGCTCGATCAGCGCGGCCTCGGCGCGCTCCGGCACATACCCGACGATGCCGGGCCGGACGAGGCGACCGCTCACCTCCGCGGGGAGATGGCCGGGAATCAGCCCGACGAGCAGCCGCGCGAGCGTGCTCTTGCCCGCCCCCGTCGCCCCGACCACGGCGACCGACTCCCCTTCGCGAACGAGGAGGTCGACGCCCCGCAGCGCGGGCCGATCCCCTTCCGGGAAGGCGACGCTCACGCCGTCGGCTACGACGACCGTCACGTCCGCGAGGGCTCCGCGAGGCCCGCAGCGGTCAGCGCCCTGGCGACCACGGCCGCGAGGATCACGTTGATGGCGGCGCCCACGAGCAGCGGGACCAGCATCCCGGCGAAGAAGCCCCAGCCGAACATCGGCACAAGCGTCAGCGGGGCCCCCACCCCGTTCAGCACGATGCCGACGGCGACGCCCACCCAGAGGTTGAGGCGCCTGGCCACCCAGCCGGCCCCCGCGACGGCGACCGCCATGGTGACCGCGATGATGACGTGCACCGGCAGCGAGAGCGGGAACCCGGCGGTCGCGGCCGAGACGAGGTGTCCGAGCACCGCGACGAGCATCGCCTCCGGCACGGTGAAGGCGAAGGCGGCGAGGAAGGCGGGGGCGGCGTCGAGCGCGACGCTGCCGGTGGGGCTCGGGATCTTGACGAGTGCGCCGACGACGCTCAAGGCGATCAGGATGCCCATCCGGGCGATCCTCGTTGCGGAACTGGAGGCGGGACTCATAGTGAGCCTCAGCCTATCGGGCCGCCGGGGCGGGCTCAGCCGGCGGTCGCCTTGGCGGCGAGCTGGCCGCAGGCGCCGTCGATCTCCTGGCCGCGGGTGTCGCGGAGCGTGACGGGCACGCCGCGCCGTTCCAGCGTCGCGATGAACGCGCGCTCGTCCGCCTTGCGCGACGCCGTCCACTTCGAGCCGGGCGTGGGGTTCAGCGGGATCAGGTTCACGTGCACCCACCCCCAGTCGCCGCGGCGCTTGAGGACGTCGGCGAGCAGCTCGGCGCGGTGCGCCTGGTCGTTGATGTCGCGCATCATCGCGTACTCGATGGACACGCGGCGCTTGGTGGTGCGCGCGTACTCCCACGCGGCGTCGACCACCTCGTCCACCTTCCAGCGGTTGTTGACGGGAACGATCTCGTCGCGGAGCTCGTCGTCGGGCGCGTGCAGCGACACCGCGAGCGTCAGCGGCTGGCCCTCCTCCGTCAGCTTGACGATCTGCGGGACGAGCCCGACGGTTGACACCGTGATCCCGCGCGCGCTCATCCCGAAGCCGTTGGGGACGGGCTCGAGAAAGGTGCGGATGGCGCCCATGACGGCGTTGTAGTTGGCCAGGGGCTCGCCCATGCCCATGAAGACGATGTTGTTGAGCCGACCCGACGCCCCGGGCACGGCCCCCGCGGAGAGCTGCTGGTCTGCCGCGAGCACCTGCGCGACGATCTCCGCCTGCGACAGGTTGCGCTTCAGACCGCCCTGGCCCGTGGCGCAGAACGGGCAGGCCATGCCGCACCCGGCCTGCGACGAGATGCAGAGCGTCGTGCGGTTCGGGTAGCGCATCAGCACCGACTCGAGCAGCGAGCCGTCGAAGAGCCTCCAGAGCGTCTTGACCGTTGAACCGTCGTCGGTCATGCGGCGCGTCACCTGCTCGAGCAGGCGCGGGAACAGCTGCTCGCCGAGCTCCGCGCGGATGGCGGCGGGCAGGTCGGTGAAGGCCGTCGCATCGTCCTCGAGGCGGTCGAACACGTGGCGGGAGATCTGGTCGGCGCGGAAGCGGGGAAGGCCCAGCTTGGTGGCGGCCTCGACGCGGTCCTCGCGAGAGAGGTCGAACCAGTGCTTCGGCGGCTTGCCCCGGCGGGGCGCCTCGAAGACGAGCGGCAAGAGGGTCGGGGACATGGGTCTCCTGGGAACGGGATCGGGGCGGGGTCAGCCGAGGGCGAGGTGCAGCACGAGCCAGCCGACGGGCACGGCCACGAGCATCGAGTCGATGCGGTCCATGATGCCACCGTGGCCGGGCAGGAAGTTCGACATGTCCTTCAGCCCCGCGTCGCGCTTGATGAGCGACTCGACGAGGTCGCCGACGGTGCCGCCCAGACTGCAGAGGGCGCCGAGGATGAGCCCGACCCACCACGGCGTGTCGAGCAGGAAGTGCACGCCGAGCGCGCCGACGAGCGCGGCGACGGCCACGCCGGCCGCGAAACCCTCCCAGGTCTTCCCGGGGCTGATGCTGGGTGCCATCTTGTTGCGGCCGAGGAGGACGCCGACGGCGAACGCGCCGGTGTCCGACGCGATGACGCACATGATCACGATCAGGATCCGGATCCTGCCGTGATCGGCGGCGAGCAGGAGCGGGACGAAGACGCCCATCAGCGGGATGTACGCGATGAGGAAGGCGCTGGCCGCCGCGTCCCGGATGAAGCCCTCGGCGCCGCGGAAGAGGCGCGAGGTGAGCGCCGCGAGCATGGTCGCGGCCAGACAGATGGCCGCGAACCCGACGGCGGAGATGTGCAGGTCGACGCGCCCGGCCATGTAGCCGCCGAGCACGCTGACGACGGTGCCGACCACGATCGGCCTGATCTCCGCGCGCATCCCCTTGAGGAGCAGCGCGCGGTGCACCTCGACCGCGGCGAGGCCGAGCCCGACGGCGATGAGGAGCGTGAAGAACCACGGGGCCCAGATGAGCCCGGCGGCGAGCGGCACGAACAGGCCGACGCCGACGCCGATGGCGACCGGGATGTTCCGGCCGGCCTTGGGCTTCGGGTTGGGGCGGGTCATGCTCAGATCTCGAGGAGTTCGGCTTCCTTGTTCTTCAGCAGATCGTCGATCCCGTCGACGAACTTGCGCGTGGTGCCGTCGAGGCTCTTCTCCGCGCGGCTCAGCTCGTCCTCGCTGATCTCGCCGTCCTTCTGGAGCTTCTTCAGCGCGTCGATGGCGTGGCGGCGGACGTTGCGCACCGCGATGCGGGCGTCCTCAGCCTTGCCCTTGGCGAGCTTGATGTACTCCTTGCGGCGCTCCTCGGTCAGCTGCGGGACGATGATGCGCACGGAGTTGCCGTCGTTGCTGGGGTTGACGCCCAGGTCGGAGTCGCGGATGGCCTTCTCGATGGCGCCGATGGCGCTGCGGTCGAAGGGCGTGATCAGCAGCGAGCGCGGGTCTGGCGACGTGAACTGCGCGAGCTGCTGCAGCGGCGTCGGGGCCCCGTAGTACTCCGCGGTGATCTTGTTGAACATCGCGGGGTGCGCGCGGCCGGTGCGGATGGTGGCCATGTCCTCGCGGACGAAGTCGACCGCGTGCTGCATCTTGTCCGCGGCGTCCTTCTGGATGGTGTCGATCATGGGTGCTCCTAGGTGTGCGGGGAAGGATGGTTAGCGGGAAACGAGGGTGCCGATGGGCTCGCCGGCGACGGCGCGGGCGATGTTGCCTGCCACGGAGAGGTTGAAGAACACCATCTTCAACGCGTTGTCGCGGGCCAGCGAGATGGCGGTCGCATCCGCGACCTTCAGGTCCTCGGCCAGGTACTGGTCGTAGGTGAGGTGGTCGAACTTCGTCGCGTCTGCGTGCGCGTTCGGGTCCTTGTCGTACACGCCGTCGACGCCCTGCTTGCCCATGAGCAGCACTTCGGCGCCGATCTCCAGCGCGCGCTGGGCCGCGACGGTGTCGGTGGAGAAGTACGGCATGCCGGAGCCCGCGCCGAAGATCACGACACGGCCCTTCTCGAGGTGGCGCTCGGCGCGGCGCGGGATGTACGGCTCGGCGACCTGCGCCATGTTGATGGCCGACTGGACGCGGGTCGGGACGCCCGCCTTCTCGCAGAACTCCTGCAGCGCGATGGCGTTCATGACGGTGCCGAGCATGCCCATGTAGTCGGCGCGGTCGCGCGACATGCCGCTCTGCGACAGCTCCGCGCCGCGGAAGAAGTTTCCGCCGCCGACGACGACGGCGACCTGCGTGCCGGAGCCCACGACCTCCGCGATCTCCTCGGCGATGGCGGAGATGACGACGGGGTCGACGCCGAGCTTCCCACCCCCGAACACCTCACCGGAGAGCTTTAACAACACACGCTGATACGACACCTGGTACTCCTGGGGCGTTTGTGGGCGAACATGGCACGTGCGCCGCGACCACGGGGGTCGCGGCGCACGTAACTCTACTTGAAGGAGAAGCGCGGCGCTCAGGCTCCGACGGCGAAGCGCACGAAGCGCGCAACCGCGGTCGAGCCGTCGGCCAGGGACTGGCCGACCGTCTTCTTGTCCTCCCAGACCGCGGGCTGGTCGACGAGCACGACGTCCTTGAAGAAGCCGCCCACACGGCCTTCGACGATGCGCGGAAGGGCGGCCTCGGGCTTGCCCTCCTCCTTCGCGGTCGCCTCGGCGATGCGGCGCTCGTTCTCGACGAGGTCTGCCGGCACCTCGTCGCGGGTGACCCACTGCGGGGACATCGCGGCGATGTGCAGCGCGGTCTGGTGCGCGAGCGTGTCGTCGCCCGAGTACTCGACGAGCACGCCGACCTGTGGCGGCAGGTCCGAAGCCCGACGGTGCAGGTACAGGTGAGCGCCCTCGCCGAAGTTGGCGACGGCCGAGACCGAGATGTTCTCGCCGATCTTGGCGCCGAGCTCCTTGACGGCGTCCTCGACCTTCGCGCCGGAGGCCAGGGCGGCCTCGTTGGCGGAGGCCACGTCGGTCGCGCCGGCGGCGAGCACCGCGGAGACGATCTCCTCGGCGAGGCCCACGAACTCGGCGTTCTTGGCGACGAAGTCGGTCTCGGCGGCGAACTGGATGAGGGCGCCGTCGCGGCCCGCGACGATGCCGTTGCTTGCCTCGCGGTCCGAGCGCTTCGCCTGCTTGGCGAGACCCGAGATGCGCAGCACCTCGATCGCCTTCTCGAAGTCGCCTTCAGCCTCGACGAGCGCGTTCTTCGCGTCCATCATGCCCGCGCCGGTGGCGTCGCGGAGCTTCTTCACGTCAGCGGCAGTGATAGCCATGGGTGATTGTTTCCCGTCTTGTTCTCTGGGGTGGGGATGCGGTCAGTTGGCTTCGGCGGCCGGGGTCTCGTCGGCGGCCTCGACGACCGGAGCGGCCTCGGCGACCTCTTCGACGAGCGCGGCGGCCTCGGCGTCGGTCTCCTCGACGGCGACGGCCTCCGCGGCCGGGGCCTCGGCGGCCGGGGCCTCTTCGGCACCGAGCAGCTCACGCTCCCAGTCGGGCATGGGCTCGGCCTCTGCCTGCTCGCCCGAGCGGCCGGAGGAGCGGTCGATCAGGCCCTCGGCGACGGCGTCGGCGATGATGCGGGTCAGCAGCGCGACGGAACGGATGGCGTCGTCGTTGCCGGGCACCGCGTAGTCGACCTCATCGGGGTCGCAGTTGGTGTCGAGGATGCCGACGATCGGGATGTTCAGCTTGCGCGCCTCGTCGACGGCGAGGTGCTCCTTCTTGGTGTCGACGATCCACACGGCCTGCGGCGTCTTGACCATGTCGCGGATGCCGCCGAGGGTCTTGTCGAGCTTGGTGCGCTCGCGGTCGAGCTGCAGCAGTTCCTTCTTGGTGAGGCCGCTGGTGGCGGCGTCGAGGCCCTCGAGCTCCTTGAGGCGCTGGATCCGCTTGGTGACGGTGTGGAAGTTGGTGAGCATGCCGCCCAGCCAACGCTGGTTCACGTAGGGCATGCCGACGCGGGTGGCCTGCTCGGCGATGGCCTCCTGGGCCTGCTTCTTGGTGCCGACGAACATGACCTGGCCACCGCGCGCGACGGTGTTGCGCACGAAGGTGTAGGCCTTGTCGATGTAGCCGAGCGAGAGCTGCAGGTCGATGATGTAGATGCCGTTGCGCTCGGTGAAGATGAACCGCTTCATCTTCGGGTTCCAACGACGGGTCTGGTGCCCGAAGTGAACGCCGGACTCGAGCAACTGGCGCGTGGTGACGACGGCCATGGCCGTTCCTTTCGCGGTGCGGCCGACGGGCCGCACCTTGCATCTCGTGGGCCTGGGCCCACTGGTGGTTAGTATCCGGCCCCCGGGGCGGGGCCGTTCCTGATGCGCCCGGTGCCGCGCCCGCCGAGGCGGGACCACACGGCTGCCGGCGGTCTCCCGCGAGGCGCATGCGATGTCAACCCACAAGGGTTGCGGGGGACATCCTAGCTGCGGCCCGGGCGCAGACACAAAGCGTCGTCGGTTATCCACAGATTTGCCGCGGCGCGGTAAATCGGGGTGTCCGTTGGACATAACGGAAGTATGAGACACCTTCTTGCGATCCTCCTCGCCGCGCTGCTCCTGCTCGGCGCCTCCCCCGCCCGTGCGGACGGCCTGACCCTCGCTCCCCCACTCGACGGTCGGGTCGTCCGCGCTTTCGACGACGTGTCGCGCTTCGCGGCCGGCCATCGCGGCGTGGACCTCGCGGGATCCGCGGGAGACACCGTGCGGGCCGCCGCGGACGGGCGGGTGTACTTCGCGGGATCGGTGGCGGGGACGCCAACCGTGTCGGTGGATCACGGCAACGGGTGGCGCACCACCTACCAACCGGTCTTGGCACGGGTGTCGGAGGGCGACGAGGTGGCCGAGGGCGATGCCATCGGGACGCTGCGCGCCGGGCATTGCCCAGGGGCGGCGTGCCTGCACTGGGGACTGACCGACGGCGTGAACTACGCGGACCCCACGGCCTACCTGGAGCTCCGCCCGGTGCGGCTGCTCCCCACCGGCGCCCAGCCCCGGGCCGCACCGCCGATCAGGAGCGCGGTCGTGCCCGAGGCCGAGGAGGACTCACGCCCGCGGGTGAGCCTTCCGATAGGCGTTCCTCAGCCGCTCTGAGCTGACGTGCGTGTAGATCTGCGTGGTGGCGACGGAGGCGTGCCCGAGCATCTCCTGGACGCTGCGCAGGTCCGCGCCGCCCTCGATCAGGTGCGTGGCCATCGCGTGCCGAAGGCCGTGCGGGCCGACGCCGCCGCCCGGGTTTCCGTCGGTGGCGGCGTGCACCACCCGTCGGGCCACCCGCGGGTCCAGCGGGCCCCCGCGGGAGCCGAGGAACACGGCATCACCGCTGTCGGCGGTGACCAGTTCGGGGCGACGAGCGAGCCAGGCGTCCAGCGCCCGGAGCGCGGGGAGTCCCAGCGGCACCGTGCGCTCCTTGCCCCCCTTGCCGAGGACCGTGACGCTGCGGCGCTCGCGGTCGACGGCCCCGAGCCGCAGCGTGCACGCCTCGGAGACCCGCAGGCCGCTGGAGTAGAGCAGCTCGACCAGGGCGAGGTCTCGGGCGGCGACCGCGTCGCCCTCCTCCTCGACGCGATGCTCGACCCCCTCCAGCGCCTCGGCGACGGCGGACTCGGGCAGCACGCGGGGCAGGGATCGTCCGGTCCGTGGGGCCTTGAGCCGCGCGGCGGGGTCCGCGGCGTGGTGACCCTCCCGTGAGGCCCAGCCGAAGAAGCCGCGGACCGCCGCAACCCGCCGCTGCACCGTCGTGGTCGCGGCGCCGGCGTCTGTCATCGCGGCCAGCCAGCCACGCAGCCGGGAAAGGGTCATCCGAGGCGGCTCGACGTCGGCGTGCCGGGCGAGTTCGACGAGGTCTGCCCGGTAGGCGCGCACGGTGTGCGGCGAGAGCCCGCGCTCGGACGCGAGGTGCGCCGCGTACTCGTCCAGCAGCGCGTCCCATCCGGGGAGCAGTTCCATGCGCCCAGTCTCGCCGGTCGCCGCCGCTTCCCGCCCCACGACTCTCCGGCAAACCCCTCCTCACCGCGCTCGCGGCGCGGAAGGTGCGGCATACTTGTCGGCGCATCGGACAGGCGAGGACACGGAGGACACGATGAGCGAGGCGGACCTGACCACGGGCGGCTCCGTGCTACCCATCACGCGGTGGGGCACCCCTGTGATGCACGCGCAGACGGCGCCGGTCACCGAGTTCGGCGAGGACCTCCACACGCTCGTCCGCGACATGTTCGCCACCATGCGCGCCGCCGACGGCGTCGGCCTGGCCGCAACCCAGGTGGGCATCGGGCTGTCGGTGTTCGTGTACGAGTGCCCGGACGGCGACGACAAGCTGCAGCGCGGCGTCGTCTGCAACCCGGTGGTCACCCTCCCGGAGGGCAAGGACCGCAACCTGGACTCCACGGACGAGGGGTGCCTCTCCTACCCCGGCGGGTACCAGCCGGTCGCCCGCCCGGACCTCGCCACCTGCGAGGGGCAGGACGCGTTCGGCGGCGACATCCGCATCGAGGGCACCGGGCTCCTCGCCCGCTGCCTGCAGCACGAGACCGACCACCTGGGCGGCACCGTGTTCGGCGACCGGATCTCCGGCCGCTCGCGCCGCCTCCTCGACAAGCAGGTGGCGGACCTGGCATGGCGCTACCCGGACGACTGGCCGGTCTCGCCGAAGCTCAAGGCCGCTGTTCCACCAGGCTCCTCCGAGTAGTTCAGCGCAGCGCGTAGGCCAGGATCGCGGCCGCCGTCGCGACGTTCAACGAGTCCACGCGGTCCGTCATCGGGATGGTGACGTGATCGTCGGCCGCCGCCTGCCAGGCCGGGCTCAAGCCCGAGCCCTCGGTTCCCAGCAGCAGCGCCACCCTCCCGGCGGGTCGGTAGTCCTCCACGGCGACGGCGGTCGGTGACAGCGTCGCCGCGACCAGCCGGAACCCGGCGGCGCGAAGGCGGTCGAGATCGGCGTCGCCGCCCATCCGGCGCCACGGCAGCTCGAGGGTGGCGCCCATCGACGACTTGATCGCCCTGCGATACAGGGGATCCGCGCCACCCGGGGAGACGATCAGCCCGTCCCACCCGAGCCCGGCCGCCACGCGCGCAATCGCGCCGGTGTTGGCGTGGTCGACGACCTCCTCGCAGACCACCAGCCGTCGCGCCGACAGCAGCTCCTCCCAGGGCGCCTCCGCCGGGCGGTCGAACGATCCCAGCGCGCCGCGGTGGACGTGGAAGCCGCTGACCTGCTCGATCAGCCGCTCGGGCGCGACGTAGACGGGGACATCCGGGTGCGCCGACAACAGCGGCGCCAGCCCCGGCAGCCACCGGGGCTGCAGCAGGAGCGCGCGCGGCCGACACCCCGCCGCGAACGCGCGCTCGATGATCTTGAGACCCTCGGCGACGAACCGGTCCTCATCCCTGCGCAGTTGCGCATCCCGCAAGTGGGTGAAGTCACCCAGCCGCGGGTCGGTCGCCTCCGTCACATCGATCAGCACGGGACAAGGGTAGGTGGTCCCGGCGGTGCAGCGATTAGCCTTGTCGCCATGGACTGGTTCGTGGTGCTCGACGACGCGACGCGCGCCGAGCAGACCGTCCTCACAGGCCTCCAGCGTGTCGACGAGGTGACCATTCCAGAGATCGACGACGCCCTGGCCGCCGGCTGGGCCGGGGGCCTGCACTGCTTCGCGTGGCTGCCCTACGACCTCGGCGAGGCGCACCTCGGCGTCCGGGATCACGCCGTCGGGGGCCTCTACTGGTTCGCGGAGCGCCGCGAGGCGGGGGTCCCCCTCGCCGAGGGACCTGCCTTCTTCGCCACCGCCCGGCCGGCCGTGGACGAGGGGACGTTCGCCGACGGAGTGGCGCTGCTGCAGGAGGCCATCGCCGCCGGCACCACCTACCAGGTCAACTACACGCACGCCGTCCGCGGAAGGGCCGTCGGCCACCCCGAGGCCCTCTACCGCGCGCTGCGGGAGCGCCAACCCGCGGCCTTCGGCGTCCTCGCCCACCTGCCGAGGCCCGCGGCGTCGTGGACGCTGAGCCTCTCCCCCGAGCTGTTCCTCGACGTCCGCAGCGGCGGCGTCACGGCCCGGCCCATGAAGGGCACCGCGCCCGTCGGCACCGATCCGGAAGGCCTCCGGTCCAGCCCGAAGAACCGCGCGGAGAACCTCATGATCGTCGATCTGCTGCGCAACGACCTCAGCCGGGTCGCGGTTCCCGGCACCGTCGCCGTTCCCCGCCTTTTCGACGTGGAGCGGGTCGGCGAGCTCTGGCAGATGACGAGCACGGTCACCGCGCGGCTCACGCCGGGCACCACCGTCGGCGCGCTCCTCGACGCCACCTTCCCCTGCGGCTCGATCACGGGCGCGCCGAAGCTCTCCAGCATGCGTCTGATCCGCGCGGTCGAGGCCGAGCCGCGCGGCATCTACACCGGCAGCATGGGCATCATCGAGCCGGCACCGGGGCCGCTCGGGTGGCGGCTCTGCCTCAGCGTCGCCATTCGCACGCTCGAGCTGGACGACGACGGCCGCGGCCGGTTCGGCGTGGGGTCCGGCATCGTCGCCGACAGCACCGCCGCCTCGGAGTGGACCGAATGCCGCGCCAAGGCCGGCTTCGTCACGCGGCTCCCGGAATCGCTCCGGCTGAAGGAGGCGCTGCGCGTCGTCGACGGCGACTGCCCGCTCGCGGGGTTCCATCAGGCGCGGGTCTCGGCCTCCGCCGCCGAGCTGGGCTTCCCGTCCCCCGACGGCGCGATCGCCGCCGCCGTCGCGGGGACGCCGCCCGGGTCGTGGCGGGTCGGCGTCGAGTTTCTCCCGGACGGGCGCGCCGACGTCGTCAGGACCGCGCTCGCTCCGCTGAACGCACCGGTCACCGTCCTCCTCGCCGAAGCCCCGTGGCCGGACGACCCGCTGGCGCGGCACAAGACGAGCTGGCGAGCGCACCTCGACGACGCGTGGCGCGCCGCGGAGGCCGTCGGCGCCTTCGACACCATCGGCTACGACGACGCGGGACGCGTGCGGGAGGGCGGAAGGAGCAGCGTCTTCGCCCTGATCGACGGGGTGTGGGTCACGCCCCCGGTCGGGCTAGGCGTCCTTCCCGGCGTCCAGCGGGCCGCCCTGCTCGTCGACCCCGGTGCGCTGGGGGGCGGGCCCCTCGTCGAGCGCGTGATCACCGTCGACGAACTGCGGTCCGCGGACCGGGTCGCCGTCGCCAACGCCGTCAGGGGCGTGCTGCCCGCCGTCCTCCTCGACCGGCAGCCCTAGCTCCGCCGCCGTCGTCGGCGAGATGGCGGGCAGCGGCCCGCGGGACCGACCGGGAGCAGACGAATCGAGCGCGCGGGCATCGGCGATGGCGCGTTCCACCGTCTTGTTCGACCGCTCGCGCTCCTCCCGCGCATGCTCCTCGATCTCGGCGTGCACGTCGATCTTCGGCGGGGTGACCACGCCGCCGACGGCGTGCGAGACGTAATCGCGCACGCCCTCGGTCTCGACGACCTGGCCGAGACCCTTCAGCGCGTCGTTGAGCTCGCTCGGCACGATCCACACCTTGTTGGAGTCGCCCTGAGCCAGCTTCGGCATCATCTGCATGTACTGGTACGCGAGCAGCGCCTGGTCGGGCTGGCCGGCGTGGATGGCGCCGAACACCGTCGAGATGGCCTGGGCCTCGCCCTCGGCGCGCAGCATCTGGGCCTGCCTGTCCGCCTGCGCGCGCAGCACTTGGGCCTCGCGGTCGCCCTGGGCGCGCAGGATCGCCGCCTCGCGGTCGCCGCCGGCCGCGAGGATCTGCGACTGCCGCTGGCCCTCCGCCAGGAGGATCGCTGCGCGCTTGTCCCGCTCCGCGCGAGCACCCTTCTCCATGGCGTCGCGGATGGTGGGCGGCGGCTCGATCGCGCGCAGCTCCACGCGATTGACCTTGATGCCCCACTTGCCGGTGGCCTCGTCGAGCACGGTCCGCAGCCGCTGGTTGATCTCCTCGCGCGACGTCAGCGCCGCCTCCAGGTCCATGCCGCCGATGATGTTGCGCAGCGTGGTCATGGTGAGCTGCTCGATGGCCGCCCGGTAGTTCTGCGCCTCGTAGGCCGCACGAGCGGGGTCGACGATCTGGAAGTAGATGACCGAGTCGATGGACACCATCAGGTTGTCCTCGGTGATGACGCCCTGCGGCGGGAACGGCACCACCTGCTCGCGCATGTCGAGCGTGTAGCGGATCTGGTCGATGAACGGCACGACGAGGTGCGGGCCGGGCTTGAGCGCCTTGCGGAACTTGCCCAGCCGTTCGACGAGCGCGACCTGTTGCTGCCGGATGATCTTCAGGGTGGCCGCGAGGGTCGCGATGACCAGCACGGCCACGCCGATCATGATGAATACGCTGACGTCGGGCATGGGTTTCTCCTAACTCCCGAGCGGGCGGTTGGCGGGGTACACGAGCAGGGTGATGCCGTCGAGGCCGAGGACCTCGATGCTCTCCCCTGCGGAGATCTCGACGGATCCGTCGTAGCTGCGGGCCTCCCAGACCTGGCCGTCGACCTTCACCTCGCCGGCGTGCGCCGTGATCGCCGTCGTCGTGACGCCCGACGCGCCGATCAGGGTGTCGAGGCTCGACCGGTAGCCGGGCGCGCGTCGCACCCGCTCCAGGAGCGTGGGACGCAGCAGGAAGAGGGTGGCGACGGCGGTGATCAGCGCGACGGCGACCTGCAGCCAGACCAGGCCGGGGAAGACCAGCGCGACGCCGGCGCCCGCGAGCGCGCCGGCCGCCAGCATGAGCAGCGTCATGTCGAGGGTGAAGAGTTCGGCGGCAGCCAGTCCGACGGCGAGCAGTCCCCAGCCGGCCCACAGATGGGCCGACACCCAGTCCAGGAACTCGCTCATCTGATCCCCCGGGCGCTCCACCGCCCATCGGACCTGCCGACCGACAGCGGCATCCCGAACGCGGTGCTCAGGTTCTCGCTCGTCAGGGCATGCTCGATGGGCCCGGCCGCGACGACGCGGCCCAGGTTCAGCAGCAGGCAGTGCGTGATCCCCTCCGGGATCTCCTCCACGTGATGCGTGACCAGCACCGTCGCGGGTGAGTCCTCGTCGAGGCAGATCTCCGACAGCGTCTGAACGAGCGCCTCGCGGCCCGCGAGGTCGAGGCCGCCCGCGGGCTCGTCGAGCAGCAGCAGCTCGGGGTCGGTCATCAGCGCCCTGGCGATCTGGACGCGCTTGCGCTCGCCCTCGCTCAGCGTGCCGAAGGTGCGGTCCGCGAGGCCGCCGACCCGCAGCGAGGCCAGCAGTTGCTCGGCGCGGGCGACGTCGTACTCGTCGTACTCCTCGCGCCAGCGGCCGACGATGGCGTACGCGGCCGACAGCACGAGGTCGCGGACGCGTTCGCCGTCGGGGATCCGCTGCGCGAGCGCGGAGGACGTGAGGCCGATCCGGGGCCGGAGTTCGAAGACATCGACGGCGCCGATCACCTCGTCGAGGATCCCGACGACCCCCTCGGTGGGGTGCATCTGCGCGGAGAGGAGCTGCAGCAGCGTGGTCTTGCCCGCGCCGTTGGGGCCGATCACGACCCAGCGCTCGCCCTCGTCGATCCGCAGCGACACGTCGTCCAGCAGGACCGCGTTGCCGCGCCTGATCGTCACACCCGCAAGTTCCGCCACCGCTGCCATGGCACCAAACCTACCGGGTCGTCAGGCCCCCGTGGAGTGGAGGCCGCCGTCGACGTGGATCATCTCGCCGGTGGTGGCCGGGAACCAGTCGCTGAGCAGTGCCACGATCGCCTTGGCCGAGGGCACGGCGTCGCTCGCGTCCCAGGAAAGCGGCGCGCGCTCGGCCCAGATGTCGTTGAACGCCGAGGCGCCGGGGATGGCCTTCTTCGCGACGGTGTCGACGGGGCCGGCGGCGACCAGGTTGCAGCGGATGCCGTCCGGGCCGAGGTAGCGGGCGAGGTACCGCGAAGTCGACTCCAGCGCGGCCTTCGCCACGCCCATCCAGTCGTAGGTGGGCCACGAGACGCGCGCGTCGAACGTGAGCCCGACGACGCTCGCGCCGCGGTTCAGGATCGGCTTGGCGGCCATGGTGAGCGACTGCAGCGAGTACGCCGAGATGTGCAGCGCGTTGCCGACCGAGTCCCAGTCGGTGGTCAGGAACGCGCCGCCGAGGGCCTTCTCGGGGTCCGCGTAGGCGATGGAGTGGACGATGCCGTCGAGGCCGCCGTCGAAGTGCTCGCTCAGCAGCTCCGGCAGGGCGGCGAGGTGCTCGGGGTTGGTGACGTCCACCTCGACGATCGGCGGGGCCGGATCGAGCTTCGAGATGGCGCGCGTGGCCGGTGCGACGGCGCGGCCCGCGGCCGAGACGACGACGTTGGCGCCCTCGCGCTGCGCGATCTCGACGGCGGCGTACGCGATCGAGGTGCGCATCGTCACGCCGGTGACGAGGATGTTCTTGCCTTCGAGGATTCCCATGTCAGTCCTTCGTTGTTGCTTGTCAGTGGCCCATGCCGAGGCCGCCATCGACGGGCAGCACGGCGCCGGAGATGTAGCCGGCCTGGTCGCCGGCGAGGAACAGCGCGGCGGCGGCGACGTCGTCGACCACTCC
>CAKUBE010000020.1 GCA_934636715.1 uncultured Arachnia sp.
CGCGGGCAAGATCCTCGAGGACGCCGGCTACACCAAGGGCTCCGACGGCTTCTACGGCAAGGGCGGAAAGGCCATCGAGCTCGACCTCATCTCGGTCGACGGCTGGACCGACTACAACGACGCCGCCAAGCTGATCTCCGAGCAGGCCGCCGCCGCGGGCCTGAAGGTCAACGCCTCCACCGTGCAGTGGCAGGAGTTCTCCGACGCCCGCCAGACCGGCAAGTTCGAGCTGATCATGGGCGGCGTCATCGGCACCTCCGTCGCCGATCCGTTCCAGATCTACCGCGACTGGTTCTCCGGCTCGTACACCAACGAGGTCGGCAAGCAGCTCGACCCGGGCCACTGGAACTTCAGCCGCTACGACAACAAGATCGTCAACGACGCCGTCGACGCGGCCGCCGCCACCAACGACGAGGCCGCGAAGAAGGCCGCCTACGCCACCATCCAGACCGAGATCGTGCGCGACCTCCCGTACATCCCGCTCGTGATCAACGCGACGCAGACCTTCTACAACACCCGCGACTTCACCGGCTGGCCCACTGAGGACAACCTGTACGCCTTCCCGCCCTCGTGGGGCTCGGTGGCCGCGGGCTACGTCCTGCAGCAGGTCACCCAGAAGTAGTCGAGAGGAGTTCGGGGAAGCAGGAAGCGCACGTGACATGAAGTACTACCTCCGAAGGTTCGCCTTCTACGCGATCACCCTCTGGGTGGCAATCTCACTCAACTTCCTGCTTCCCCGGCTCATGCCGGGGAACCCGGCAGACATCCTGATCGCCAAGCTCCAGCAGCGCGGCGAGGTGCCCCTGTCGACGATCAACAACATCCGGCTGCTGCTGGGCTCCAACGACGACGTCCCCTTGTGGGAGCAGTACGTCGGCTACTGGGGTCGGCTGCTGCAGGGTGATCTGGGGATCTCCTTCAGCAAGTTCCCGGCGCCGGTCTCCGAGCTGATCGCGACGGCGCTGCCGTGGACGATCGTCCTCGTCGGCCTCGCCACCGTCATCTCCTTCATCCTGGGCGTCGGCATCGGCGCCTGGGTCGGCTGGAAGCGCGGCACCTGGCTCGACCACCTCGTTCCCGCGACGACGGTGCTGCAGTCGATCCCCTACTTCTGGCTCGCGCTGATCATGATCTCCGTGTTCTCGGTGGGGCTCGGCATCTTTCCGATCATCGGCGGCTATGCCGTCTTCGATTTCCCGAAGGGGCCCGAATGGAGCTGGGCCTTCGTCGGCTCGGCCATCTGGCACGGCATCCTCCCGGCCCTCACCATCGTGCTGAGCTCCGTCGGCGGCTGGCTGCTCGGGATGCGCAACATGATGGTGTCCACCCTGGCGGAGGACTACATCGTCACCGCGGAGGCGAAGGGCCTCACGCCCCGCCGGATCCGCAACGCCTACGCCACCCGCAACGCCGCCATCCCGTCGGTCGCCGGCTTCGCGATCACCCTCGGCTTCATCGTCGCCGGCTCGATCGTCATGGAGCAGGTCTTCACCTATCCCGGCATCGGCAAGCTGATGTTCACCGCCGTCCAGAACAACGACTACGCACTGATGCAGGGGGTCTTCCTCGTGATCACCCTCACCGTGCTCGCCGCCAACCTCTTCATGGATCTGGTCTACGGATTCATCGACCCGAGAGCTCGCCACAATGCCTGACCTGCCTTCCGACGACGCGGCCGGCCAGCTCGCCGCCCCCGTCGACACCGCCCCCGCCGCCGTCGACCCGGCAGAGGCCGAGCGCGAGGCCGCGCTCGCCGCCCGCCGCGGCATCCGCCAACTCCTGCCCACCATGTCGGTCAAGCTCGGCATCGGGCTAACGCTGGTGACCCTGATCGTCGCCTTCGGCGTGATCGCCCCCTTCTTCGTCCAGAACCCGCGGTTCAGCGGCAACCCGGCGCTGCAGCCGCCTGGCCTCGACCACCTGCTCGGCACCACGAAGCTCGGCTACGACGTCTTCGCGCAGCTGGCCCACGGCACGCGCGGCTCGCTGCTCGTCGGGATCATCGCCGGCGGCCTCGCGCTCAGCCTGTCGGTGATCTTCGGCATCCTCGCCGGGTACGTCGGCGGCTGGTGGGACGAGGTGCTCTCGCTCTTCACCAACATCATGCTCGTCATCCCCGGCATCCCGCTCGCGATGGTGATCGCCACCTACTTCCCGTCCCGCAGCTGGCTGCTCGTTGCCTTCGTGCTCGGCATCACGAGCTGGGCGGGGTCGGCGGTCGTGCTGCGCGTCCAGGCCAGATCGCTCCGCTCCCGCGACTACGTCTCGGCGGCGAAGGTCGCCGGCGAGAAGCCGGCGCGGGTGATCCTCGTCGAGATCCTGCCCAACCTGCTGCCGCTGCTGACCGCCCAGTTCCTGTTCGCGATCATCTTCGCCATCCTCGGCGAGGCCGGCCTCTCCTACCTGGGCCTCGGCGCCACCGACTCCATCACCTGGGGCACCATCCTGAACGACGCCCAGAGCGGGCAGGCCCTCGGCACCCGCGCCTGGTGGTGGTTCGTTCCCCCGGGCATCATGATCGCGCTGCTCGGCGCCGGCCTCTCCCTGATCAACTTCGCGATCGACGAGATCATCAATCCCAAGCTGCGCCTCGCGCCGGAGAACGCCCGACGGGTCCGCCGGGCCGCGCGCGCCGGCCGCGGCATCGCGGGCACCGAAGGGGCCGTCGCATGAACCACCCGGTACTGACCGCCCGTGACGTGTCGATCGAGTACGAGGTCGACCCGCCCGTCAAGGCGGTGCGCAACGTCTCCCTCACGCTGAATCGCGGCGAGATCCTCGGTCTGGCCGGCGAGTCCGGCTGCGGCAAGACCACGCTCGCCTACGGCATGAACCGGCTGTTGAAGCCGCCTGCCCTGATGACCACCGGCGAGGTCGTCTTCCACGACCGCGAAGGACACGACATCGACGTCCTCGCGCTTGCCGACGAGCAGCTCCGGGCCTTCCGCTGGGACAAGATCTCGATGGTCTTCCAGGGCGCGATGAACTCGCTCAACCCGGTGATCAGCATCAAGGCGCAGCTCTTCGACGTCTTCGACACCCACCGCCCCGGCATGAGCCGCGCGCAGAAGCGGGCTCGCAGCGAGGAACTGCTCTCACTGGTCGGCGTCGACCCGAAGCGCCTCACCAGCTTCCCGCACGAGCTGTCCGGCGGCATGCGGCAGCGCGTCATGATCGCGATGGCGCTCGCGCTCGACCCGCAGGTGATGATCATGGACGAGCCGACGACCGCGCTCGACGTCGTCGTGCAGCGCGGCATCATCCGCGAGATCATGCGGCTGCGCGAGAAGCTCGGCTTCGCGGTGATCTTCATCACCCACGACCTGCCGATGCTGATCGAGATCTCGGACCGGATCGCGGTCATGCTGCAGGGCGAGATCGTGGAGCAGGGCACCGCCGAGGAGATCTACCGCACCCCCCAGCACGAGTACACGAGGAAGCTGCTCTCCAGCTTCCCCAGCCTGCGCGGCGAGCGCGGCGACTTCGTGCGCACCGGAACGACCCAGCCAGGAGGCCCGTCATGACGCTCGAGGCACGCCATCTCGTGAAGGACTTCCGCCTGCGCAGCGGGCTGAGGCTCTCCACGCTGCACGCGGTGAAGGACGCGTCCTTCACGCTGGAGCCCGGGCGCACGATCGCGCTGGTGGGCGAGTCCGGCAGCGGGAAGTCGACCATCGCGCGCATGATCGCGAAGCTCGAGAAGCCCACCCACGGCCAGATCCTGCTCGACGGCAAGCCGTCGGGCACGCGCGGGGCGGCGCTGTCCGCCTACCGCTCGGACGTCCAGATGGTGTTCCAGGATCCCTTCGCCTCGCTCAACCCCTTCCACTCGATCGCCCACCACCTGGAGCGCCCGCTGCGCATCCACCACCCCACCATGACCCCGGTCCAGGTGCGGGCGCGGGTGCTGGAGCTGCTGGAGCGGGTCCGGCTCACACCGGCCGAGAAGATCGCCGAGCGACGGCCGCACGAGCTCTCCGGCGGGCAGCGGCAGCGCGTCGCGATCGCGCGGGCGCTGGCCCCCGGGGCGCGGTTCATCGTGGCGGACGAGCCGGTCTCGATGCTGGACGTGTCCATCCGGCTCGGCGTCCTGAACTTGCTCGCGGATCTGCAGCGGGCCGAGAATCTGGGCGTGCTCTACATCACCCACGATCTGGCGACCGCGCGCCACTTCAGCGACGAGATCCTGGTGATGTACCGCGGCGACATCGTCGAGCGGGGCCCTGCCGACGACGTCATCCTGAACCCGCAGCACGAGTACACCAAGACCCTGCTCTCGGCGGCTCCGGAACCCGAGAACCTCGGCCGGCTGCGCGAGGACGTCCGCCGCGAACTCGCGGAGGCGGCGTCGTGAGCCTCGTCAGTCCGGGCACCCCGTCCTGGCTGCGCACCCACAACGACCGCACCGCCTTCCAGCTGATGCTGCAGCACGGCGCGCTGAGCCGCTCCCAGCTGAGCGCGCTGTCCGGCATGTCCAAGCCGACCGCCGGGCAGATGATCTCCCGCCTGGAACAGGCCGGGCTGGTCGAGCCGGTCGGCGAGAACACGACGGCGCGAGGCCCCAACGCGGTGCTCTACGGCGTCCGCCGCGCCGCGATGACCGGCGTCGCCGTCAACATCCTCGGCGACGCGATCGAGGCCACCGCCACCGACCCCGTCGGTACCACGCACCCGGTGGTGAGGATCCCGGTGGCCGCCGCCGGCCGGTCCCCCGAGTCCGATCTCCTCCTGGCGATCGACGCCGCCTGCGCCGCGGCGGCCATCGAGCCGGGCTCGGTGGGGGCCCTCGCGATCGGCGTGCAGGCCGCCTACGACCACGACGCCGACGCGCTCTCGTTCACCGACACCCTCCCCGACTGGCCGTTGACCGGTTCCCGGGCCCGCATCGAGGCGGCCACCGGCGCCACCGTCATCCTCGACAACGACGTCAACCTCGCCGCCGTCGCCGAGCGCGCGGTCGGCGCCGTCGACGCGGCGGGCTTCGCCTACCTGTGGCTGGGCGACGGCCTGGGCATGGGCCTCGACATCGGCGGCGCCATCCAGCGCGGCAGCACCGGCAGCGCCGGCGAGATCGGCTACCTGGAGGTGCCGAGGTCCGCCGCCGATCTCGCCCCGGACGCCGTCGACTTCACCGACCTGCTCGGCCGCGCGGCGATCGTCGCTCTCCTTGGCGGTCCCCCCGGCGGCTGCCTGGCCGACGTCCTGCCCGAGAGCCTCGCCGGCGTCCCCGCGCTCGACGACCTGGCCGCCCGGGTGTCGCTGCTCGTCGCGCCCGTGCTCGCCCTCTTCGACCCCGGCGTCGTCGTCCTCGGTGGCCCCACCGGGTTCGCCGGCGGCGCACCGCTGGCCGAGCGGGTGCAGCGGCGCCTGGACACGACCCCGAGCCTCCGCAACAACCTCGGCCCCTCCGGCCCGCGCGCCCTCATCGCCACCGCGGCGGTCGTCGACCAGCCGGTCCTCGCGGGAGCCAGCCATCTCCTGGTCGCCCACATCCAGGATCTGCTGGACCGGACCATCACCGTCGGCTGAGCCGCACCCCTTCGAGGAGAACCACCATGAAGCTCGCCATCGTCGGCGGGGGCTCCACCTACACCCCCGAGCTGATCGACGGCTTCGCCCGCTACCGCGAGACCCTGCCGCTGGCCGAGATCGCGCTGATCGACCCTGACCCCCGCCGCCTCGACCTCGTGGGCGGCGTGGCGCGCCGGATGCTGGCCAGGGCGGGTCACCCGGGCCGGGTGGTCACGACGTCGGACCTCGTCGCGGGCGTGGAGGGCGCCGACGCCGTGCTGCTCCAGCTGCGGATCGGCGGCCAGGACGCCCGCGAGGCCGACGAGACGTGGCCGCGGCACGTCCACTGCATCGGCCAGGAGACGACGGGCCCGGGCGGCCTCGCGAAGGCGCTGCGCACGGTCCCCGTCGCGCTGTCGATCGCGGACACCGTGCGCGCGCACGCGGCCCCCGGGGCGTGGATCGTGGACTTCACCAACCCCGTCGGCATCGTCACCCGCGCCCTGCTCGCCGAGGGCCACCGGGCCGTCGGGCTGTGCAACGTGGCGATCGGCTTCCAGCGCCGCTTCGCGAACCTGCTCGCCGTCGACCCCGACGCCGTCGCCCTCGGCCATGTCGGCCTCAACCACCTCACCTGGGAGCAGTCCGTCACGGTCGACGGCCACGACGTGCTGCCCGGCCTGCTCCGGGACCGGCTCGTGGAGGTGAGCGAAGACGTCCACCTCGCGCCGGAGCTGCTCGCCCAGCTGGGTCTCGTGCCGTCCTACTATCTGCGCTACTACTACGCGCACGACGAGGTGCTGGCCGAGCAGGGCGGCGAGTCCGCGCGCGCGGCCGAGGTGCGCGCCATCGAGCAGGAACTCCTGGGCCTCTACGCCGACCCGGCGGTGGACACGAAGCCGGAGGCGCTGTCGCGGCGCGGCGGCGCGTTCTACTCAGAGGCGGCCATCGAGCTGCTCGACCAGATGCGCGGCGGCTCTTCCCGGCCCCGCGTGGTGAACCTCCGCAACGACGGCGTGCTGCCCTTCCTCCCCGACGACCACGTCGTCGAGGTGCCCGCCACCTTCGACGGCACGCGCTTCGTCGCCGAGCCCGTCGCGCCGCTGGCCGACGACGTGCGCGGCCTGATCGCCGCCGTCGCCGGCTACGAACGGCTGGCCCTGGAGGCCGCGGTCCACGGCGGCCGCGACCGGGTGCTGCGCGCGATGCGAGCGCATCCGCTGGTGCTCCAGCACGACCGCGCCGAGAGACTCACGGACCTGCTGCTGGCGGCCAACACGGCCTTCCTGCCGTGGGCGAGATGAGCGGCCTCGTCGTCGCTGTCGACGGCGGCGGGACGAAGACCGACGTGGTCGCGGTCTCCCTCGACGGCGAGGTGCGGCGCTGGCTGACGGGGCCCGGGTCGAGCCCGCACCTGGAGGGCCTCGAGAGGTCGGTCCAGACGGTGGACACGCTGGTTCGCCGCGTGATCGGCGACGCCGAGCCGCAGGGCGTCGACCTCTTCCTCTCCGGGCTGGACCTGCCGGTCGAGGAGGAGCGCTACCGCGACGCCCTCGCGGGCCTCTCCTGGAGCAGACAGGCCGTCGTCGAGAACGACCTGTTCGCGCTGCTGCGCTCCGGCACCGAGGAGCCCGACGCCATCGCCGTCGTCTGCGGCACCGGCGTCAACGCCATCGGTGTGCGCAGGGACGGCGCCCGGGTGCGCTTCCCCTCGCTGGGCGAGCTCTCCGGAGACTGGGGAGGCGGCGCGGGCCTCGGCGGCGAGGCCCTGTGGCACGCCGCCCGCGACGTCGACGGGCGCGGCCCCGCCACCCTGCTGACGACCACGATCTGCGACGCGCTCCGGGTGGCGTCCATCCCGCAGCTGATCGAGGACCTCCATCTCGGGCCGCGCCCCTCCTCCGAGCTCAGCACGCTGGCTCCCGTCGTGTTCGCGACGGCGGAGGCCGGCGACGCCGTCGCCCAGGCGCTGGTGGACCGGCAGGCCGACGAGATCGTCGCCTACGTCCGGGCGATCACCGCGCGGCTGGGCGTGACCGCCGTCCCGATCGTGCTGGGCGGCGCCATCCTGAGGGCGGGCCACCGGAGGCTCGAGGAGCGGATCGCGGAGCGGGTCTCACAGGTCGCGCCGGGCAGCCGCATGGTGGTCCCGGTCACCTCCCCCATCACCGGCGCCGCGCTGCGCGCGCTGGAGCGCGCCCGCGCCTCGTCGACCGCGCTGAGGCGCGCCCGCGCCGCGCTCATCGGGCGCTGAGAACAGTTCTGCCCCGGGCCGGCTAGCGCCATCCAGTCTTGCAACGTTCTATTTTTCTGTGCGGATCTAGCTCGTTTGCGGCTCGGCTGAGCACCACCCGGAGCGGCCCGAATCGGTGAGTCGCTCGCATCCGGCTCGAGACGCCCACCCGTACACTCCTTATTGACAACGATGTTCATCGGGAATCGGGCCGTGGGAGCCGCGACGCGCAGGGCGCCGGAACTTTCCTTGGACAAACCCTGTACATTATTGCAACGTTACGATACCGTCCTCTTGTCGCGCCACGGCGGCGCGCACGTCATACAAGGGAGTTGACGATGAACAGTCATTCGGCACCGTCGGGCCCGCCGGGAGGATCCCGGGCGGAGGGCCCGCTGCTTTCCCTTCACGGCATCTCGAAACAGTTCCCCGGAGTGATCGCGCTCTCCGATGTGTCCATGGAGTTCCGAGCCGGAGAGGTCCACGCTCTCGTGGGCGAGAACGGCGCAGGGAAGTCCACGCTCATCAAGACGCTCGCCGGGGCACACCAGCCGACAAGCGGCTGGATCGAGATGGACGGGAATCGATATGAGGGCCTCACCCCGACCCAGGCCAAGGAGCTCGGGATCGCCGTCATCTACCAGGAGTTCACCCTGGTCCCCGTGCTCAGCGCCGCCGAGAACATCTTCCTCGGCGACTACCTCATGAAGGGTCCGGTCCTCGACCGTCGAGCGATGGTCGCCCGCGCCAACGAGCTCTTCGCCCGGCTGAAGGTGAACATCGATCCGCGCACGCTCGTGCAGGATCTCACCACCGGCTACCAGCAGATCGTCGAGATCGCCAAGGCCCTCGCCCGCAACGCACGGATCCTCGTGATGGACGAGCCGTCGGCGCCGCTCACGATGACGGAGGTCGAGGCGATGTTCGAGGTCGTCGAGACGCTGCGCGAGCAGGGCGTCACCGTGATCTACATCTCGCACCGCATGGAGGAGATCTTCCACCTGGGCGACCGGGTCTCGATCCTCCGCGACGGCCAGTACGTCGCCACGCGCGACGTCGCGGACACCAACCGGGCGGAGCTCATCACCCTCATGGTCGGGCGCGAACTCAGCGAGACCTTCCCGGAGCGCACGCACGCCATCGGCGAGCCGACGATCCGCGTGTCGAACCTCACCGGCAACGGCGTCCGCGACATCAGCTTCGAGGCCCACCGCGGCGAGGTTCTCGGCTTCGCCGGGCTGGTCGGTGCCGGCCGCACGGAGTTGATGGAGATGCTGTTCGGGGCCGCGCCGTCGGACTCGGGCACCATCGACGTCAACGACCGCCCGGCCCGCACCAGGAGCGTGATCTCGGCCATCGGCACCGGCATCGCGCTGGTGCCCGAGGACCGCAAGCGCCACGGCGTGCTGCTGAACCTCCCCATCAAGGAGAACGTCAGCCTGCCGTCGCTGAAGCGCCTGTCGCGGTTCGGCGTCGTCGACCGGCGCCGCGAGGCGAAGCTCGTCCACGACTACCGCACGTCGCTGCGGATCAAGACGCCGAGCGTCGCCCAGAAGGTCGGCAACCTCTCCGGCGGCAACCAGCAGAAGGTGGTGCTGGCGAAGTGGCTCGCCATGGACACCGACATCCTGATCTTCGACGAGCCCACCCGCGGCATCGACGTCGGGGCCCGCCACGAGATCTACCTGATCATGAACGAGCTGGCCGCGGCCGGCAAGACCATCCTGATGGTCTCTTCCGACATGGAGGAGCTGCTCGGCATGTCCGACCGGCTCATCGTACTCAGTCGAGGCCGGTACGCCGGCAGCCTCACCAAACCCGAATTCGACCAGGAGAAGATCCTGGCCATGGCGAGCGGAGTCGCATGAACACCAAACTTATGGCGCACGCCAAGGAGATCGGCATCGTCCTGGTCCTTGTCGCGTTGATCGTCGCCTTCAGCATCTGGACGCCCCAGTTCCTGACGGTGAGCAACTTCTTCAACATCGCGAAGCAGGTCGCCACCCTCGGCATCTGCGCGGTGGGCTTCACCTTCGTGCTGATCACGGCGGGCATCGACCTGTCCGTCGGCTACCAGATCTCGCTGAACGTCGTCGTCGCGGGCGTCCTGATGGCCAACTTCAACGTCCCCTGGGTGCTCGCGGTGCTCCTGACGATGGTGCTCGGCACGCTCGTCGGCGTGGCCAACGGCGCGCTCATCGCGTTCACGGGGGTGGCGCCGCTGATCATCACGCTGTCCATGATGATGGTGCTCAACGGCGTCAGCTACCTGATCTCCGAGGGCCTGCCCATCATCGGCTTCCCGCAGGGCTTCTCGGTGCTCAGCTCGGGCATCGGGCCCGGCATCCCCGTCGCGCTGATCATCATGCTGCTCATCTGGGCCGTCGGCGTGTTCATCCTGAACTACACGACCCACGGCCGGAACTTCTACGCGCTCGGCTCCAACGTCGAGGCGGCCCGCCTCTCGGGCGTCAACGTCAAGAAGAACATCGTCCTCGTCTACGCGCTCTGCGGCCTCTTCACCTCCATCGGCGCCGTGCTCATGCTCGCCCGCCTCAACTCCGCCCAGTCGGCCACCGGCGCGGGATTCGAGTTCAGCGTGCTGACCGCCTGCGTCCTCGGCGGCGTCTCCGTCATGGGCGGCAAGGGCACCATGTTCGGCGCCTTCGTCGGCGTGCTGATCGTCGGCGTGCTCGACAACGGCCTCCTCCTCGCCAACGTCAGCGCCTACATCCAGCTCGTCATGAAGGGCTCGATCCTGGCCGCCGCGGTCATCTACGACACCATGTCGAAGGCCAGCGGCGACCGCACGAAGAAGTTGAGGTCCATCAATCCAGAAAACGTCCCCGCCTAGGCCCCTAGGCGAGACACAACGGTCCAGAAAGGAACCACCATGAGGAAGATCCTCGTTGCGATGTTCGTCGCGCTCACGATGGTGTTCGCCGGCTGCTCGAACGGCGGCACGACCCCCGGCGGGGGCGGCGACTCCGACAAGACCCAGGTCGGCATGACGTTCGCCGACCTCGGCAACCCGGTGTGGGCGGAGCTGGCGAAGGAGGCCATCGCCTACGGCGCCGAGAAGGGCATCGCGATCACCTCCGTCGACGCCCAGAACGACTCCGCCAAGCAGGTCACCCAGATCGAGAACTTCATCCAGAGCGGGGTGAAGGCGATCATCATCTGCGCCGTCGAGTCCAACGCGCTCGCCGACGTCACCAAGAAGGCCCAGGACGCCGGCATCAAGGTCGTCGGCTACACCCAGGTGCTCACCAACGTCGACAGCCAGCTCCTGGTCGACGCCTACAACACCGGCTACGCCAACGGCGAGTATGCGGCCAAGTGGATCAAGGAGGTCTACGGCGACGAGCCGATCGAGTGGGGCCTGATGGACCTGCCGACCTTCCCCGAGATCATCGACCGCGCCAACGGCATCAAGGACGCGATCGCCGAGGGCGCCCCGAACGCCAAGCTCGTCGCCACCGCCCCCGCCCTGACCGCCGAGGACGGCGTCGCGAACGCCGAGAACTTCCTCCAGGCCAACCCGAACATGAAGGTCATCGCCACCATCGGCGGCGGCGGCGCGGCCGGCGCGAACGCGGGCATCAAGAGCGCGGGCGTCACGGACTTCGAGAAGTTCGGCCTCTTCGGCATCGACGCCACCCAGCAGGAGATCCAGGCGATCATCAACGGCGACCCGCAGAAGTCGTCGATCAGCCTCGGCGGCGGCAAGGTGCACGGCCGCACCCTCGTCGACATGACCGTCGGCCTCCTCGCGGGCGAGACCGTCGAGAAGGACCAGTTCATGCCGATCACGGTCATCGACAAGACCAACGCGCAGGAGTACTACGACGAGATGTTCGGCAAGTAAGCCGACACGGCTCGTCGATCCCAGGAAGGAATCGTCAGTCTCATGACCACCATGCACGCCGTCGTCGCGCACGGACCCTACGACTACCGCCACGAGGAGGTCCCGGTCCCCACCGTCGGTCCCGGGGAGATCCTGCTCAAGGTGCTGGCCTGCGGCATCTGCGCCGGCGATACCAAGTCGTTCCACGGCGGGATCCGCATCTGGGGCACGTCCGAGGCGGACCGCTACATCGACGCGCCCGTCACCGGCGGGCACGAGTTCGTCGGCCGGGTCGTCGAGCTCGGCGACGGCGTGACCGGGTACGAGGTCGGCGATCGCGTGATCTCCGAGCAGATCGTGCCCTGCGACGACTGCCGGTTCTGCGCCGAGGGCACCTACTGGATGTGCACGCGCTCCGCGGTGTACGGGTTCAAGCACTGCTGCGAGGGGGGCTTCGCCGAGTACGTGAAGCTCCCCGCGACGGCGCGGAACCACAAGGTGCCCGACTCGTTGACCGACGAGCAGGCGGCGCTGGTCGAGCCGATCGCGTGCGGCATGCACGCCATCGAGCAGGCGAACATCCGGCACAGCGACGTCGTGGTGATCGCCGGCCTCGGCGGGATCGGGTTGGCGATGCTCTCGATCGCCGCCTCGGCGATGCCGCGGCTGCTCATCGGCATCGACGTGCGCGAGGATCGGCTGGCGCTGGGCACGGACTTCGGCGCGGACTACGTGTTCAATCCGACGACCTGCGACCTGGAGGCCGAGCTCCGGGCGCTGACCGACGGCCTCGGCGTCGACGTCTACGTCGAGGCCTCGGGCAGCGGCGCCAGCGTGAACCAGGGCCTGAACTGCCTGATCAACCACGGCCGCTTCGTCCAGATGGGCGTGTTCGCGGACCTCGTCACCGCCGACTGGAACGTCATCGGCGACGGCAAGGAGCTGCACATCGTCGGGTCGCACCTCTCGGGGCTCACCTACCCGGCGGTGATCAAGGGCATCGAGTCCGGGCGGATCCGCACGGAAGGCCTCGTCACGCACAGGTTCCCGCTGGAGAGGTGGGACGAGGCCTTCAAGATCGCCGACGGCGCGCCCAACGCGCTGAAGGTGCTGCTGGTCCCGTAAACCTCCGATTGAACCGGGTACCGCTGGTTGAGCTGGGCCGCGACGAAGTCGACGGGCCTCGGCTCAACCAGCGGTGGTGGGCTCAAACCAGCGGTATGCGGAACAGATAGATTGACCCCTGATGCAAAAGAGTGGTGCGGTCACCGTCCGGGACGTGGCGACGATGGCGGGCGTGAGCCTGAGCACGGTGTCGAACGTGCTCAACCGCCCGGACCGCGTGGCCTCCGCGACGCGCGCGCGGGTCACCGACGCCATCGCGCACCTCGGGTACATCCGCAACGACGCCGCGCGCACGCTCCGCCTGGGGGAGAGCCGCGCCGTCGGCCTGGTGATCAGCGAGTCGACCAGCCCGTTCTACGCGGAGATCATCCGCTCCGCCGCCACCGTGCTCGCCGAGCGCGGGTACTCGGCGCTCGTGGGCAGCGCGTACCAGGACGTGGCGGCGGCCGAGCGCCTCGTGCAGCTGTTCGAGGCGCAGCGGGTGGACGGCCTGCTGCTCAACCCGTTCACCGCGGCACCCGCCTTCCGCACCGCGATGCGGCAGGGCGTGCCCACTGTCTACGTCGACGCCGACGCCCCGGACTCCGCGCACTGCTCCGTCACCGCGGATCACGTCGCGGGCGGGCGCATGGCCGTGCAGCACCTGGCCGCGGTGGGCCGCCGGCGGATCGCCCTCGTGCGCGGCCCCGTCCACCTCTCGCAGATCGCCGGCCGCTTGGAGGGCGCCCGCGCCGCCTGCGCCGAGCTCGGACTCTCCTGCGAGGAGCTGGTGGCGTCGACGTACTTCGTCCGCGGCGGGATGAACGCCGGCGAGGTGATCGCCAGCCGTCCGGTATCCAAACGCCCGGACGCGATCTTCGCGGCCAACGACATCCTCGCGATGGGCATCATCACGTCGCTGGCCGAGCGGGGCATCCGGGTTCCCGAGGACATCGCGGTCATCGGCTACGACGACACGGACTTCGCGCTCGCCGCGCGGGTGCCCCTGACGACGCTCCGGCAGCCGGCCACGGAGATCGGGGCGAGGGCCGCGGCCCTGCTACTGGAGGAGATCGAGGGCGGCCCCGATCACCAGCACGAGGCGACCGTGCTGCTCCCGGAGCTGATCATCCGCGGCAGCACCCTCCCCTGACCCTCACGCAGGCAGCCATCTGACTGAGGGCCCACGCTGGGGGCCCTCCGGATCCTTGACGATGATGTTCGCGGCGCGGAGTTCCGTAAGAATCTGGTTGGCCTGCTGCAAGTCAAGGTCGAACATGTTGCGGATCGTCTTGTTCGTGATCCATCCATACTCGGCTAGATGCGCCTCGACACGCGGCCGAGCCACCTCAGAACGCGCGCGGTGCTTCACAGCTGTCCCCAGGGCAGATGCCACCGCGGTCAAGCCCCACGTAGTGGTGTAGCGGGTTCTTCGTTTAGGCGGTCAGTGCGAGTTGGTCTGTCACCTCCTCGTTG
>CAKUBE010000021.1 GCA_934636715.1 uncultured Arachnia sp.
GGCCGCCTCATTGTCTGACTTTTGCATGATTTAGTAATATTTTGCGTTTATCTGCAATCTCTCTCATACTGAGTCTGCGCACTGTGGCGAACGGCCACATCAGTCACTGAGGAGGGCCATGGACGTCCACGAGCACGCGAACAGCCTTGACACGCCGAGTGAGACGCTCGACGCCCTGGCCGCCGCCTACGGCATCGCCACCGAGTACTGGTCCTTCTTCGGGGAGCGGGTCAGCGTTCCCGCGTCGACGCTGCGCGCCCTCCTCGTCGCCATGGGAGTGGATGTCTCCGACGAAGAGGCGGCTCTGGCGACACGGCTGGAGCGCTCGTGGAGGTGCCTGCTTCCCCCGTCAGCGGTTGTGCGGGAAGGCAGCGGGGAGTTCCCCGTCCACGTCTCCCGGGGCCGCCTCGCCCGGATCGAGATCCTGCTCGAGGACGGCACCACGAGAACCGTCGAGCTTCCGGCCGCGGTGGCCGAGTCCCGCATGATCGACGGCGAAGACGTCGGCCGGATCCTGTTCGCGCTGCCGACCGACCTCCCCCTGGGCTGGCATGAGTTGCGCGCCACCGAACACGACGCCGCGGGCGGCCCTCCGCTGCGGAGCGCCTCCGCAGCGCTCGTCGTCGCCCCGCACCGGCTGGGGGCCCCGCCCAGCCGCGAGGGGAATAAGGGCAGGGCATGGGGCCTCATGGCGCAGCTCTACTCGGTGCGCTCCCGAGCCTCCTGGGGCGTGGGGGACTTCGCCGACCTGGCTGACCTCGCCGTCCTCTCCGGCGCCCGCGGCGCCGACTTCCTCCTGATCAACCCTGTTCACGCCGCCGAGGTCACCTCGCCGATCGAGCCCTCGCCCTACCTGCCCGCGAGCAGGCGCTTCATCGCCCCGCTCTACGTCCGCCCCGAGGCGATCGAGGAGTTCGCCGCGCTCGCCGCGCACGACAGAGAGGCGGTCCGCCGCGCCCGCGACCAGTTCGACGGCGCGACAACCGGAGGGGCGCTCATCGACCGCGATGCGTCCTGGCAGGCGAAGCAGGACGCCCTGCACCGGATCTTCTCCGTCGCCCGAACCCACTCGCGACAACGCGCCCTAGAGGAGTTCGTCGCCCGCGAGGGGCTCGCCCTCGAGCGGTTCGCCCTGTGGTGTGCCCTCGAGGAGCACTTCGCCGGGATCACGCACTCCGACCGTCCGGACGAGCTGCACGACCTGGGCTCCCCGCTGATTGCCGACCTCCGAGACCTGTTGCGCGACCGGACGGACTTCCACGTCTGGCTCCAGTGGATCGCCGACGAGCAACTGGCCGCGGCCCAGCGGGCGGCGCGCGACGCCGGCATGCGGATCGGCATCATGCATGACCTCGCCGTCGGCGTGCACCCGCTCGGGGCTGACGCCTGGTCCAACCCGCAGGCCTACGCCCGCAACGTCACCGTGGGCGCACCTCCGGACATGTACAACCAGCAGGGCCAGGACTGGTCCCAGCCGCCGTGGCTACCCGACGCGCTCGCCGAGCAGGGCTACGCCCCCTTGCGCGACCTTCTCCGCGGCCTGTTGCGCCACGCCGGCGCGCTGCGGATCGACCACATCATCGGACTGTTCCGGCTGTGGTGGATCCCGCCGCACGCGCCGCCGAGCGCCGGCACCTACGTGTACTACGACCACGAGGCGGTGATCGGCGTCCTGGCCCTCGAGGCCCAGCGCGCCGGGGCCGTGATCATCGGCGAGGACCTTGGCACGGTCGAGCCCTGGGTCCGCGACTACCTCGCGGAGCGCGGCATCCTCGGCACCTCCGTGCTGTGGTTCGAGAACGACAACGACGGTCCCCGCCAGCCCGAGAACTACCGGCAGCCGGTGCTGGCGACCGTGACCACCCACGACCTCCCGCCGACCGCCGGCTACCTCGCGGGCAAGCATGTCGAACTCCGCGCAGAGCTCGGGATCCTCGAACGCCCCGTCGAGGAGGAACACGAGCTGGCCCGGCGCCAACGCGAGGCGATGCTGCAACGACTCCGGGACCGATGGATCCTCGCGCCGGAGGCGACCGAAGAGGACACCGTCGTGGCCCTGCACAGCTACCTGGGCGCCGCGCCGTCGCATCTGCTCGGCGTGGCGCTGACCGATGCGGTCGGCGAGCGCCGCGCGCAGAACCAGCCGGGAACCTATCGGGAGTACCCGAACTGGCGGGTGCCGCTCGCCGACGGCGACGGGTCTCCCGTGCTCCTCGACGATCTCGAAGGCAACACCCGGTTCCGTCGGCTCGTCGCAGCGGTGGACGACTCGCTGCGCTGGTGAGCGCTCCGCTCACCCGGGACTCAGGCCCTTGTGACGCCCCCACTCGACTCACGCAACACCAGTTCCGGCGCGAAGAGCAACTCATCGCGCAGGCGCGACTGCCCGGTGATCTCGTTGATCAGCGCCTCGACCGCCGCCGCACTCATGGCCAGCACCGGCTGGCGCACCGTGGTCAGCGCCGGGTCCGTGAAGGCCATCAGCCGGGAGTCGTCGTAGCCGATGATGGAGACGTCGCCCGGAACCGACAGGTGCTCGCGGCGCGCGGCCCGGATAGCGCCGAGCGCGATCAGGTCCGAGCCGCAGACGATGGCGGTGACCCCGGCTTCGAGCAGTCGGCGCGCAGACGCCGTCCCCCCCTCGACCGTGGAGAAGCCCATGACGACGTGCGCCTCGGCGCGGTCCCCGAGGTGGCGCGCCACCGCGCGCTCGAAGCCACTGGCCTTGCGCTGGGAGGCGACGAACCGGTCCGGTCCCAGGGCCAGCCCAATCCTGTGGTGGCCGAGCTCGACGAGGTGGCGCACGGCTTGATCCATCGCGAGCCCGTCGTCGGTCGAGACGAAGGCCGCATCGATTTCCGCGGTGTACCCGTTGATCAGCACGAGCGGCAATCCGGCCTCGGTAAGCTGCTGGAGGTGTGCGAGGTCGGCGGTGGAGTCGCCGTGCGCGCCCGCAAGCGAGATGATGCCCGCGACCCCCTGCGCGCGCAGCATCTCGATGTACTCCTGCTCGGTCGCCCCGCCGGGAGTGCGCGAGCAGAGCACGGGCATGAAGTCGTTCTGCGCGAGACAGGACTCGATCATCTGCGCGAACAGCGGCACCACCGGGTCGTCGAGCTCGGGAACGATCAGGCCGACCTGCCCCGCGCGCCGCGGCATCAACTGCGGCGGCCGCTGAAAGCCGAGCACGTCGATGGACGCCAACACCGCCGCCCTGGTGGCGTCGGACACGCCGGCCCGCTTGTTCAGCACGCGAGAAACGGTCGCGACGCTGACCCCGGCGTGCTCGGCTACCGTACTCAGGTTCGCGCTCACGCGGCCAGCTTAGGGCAAGCAGCGCCGTTCAGCGCCACGCCGCATCGCGGTGCGTCTTCGGGCCGGTTTCTGCATCCACTACGCGTTCTGGAACGGTGACTCCGGCCAGTCGCCACACCGCGAAGCTCGGCCCCCGGACCGCGATCCGGACGGCGCCGGCCTCCCCCGCGCTGAGCACGACATCCCCGAACAGCGGTTCCGCATCGCGGGCGAGCAGCGCCCCGGCAGGGATGTCGACCTCGTCGGCTTCCTTCGCCGCGACGACGAGCACGGACTCGGCCTCAGTCTCCCGGACGTAGGCGATGCTGTGCTCGCCGGCGTGGACGAAGCGCAGCCCCCCCTCCCGCAGCGCCTCGTGGGCGTGCCGGAGCGCGATCAGATCCCGGTAGAGCGCGAACCGCTCTGCCAGCGCCGGCTCCCCGAGCCGATCCCACGGCATCGGGGTCCGGCTGGCCTCGCCGTCGACGCCCAGCATGCCCAGCTCGTCGCCCGCGAACACCACGGGAAGACCAGGAAGCGTAAGAGACAGCCCGACGGCGACGGCGATCACCTCCTCGGGCGCGAAGGAGGCGAAACGCGCGGTGTCGTGCGAGTCCAGCGCCTGCATGCAGCCGACCCGCACCCGCCAGGGCAGCTCGGCGAGCGCGCCCTGCAACTGTTCGACGAACTGCGCCGCGGTGAACCCTCGCGGCCCGCCGGGAAGGCCGAAGAACCACGAATCGGCCACCAGCTCACCGCGCGACGTCAGATGCTCGTGGATGCGCGGCTCGGCGAGCCAGTGCCACACCGCCCGGGTGAACGCCGAGTACGACATGGCGCCATGCCAGGCGTCGCCCGTGAAGTCGGCCCCGTGCAGGTTGGTGTACTCCGCCACGAGGAGCGTGTCGGGATTGACCTCCTCCATGGTCTGCCGCAGCGCGCGCCTAACCTCCTGGTTGAGGTCCTCCGCCCCGAGCCGCCCCGTCATGTTGGCCACATCGATGCGCCAGCCGTCGGTGCGGTAGGGCTCATCGAGCCACCGGGCGACGACCGACCCCTTGCCCTGGATGAAGCGGCGGCGCAGCTCGCCGGACTTCCAGTCGAACTTCGGCAACGTCTTCGCGCCGAGCCAGGTCTCGTAGTCGGTGCGGTCCTCGTTGAGGAAGATGTAGTACGTACCCTCGGGGGCAGCGATGTCGCCGACCGCAGCCTGGAACCACTCGTGGGTGTCTCCCGAGTGGTTCGCGGTCAGGTCTCCCATGATGCGCATGCCGCGGCCGTGCACCGCCTGGATCAGCCGGAGGTAGGCGGCGTCGCCGCCGAGTGCCTCGTCGACGGTGTCGAAGTCACGCGAGTCGTAGCGGTGGTTCGAGCCGGCGGGGAAGATCGGCGTGTGGTAGATCAGGTTGACGCCGAGCTCGTCGAGATAGTCGAGCCGCTCCGTCACACCGTCGAGATCCCCGCCGTAGTACTGCAGCACGCGGCCAGGGAGCACGGGCTCGACCGGGTCGTTCCAGTCGGCGGGAATCGCCCACGCCGGCACCGGGTTCTCGTCGGCGCGCGAGGAACGCGCGAACCGGTCGGGGACGATCTGGTACATCACCGCGTCGGCCATCCACGACGGCGGCGGGTTGCCGGCCAGCAGCGAGAAGTCGAAGACGTCTGGGGCTTCGACGGTGCTGAGCCCCCCCTGACTCAGCTCCACCATCCGGCCCCCTGCGGGCAGGATCAGCCAGCGATAGCGATGCCGCGGGTTGGCGACGACGATCTGGGCGGACCACCACTGCCAGCCATCGACCGAGCCGAGACACACCGCCTCATCGACCCACTGCTCCGTATCGGGCAACGATCGGACCGCGACGCGCGCGACGGGACCGAAGCACTCCGGGATGCGTAATCGCACCTCGACGGTCTCACCGATCGCGGGGTTCAGGTTCGACACGTACAGCGCCGAGCCGTCGTGATGAGGCAACAGAGACACAGGCATTCCTCGTCCTACTTGACCGCGCCGCCGGTCAGGCCGCCGATGAGCTGGCGTTGCAGGCCGAGGTAGAGCAGCACCACCGGGGCCGAGGCCAGCAGGGCGCCGGCCGCGAACTGCCCGAAGAACCGGTTCTTGTCCGCCGACTGCAGCGCCCAGAGTCCGACGCCGAGGGTCTGCGAGTTGGCATCTCGCAGGAAGATCGAGGCGAGCATGAACTCCGAGAACAGGCCGACGAAGACCAGCATGCACACGGTGACCAGGATCGGCACCACGAGCGGAAGGATGATCGTGAAGAAGATCCGGACGTGCGAGGCGCCGTCGATGGTGGCCGCCTCGTCGAGCGCCTTCGGGACCGTGTCGAAGTAGCCCTTCAACAGCCAGACGTTGGCGCCCATGGAGCCGCCGAGATAGGCGAGCATCAGGCCGGTGGTCGAGTTCAGACCAAGCATCGGCACGACCTGGCCGATCCGGTCGAAGGTGATGTACACCGCGACGAAGGCAAGCAGCGCGGGAAACATCTGAATGAGCAGCAGCGCCATCAGGCCCGCACGGCGGCCCTTGAACCGCATCCGGGAGAAGACGTAGGCCGCCATCGACCCGATCAGCAGGGTGAGCAGCGTGCCGATGCCCGCCACGTAGAGCGAGTTGCCGTACCAGCGAAGGTAGGGCCACTCGGGCGACGTGAACAGCGTCTCGAAGTTCGCGAACGAGAAGTTCTGCGGAATCAGCCGCGACGTCGAGAGCGACCCCGCCGGGTTGACCGCGGCGGAGATGATGAACACGATCGGGAAGATCGCCCAGAGCACGGCGACAAGCGCGAGCAGGTGTCGCCACCACTGGCCCTTCGCGAACACGGAGTTCGACGGCCGGGTCTTCTTCACAGGTGAAGCGGTAGTAGACATCAGTTCACATCCTCGAGGTTCGCGGTCTTCCTGAACCCGATGAGGCTCATGGAGGCCACGAGCAGGAAGATGAGGATCGACACGGCGGCCGCCATGCCGTAGTTGGGGTTGGCTCCGGCGAAGGCCAGCCGATAGGCGTACGTGATCAACAGGTCCGTCGATCCGATGTCGGTGCTCCCCGCGGAGAAGGGGCCGCCTTCGGTGAGGAGGTAGATCAGGCCGAAGTTGTTGAAGTTGAACGAGAACGACGCGATCAGCAGCGGACCAACCGAGACCAGCAGCAAGGGCATCGTGATGTCGGTCAGCTGCCGCAGCGGGCTGACCCGGTCGATGCGTGCCGCCTCGTAGACCTCAGCGGGCACCGACTGCAGCGCGCCGGTGCACACGATGAACATGTACGGGAAGCCGAGCCAGAGGTTGGTCAGCAGGATCGAGAACTTCGCCAGCCACGGGTCGCCAAGCCAGTTGACGGAGGCGCCCAGCATGTTGTTGATGAGGCCGTAGTCCTGGTTGAGCATCGACGCCCAGACCAGCGCCGTGACGAAGCCCGGAATCGCGTAGGGCAGCACGAGCAGCGAGCGGTAGATGCGCTTGCCCTTCATGTCCGGGTGGTTGAACAGGATGGCCAATAGCATTCCGAGGACGAAGGTGGTTCCGACGGCCAGCGCCGAGAAGGCGACGTTCCAGAGGAAGATGCCGAAGAAGCCCGCGCGGATGGTGGGGTCGGTGAGCACCTTCAGGAAGTTCGCGAACCCGACGTTGATGGTCCAGCCCTGCGGCAACGCGGGGCCGGTACCGCTCTCGGGAACGAAGAACCCGTCCTTGGCGACGTACCGGGTGCCGGAGACACTGTCGGTCATGGTGTCGGTGTCGGGGTCGTAGACCATCGTGAACACGCCCTCGAACGCTTGACTGAGTCCCTGCGGGCGAATGGCGCCGTTGTCGGTGGGGACCACGATGTCCTTGAAGTCCTCCCGCGCGTTGACCTATTTCGCGTTCAGCAGCGTGTAGCCGGGGGCGGCGCCAACGGTGCCGTTGTCTCGGAGCTCGACGCCCGGCTCGGTGAGCGGGGTGAGACCGTCGATGGTGCCGACGTAGGCCGCTCCCGTGCCGGGGTCGGTGAGCAGCAGGACGAGGTCTCCGGTCACGGGGGACGATCCCTCGGCGACAGCGACGCTCATCCCATAGCGCGGGGTGTCCGGCACCTCACGGACCGAGGTGAGGACGATCATGTCGATCGCCTCGTCCTTCGACAACATGTTGCCGTAGCCCTGGTTGGTGAAGGCCGTGGCGGCCGTGTAGAGGACCGGCCACACCTGGAGCGCCATCAGCAGCACGAGGCCTGGCAGGAGGAACTTGAGGGCGACGCCCTTGCGGCGGCCGTAGACCACGAGCACGGCGGTGCCGATGGCGCCGACGACGACGACGCCGATCCACCAGCCCAGTTCGATCAGGCGCTGCACGGCGACGGCGGCGACCGCCAGCACCAGCACGATCCCGATCCATTTGACGACGGCCACCCAGACCGGTGCCTTGATCTCGGTCGCGTCGGCGGGCGTCGCGGCCCGCGATGACTTCTGACTCATCTCATCCATTCCTTCGGTCCGGAGGCGGGCTCGACGGGGGTGTGGGCCTCGCAAGCGATGCCCACACCCGTACCAATCCCGTCAGGGCACTGGGCTATCGGCCGAGCGCCTTCTCGATGTTCTCCTGAGCCGCGTCCATGCCCTCCTGGGCGGTGAGCGTGCCCTTGATGATGTCCGCGGTCGCCTGTCCGACCGGCGCCCACACCGAGTTCATCTCGGGGATGTTCGGCATGAGGTCCGCATTCAGGGCCGCCTCATTCCAGATGGTGAGCTCCGGGTTGTCCTTGGCGAGCGCCTCCGTCGCGGCGGTGAGTGCCGGTACGCGCTGGCTGACCTCGTACAGCGCCTTCTGCACCTCTTCGCTGCCGGCGACGGTGAGGACGAACTCCTCGGCGATCGAGGCGTTCTTGGCCTTCGCGGAGACATAGAACTGCTGAACGCCGGCGAAGGAACGCATCTGGCCGCCGTCGGCGGTGGCCGGAAGCGGGTCGATCTGGTAGTTGATCTTCGCGTCCCTGATGGCGGGGATCGCCCACGGGCCGGTGATGAAGAACGGCACGTCACCCTCGGTGAACAGCGCAGTCGAGTTGCTGCCGTCGACGTTCACCGACAGCACGTCCTCCTTGCCGAACTTCTCGAGCAGCTCCGCACCCTTGACGGTCTCTGCGCTGTTGACGATCACCTTCGTCGGGTCGGGGTCGCCGTCGGCGGTCTTACCGAAGATGCCGCCGCCGAACGCGGAGAGGAACGGGTAGGCCATGTAGGGGTTGCCCGCCTGGCCGACCTCGAGCAGCAGGGCGTTGGACGACTTGCCGTCCTTGACCAGCTTCTGGCCCGCCTCGACGGCTTCCTCGATGGTCTTCGGGGCGTCGGCAACCAAGTCGGTGTTGCGCACGAGGGCGAGCGTCTCGATGGCGTAGGGAACCGCGTAGGTCTGGCCGCCGAACTTGGTGGCGGCGGCGGCGATCGGCGCGAACTGCGACTCCAGGTCGGCGCCCATGTTCAGCGGCGCGACGGCGCCGTTCTGGACGAACTCTCCCAGCCAGTCGTGCGCGCCGACGATGACATCGGGGCCGGTGCCCGACTGGCTGGCCGCGCTGAAGTCCTTGCGGACGTCGTTGACGAACTGGACCTGGACCTTGACGCCGAGATCCTCGCCGAACTTGTCGGCGAAGGGGCGCAGGGCCTCCGCGCGGAGCTGGTCGGCCCAGATGACGAGATCGGCGTTCTCATCGCGAACCGGCGGACCGGACTCGGTCGCCCCGGGCTCCGGGGCCTGGCTCGTGGTGTCCGAGGAGGTCGGCGCGGGGGTTTGGGGGGTGGTGCCACCACAGGCGGTGAGCGCCAGTGAAACGGCGGCCAGGCCTGCGATGACCGAGGCCCTCTTCTGGTGTGACGCAGTCATGCGGATACGCATCGGCGTCGCTCCCTTCTTCTGTGAACTTCACGCGCCTTCCTGCGTGAACTCGGGTTGGCATCCGCCCGTCATCGGGCGGCTCTCGTACATGAGGGGCGTCAGTGGCCACGGAGCCAGCTGATCCCGGGCTCAGCCTGCCAGCCATTGCAGCAATATGCAAGCTTTTTCATGACTATCGCAAAATCTAGCGGTGTTTTTGCGTTGTGATTGCGCACCATCGAGCAGAGGAGGCATCCCGACTCGCATCAGAGGAACGGCCGCCCGCTCCACACGGAGCGGGCGGCCGTCGTCGCGGGCTCCTATCCGCGAGCCGCGCGGCGCGCCTTGAGGAAGCCGTCAATCCCGTCCCAGACGCACACGCCGGCGACGGAGAACCCGAAGATCACCGCGAGGATGCGGGGAACGTCGGCTCCGGCCTCCGCGGCGAGAAACCGCACGAGTTCGGGGTTGACCAGGATGCCGCGGCCGAGGCCGGTCAGGGCGAGGCTCAGGACGACGACAGACAGCGCGGCATTCACGGTGGCGGCCGGGAAGCTCCACCCGCGCGCGAAGATCACGAACGCGAGCACCGCCTCCGCGGCGATCAGCAGGAACAGCACCGCCACCCACCCTGGCCAGAGGCCGGGGTGCAACAGCGGCACCCACGCGCCGTCGGTCAAGACGACGCCGCGGAAGTGATCCCAGAGCAGCGCGCCCGCCATGATGGCGAGGAAGACGAGCGACGCGACGAGATCGCCGAGGCTGCGGCCCTGATCCCGCGCGTCGGGAAGGTCGTCGAGGCTCCACGCGATTCCGGTGTCGGTGCCGGTGCGCTCGATCACGACGAACACGAGCGTCACCCAGAACGCGAGGTGAACGGCGACGCTGAGCGCCGTCGCGATGGCCTGGCCGATGATCGTTCCGATACCGGCTCCCGCGAGCGTCTGGCCGAGCGCGACGGCGACAACCACGCAGGCGGGGACGATCGCCAGGAGCAGCTTCAGCAGCCGCCACCAGGCGAGGTAGTAACGCGGGCCGATGAGGTGCAGCGGCCTCTCCGCGTAACGCGCCGCGAGGATGCTGGGGTCGCCGAGCGCGGTCAGCACCTCACGCTCTGCGCTGGCGGCGGACTCCCCCTGCTCGCGGCGGGCGTCGACGTCGTCGGCGATGGATGCCGCGAGCTCGGCCCGGACGTCCTCCTGGGCAGCAGCGGGCAGGGTGCGGATCGTGGCGTCGATGTAGCGATCGATGAGCGATGTGGACATGTCAGTTGCTCCCTTCGGCAAGGGCGGCGGTCGCGGTGGCGATCACGGCGACCTCGGAGATGAGGGTCTCGGCGAGGCGGGCACCCTGCGCGGACGTGCGGTAGAACTTCCGGGGCCGCGCCTCGTCGGTGTTCCATTCGCTGGTGAGGCAGCCCTGCTTCTCGAGGCGCCGCAGCAGCGGGTACAGCGTGTTCGCGTCGGTGGGGAATCCCGCCGCCGCGAGCTGCTCCAGCAGCCCGTACCCGTACCCCGGCGTGCGCAGCAACTGCAGGCTGGCCAGCACGATCGTGCCGCGCCGCAACTCCTGCAGATGCCCCTCGAACTCCGTTTCACCCATACTCACACGATAGTGTGTGTTACACACTATCGTCAATAGACCACTATCGTGACACCGGCGCTCGGGAGGTACGGAGAGTGGCGTGCCCCTAGGCCTGAGAGTGCGCGG
Source organism: uncultured Arachnia sp. (assembly GCA_934636715.1). The sequence goes on from CAKUBE010000021.1 coordinate 10,873, forward strand.
GGAGCGCTTCGACGATCCCCTGGACGGTCTCCTTGGCGTCGCCGAAGCACATCACCGAGTTCTCGTTGAAGAACAGCGGGTTCTGCACACCGGCGTAACCCGCGCTCATCGAGCGCTTGAACACGACGACGGTGCCGGCCTCCCAGACGCGCAGCACGGGCATGCCGGAGATCGGCGAGCCGGGCTCCATGGCGGCGGGGTTGACCGTGTCGTTGGCGCCGATGACCAGCACGACGTCGACCTCGTCGAAGTCCTCGTTGATCTCGTCCATCTCGTAGACGATGTCGTAGGGGACGTGAGCCTCCGCCAGCAGCACGTTCATGTGCCCCGGCAGGCGGCCGGCGACGGGGTGGATGCCGAAGCCGACCTTCGTCCCCGCGCGACGCAGCCGCTCCGTGAGGTCGGCGACGGCGTGCTGGGCCTGCGCGACGGCCATGCCGTAGCCGGGCACGATCATGACGGAACCGGCGTCGGCGAGCATGGTCGCGACCTCCTGGCGCGAGGCCTCGCGGTGCTCGCCCTGGGGGCCGCCGTCGGAGGTGGCGACGGCGTCGCCGAACCCGCCGAGAATGACGGAGACGAACTGCCGGTTCATCGCCTTGCACATGATGTAGCTGAGAATCGCGCCGGACGCGCCGACGAGGGCGCCGGTGATGATCAGAACGGTCATGTCGAGCATGAAGCCGCTGGCGGCGGCCGCCCAGCCGGAGTACGAGTTCAGCATGGAGATGACCACCGGCATGTCGGCGCCGCCGATGGCCGCGACGAGGTGGGCGCCGAGCAGCAGCGAGAGCACCGTCGCGATCACCAGCGGGACGATCGATCCCGTCGAGAGGTACCACCAGCCGAGCAGGACCAGCGCGACGACGACCGCGAGGTTCAGCCAGTGACGGCCGGGCAGCGTCAGCGGCTTGGACTTCACCTTGCCGTTGAGCTTGCCCCACGCCACGAGCGAGCCCGTGAACGTGACCGCGCCGATGAAGATGCCGAGGTAGACCTCGATCATGTGCAGCGCGGCGGGGTTGGCGTGGTCGAGGTGCACGTTGAAGCCCACGAGCACGGCCGCGGCGCCGACGAAGCTGTGCAGCAGCGCGATGAGCTCCGGCATGCCGGTCATCTGAACCTTGCGCGCCTTCCAGATGCCGATGACCGCGCCGATGGAGAGGGCCGCGTAGAGCATGACCGCGGCGTCGGGCTGGAGGTTGTGGTTGGCGTAGTCGCGGTAGGCGATGGCGAAGTTCGTCGCCACGACGGCGAACACCATGCCCATGATCCCGTACACGTTGCCCTTGCGCGCCGTCTCGTGCTTCGACAGCCCCGCGAGCGCGAGGATGAACATCAGCCCCGCGGCGATGTAGGTGGCGTTGATGAAGTTCGTCAGCACGGCCGGTCAGCCCTTCTTGAACATGTTGAGCATGCGCGCGGTCACGGTGAAACCGCCGAACACGTTGATGGAGGCGAGCAGCACCGCGACGAACGCGACGATCTTGACCGCGTAGTTCTCGCTGGCGAGCTGCGTCATGGCACCCACGAGGATGATGCCGCTGATGGCGTTGGTGACGCTCATGAGCGGCGTGTGCAGCGCATGCGTCACGTTCCAGACCACGTAGTAGCCGACGACGCCGGCGAGCGCGAAGATGCCGAACAACCCGACGAAGCTCGACGGCGCGACGGTCAGCGCGCCGATCATCACGAGCGCCGCGACGGCCACCAGCACCACCTGATGCCACCACGGGCGCGGCGGCTTCGGGGGCGCGGCCTCGACGACGGCGGGGGCCGCGGCCGGGGCGGGCGCGGCCGAGACCTCGATCGGAGGCGGCGGGAAGGTGATCTCGCCGTCGCGCACCGTCGTCATGGTGCGGACCACCTCGTCGTCGAAGTCGATGACGAGCGTGCCGTCCTTCTCCGGCGTCATCAGGGTCAGCGCGTTGACGAGGTTGGTGCCGTACAGCTGCGAGGACTGGCCGGGCAGGCGGCTCGCGAGGTCCGTCCAGCCGATGATCGTCACGCCGTTCTCGGTGACGTAGGTCTCGCCCGGACGGGTGAGTTCGCAGTTGCCGCCGCCGAGCGCGGCGAGGTCGACGATGACCGAGCCCGGGCGCATGGTGGCGACCATGTCGGCGGTGATCAGTTTCGGCGAGGGGCGACCGGGGATGGCGGCGGTGGTGACGATGATGTCGACGTCCGCGGCCTGGTCGGCGTACAGCTGGGCGGCCTTCGCGGCGTAGTCGGCGCCGACCTCCTTGGCGTAGCCGTCGGAGCTGACGCCCTGGTCCGCAGTGTCTACGTGGAGGAAGGTCGCGCCCATGGACTCGACCTGCTCAGCGGTCTCGGGGCGGACGTCGGTGGCGCGGACGATGGCGCCCAGCGAGTTGGCGGCGCCGATGGCGGCGAGGCCCGCGACGCCGGTGCCCGCGACGAGCACCTTGGCCGGCGGGACCTTGCCCGCGGCGGTGACCTGGCCGGTGAAGAAGCGGCCGAAGGCGTGCGCGGCCTCGACGACCGCGCGGTAGCCGGAGATGTTGGCCATGGAGCTGAGCGCGTCGAGCGCCTGCGCGCGGCTGGTGCGAGGCACCATGTCCATGCTGAGCGCGGTGACGCCGCGGGCCGCGAGGCGCTCGGTCAGCGCGGCGTCCTGGCGTGGCCAGAGGAACGCGACGAGGCGGGCGCCGGGGTTGAGCGCCGCGATCTGGTCGTCCGTGGGCGGGTTGACGGCCAGCACGACGTCGCTCCCCCACGCGTCGGCGGCGGCGCCGACGACGGCGCCTGCCTCGCGGAAGGCCTCGTCGGGAAAGGCTGCTCGCGCGCCGGCCCCGGACTCGATGAGCACGTCGTAGCCGAGGCCGATGAGCTGGGTGACGGTTCTGGGTGTCGCGGCCACCCGGTTCTCGCCGGGAGCCACCTCCAAGGGGATGCCGATTCGCATAAGGAGAAACCTATCGGTCGCCTTTTTCCGCAACTCACCGGGGTCACGTGCACAGACCTGCGTAGGTTCGTTTGGCTGTGTATATGCACAGCCAAACGAACCTACGC
>CAKUBE010000022.1 GCA_934636715.1 uncultured Arachnia sp.
ACACTGCGATCTGGTGATGACGGGGCATCCCGCCCAGCACGTCCTCGCCGGAGGAAGCATTGATCAGTGCTTCCCTAATAGGCTGGCCGTCATGATCCGAGGCATTGTGGTGCGTGAGGGCGCGGTGGCGCTGGAAGAGTTCGACGAGGAGTTCCTGGGCGACGGCGAGGTGCTCGTCGACGTGGCCTACTCGGACCTCAACTACAAGGACGGGCTCGCCGTGACGGGGCGCCCGGGCGTGGTGCGCACCACGCCACTGATCGCGGGAATCGACGTCGTCGGCACCGTCGCCGAGTCGAGCGACCCGCGGTGGACGCCCGGCGACACCATCATGCTCAACGGCGCAGGCCTGTCCGAGACCCGCAACGGCGGGTATGCCACGCGCGCCCGGATCGACGGCGCCCTGGCCGTCGGCGTTCCCGAGGGCCTCAGCGCCGCGCAGGCCGCCGCACTCGGCACCGCCGGCTATACCGCCGCGCTGTCGGTGCTGCGGATCATCGGCGAGGGCACCACCCCGGACCGGGGACCGGTGCTCGTCACGGGAGCGACGGGCGGCGTCGGCTCCATCGCGACGATGCTGCTGGCGACGGCGGGCTTCGACGTGACCGCGACGACCGGCCGTGTCGACCAGTTCGATGCCTACCTCCGCGACCTGGGCGCTCACGAGGTCCTCCCCCGCGCGGACGTGGAGGGATCGGGCCGCCCGCTCCAGAAGGCCGTCTATGCGGCGGTCGTGGACTCTGTCGGCGGCGAGACCCTCGCCAACGCGATCGCGCGCACGAGGCCGCACGGCATCGTCGCCGCCTGCGGGCTGGCCGGCTCACCCTCGCTGCCGTCATCGGTGATGCCGTTCATCCTGCGGGGCGTGACGCTCGCGGGCATCGACTCCGTCTGGGCCGAAGCCGACGACCGGGCCGACGCCTGGCGCATCCTGGCCCGCGGCGTCGACCCGGACCGCCTGGACGCCATGACGAGCCGGGTCGACCTCGACGGCGTGATCGCGGCCGGCGAGGAGCTCCTGGCCGGCAAGCGGCACGGCCGCACGCTCGTCGCGATCTGATCCCGGACTTACAGCGCTACGAACGGCTGCTCGGGTGCGGCGTCGATGATGCCGGCCGAGGCCAGGAACTCTCCCATCCGCCCGAAGGCGGCCTGATCGACGGCGACGCTGACCGTGCCGTCGACGAGCCACAGCTCGCTCGTCGCCTCCAGCACCGCGGCGGCGGCCTCGCGCTGCTTCGGGTCGGAGAGCGCCGGGACCTGCGCGGCGGTGGCCTCCAGCGCGATCTCCGGGTCGGCGATGATCGCCTCTTCAGCCTTGCGCATGCCCTCGGCGATGGCGCGCAGCACGTCGTCGCTCGGGCCGCCGGCGGTGATCAGGCTGGGGCCGACGAGCTGGGGCGCGGCGGCGTCGACCACCGGCACCGTCGTCACCGGCTTGCCCTGACCCTTGAGCTGGACGAGCTCGTTGTTGCGGAACCCCATGATGAAGTCGACGTTGCCGCTGGCCAACGCGGAGAGCTGGGTGTAGCCGATGTCCTGGAGCGTGAGGTCGGCCTCGGTCAGCCCCGCCTGGTGGATCGCGACCAGCGCGGCGTAGTAGCTGGAGCCGAAGTGGCCGGGGATGCCGAGGCGCTTGCCCTCGATGACCCGCAGCGGGTTCTCAGGCAGGTCGGTCTCGCCGATGCCCATCACCTCGAGCGGGTAGGTCTGGTAGGCCGTCGCGAACGACTTCAGCGTCTTGCCGCCCGCGGCCGCGACCATCGCCTCGTCGGCCGAGGCGAACACCACGTCCTCCTCGCCCTTCAACACCGCCCCGAACACGTCCTCCTGCTCGCCGTGGTGGCGGAGCGTCACCTCGATCCCCTCGAACAGCCCCTGCTCGACCGCGACGTAGAAGGGGCTGAACTGCACGTTCGGGATGTAGGTGAGGCCGACGGTGACCTTCGTGACCCCCGGGGTCGACGGCGCGGGCGCCGGTCCGGAGCAGGCGGCGAGACCGAGGCCGACGCCGGCGGCGAGCCCTCCGAGCAGCAGGGTGCGGCGAGCGATCATGAGTCTTCTCCTTGGAGTCGGGCGATGGCGGCCCGCTCAGCGAGCTGGACCAGGTAGTAGAGGGTCATGGCGGCGAGGGAGATCCAGGCCACGACGGCGAACACGGCCGCGGTGTCGGCCGCCTCGCGGGAAAGGGTGAGCAGCGTCCCGAGCCCGGATCCGCCCATCACCATCTCGCCGACGACGGCGCCCGTCATCGCGAGCACCAGCCCGCCGCGCACCCCGGCGAGCACGGCCGGCGCCGCCATGGGCAGCTCGATGTGCCAGAGGCGCTGCCACCCGCCCGCCCCGTCGAGCAGCGACTGCTCGATCACGCGCATGTCCAGGCCGCGGAAGCCGACCACGGTCGTGGTGACCATCGGGAAGAAGGCGACGACGGCGCACAACACCGCGATGGGCACGGTGCCGTAGCCGATCCACAGGACCAGCAGGGGCGCGACGGCCACCAGCGGGACGGTTTGCGAGAACGCGATGACGGGCTCGAGCACGGCCGCGAGCAGGCGCGAGTGGCTCACCATGACGCCGAGCGGGAGGGCGACGGCCACGGCGATCGCCGCGCCGGCCAGGGCGGCGGCGAGCGTCGGCGCGAGGTAGCGCCAGGCGATGCCCAACCGCGCCTGATCGGCCATGCGGGCCGCCACATCGACCGGGCTCGGGAGGGAGAGGGGGTCGACGGCGCCGGCTGCGGTGACCGCGAGCCAGATGAGGAGCACGAGCGCGAGACCGACGACGGCGGGCACCCAGCGCAGAGGCCCCGGGTGGGTGCGGCCGGGGTAGGCCGACCACAGCCCGAGATGCGCGAGGCTGCGCGCTCTCCGTCGCTGTGCGGTGGTCACTACCCCGTCCTTCCTCAGGCCCGGGGTGCGCACACGGCAACGCCGCCGAGCGCCGACGCCGAAACGTCGCGCGCCCGCGCTGCCGCGCGGCGCGTTCCTCCCATCCAGACTTTCACTGTCGGTCTCGGAATTTCACCGAGTCAACCCTTTGGCCTCCCTCCGGGAGGAGGGGCCGCGGGGGTCGCGGACTGTCACCGCCGGTTCGGACTTACACCGACCCCGGAACACGTTGCGGCAAGCCTACCTTTCGACGCCGTCGCCGTCGACTTCGTCGATGCGACCGGCTGTGCCGATAGGGTCGGTGGGTGCGTCTCCCCCTCGACCATCGTCACACGCTCGCCGCGAGCTATGTCGGCTACGTCACGCAGGCCATCGTGAACAACCTCGGGCCGCTGATGTTCCTCATCTGGCACGGCAGCTTCGGCATCTCCTTCTCCGCGCTGGGCGCGGTCGTCGGCATCAACTTCACGCTGCAGCTGCTCGTCGACGCGGTGGCCCCGAAGGCGATCGACGCCGTCGGCTACCGCGCCAGCATGGTGTTCGCCCACGTCGTCGCGGCGCTGGGGCTGATCGCTTCCACATGAGCCTGCTGCACTCGTTCTACTGCTGGGGGCACGTCGCGGTGGTGGCGCTCACCACCGTCGGGTTCGTGCTGCTGGGCGAGGAGCGCTGGCCGTGGCTGTGCTTCGCGTGGGCGGTCGTGCCCGCGCTCAACGCCGTCGCGCTGCTGTTCGTCCCGTTCTTCTCGCTCGTCGAGGACGGCCTCGCCATGCGCTACAAGGACCTGTTCCGCAGCGGCACGTTCTGGCTGCTCGTGCTGCTGATGCTGGGCGCCGGCGCCTCCGAGCAGGCCATGAGCCAGTGGGCGTCGGCGTACGCTCAGGCAGGCCTGGGCCTCAGCAAGACGGCCGGCGACCTGCTCGGCCCCATGGGCTTCGCGGTCGCCATGGGCCTCTCCCGCGTGCTGCTCGGCACCCGCGCCACCGTCGCGAACGTGCGCGGCATCATGCAGCTCAGCCTCGCGGCCTGCGTCGTCGCCTACCTGCTCGCCTGGCTGGGGCCCTGGCCGTGGCTGGGCCTCGTGGGCGTGATGCTGTGCGGATTCTCCGTCGGCATGCTGTGGCCAGGCACGTTCACCGTCGGCTCCAGCGAGTTCCCCCGCGGCGGCACGGCCATGTTCGCGCTGCTCGCGCTGGGCGGCGACGCGGGTTGCGGCCTCGGGCCCTTCGTCGTCGGCGCCGCCGCCGACCGGTTCGGTTCGTTGCAGTCGGCGCTCGGCGTCGGGGCCCTCTTCCCCGCTGCGATGCTGATCGGACTACTCGTGCTCGGCCGCGTGCATCGCTCACGCGCGCATGCCGCGGCCTAGCTCTCCCAGAACAGGTCCTCGACGACCTCGACCGCCCGCCTCAGCAACCGCCTCGTGTCCTCCAGCAGGCGCGACGACTCGCGGGTCGGATAGCCGAGCAACTCGGCGACGGCGCCCAGCTCGCGGATGTCGGACGGGAGGGCGTCGCTGGCCCGGCCGCGGGCGAGCATCAGGGCGTCGCGCAGTCGGCCGGCCCTGCGCCAGGCGTCGCCCAGCCGGGCGGCCTGGTCGACGGTGACGAGTCCCAGGTCGGTCAGCGCGGCCAGCGCCCCCGTCGTCGACGTGGTGCGCAGCTCCGGGTAGGCGGCCGCGTGCCGCAGTTGCAGCAGCTGGACGGTCCACTCGACGTCGGCCAACCCGCCGGGGCCGAGCTTGAGGTGCCGCTCGCGCGGGACGCCCTTGGGGATCCGCTCCGCCTCGATCCGCGACTTCAGGCGCCGGATCTCGACGACCTGCTCGTGGCTGAGCCCGCCTTCGGGATAGCGGTACCAGTCGACGGCGTCCAGGGTGGACCGGGCCAGCTCGAGATCCCCGGCGCCCGGGCGCCCGCGCAGCAGCATCTGACGCTCCCACACGGAGGCCCATTTCTCGTAGTACGCGGCGTACGACGACACCGTGCGCACCTGCGGGCCGCCCTTGCCCTCGGGCCGGAGGTCGGTGTCGATCACCAAGGCCGGATCGGGTCCCGGCTTGCCGACGAGGTCCGCCAACCGGCGGACGAGGTCCGTCGCGCGCGCGATCCCCTGCGGATCCGTGCCGTCGGGCACGACGAAGAGACAGTCGGCGTCGGACGCGTAGCCCATCTCGCCGCCCCCCCACCGGCCCACCGCGATGACGCCAACCGGCGGCGCGTCCACATCCTTGCGCGCCAGCTGCAGCCCGGCATCGAGCGTGGCGGAGGCGAGGTCGCTCAGCGCGGTGCCGACGGTGTCAGGATCGGCGAGACCGAGGACGTCGGAGAGCGCGATGCGACAGAGCTCGGACCTGCGGAGCGCACGCAGCGACGCCAGCGCCTTGACCGGATCGTCGTGCCGGGCGGCCGCGCGGCCGAGCGCCAGGCCGAGCTCGTCCGCGGAACGGGGACGCAGCTCCTCGTTGCTGCCCAGCATGCGGATCATGTCCGGCGCGCGCTTCAACAGGTCGACGACGTAGCGGCTCGTGGAGGCGATCTTCGCGAGACGGTGCGCCATGTGGGCGTCATCGCGGAGGGCCCGCAGGTACCACGAGCTGTCGCCGAGCGCCTCCGACAGCTGCCGGTAGGCGAGCAGGCCGAAGTCGGGATTCGACCCCTCGGCGAGCCAGCCGAGAATGGCGGGCAGGAGCTGACGCTGGATCTCCGTGGAGCGTCCGGCGCCGCGGGTGAGGGCCTCGAGATGGCCGAGCGCAGCGCGCGGGTCGTGGAAGCCGAGCGCCCACATCCGGTCGATGGCCGCTTCGGAGGTCAGCTTCAGGTCCTCGGTGCGGACCCGAGAGACGGCGTCGAGCAGCGGCGAGAAGAAGATGCGCTGTTGCAGCACGCGCACGTGCCGGGTGGAGGCGCGCCACGAGGTGACGAGCGTGTCGGGCTTGGTGCCGAGGGACCGCGCGACGTGGTCCAGCGCCGTCGGATCCTCGGGGACGAGGTGCGTGCGGCGCAGCTTCCGCAGCTGCACGCGGTGTTCCAGCGCACGCTGGAAACGGTAGGCGTCACCCATGGCGGCGCCGTCGGCCCGGCCGATGTAGCCGGCTCCCACCAGCTCGCGGAGACCCGCGAAGGTCCCGCGCACGCGCAGCCGCTCGTCGGCGCGGCCGTGAACGAGTTGGAGGAGCTGGACGGAGAACTCGGTGTCGCGCAGGCCCCCCTTGCCCAGCTTGATCTCGGCCTCGGCCTGCTTGGGCGGGATCAGGGAGATGACGCGGTCGCGCATCGCCTGTGCCTCTGCCACGAACTCGGGGCGCTCCCCCGCCCGCCACACGTACGGCCAGACGACGTCGACGAAGGCCTGGCCCAGCGCGAGGTCGCCGGCGGCCGGGCGGGCCTTCAGCATCGCTTGGAACTCCCAGTTCTTCGCCCATTTCTCGTAGTAGACGCGGAAGGAGTCGAGCGTCCGCACCAGCGGGCCCGCCTTGCCCTCCGGGCGCAGCCCCGCGTCGACCTGCCAGATGCTGCCCTCGATGGTGTGCGCGGAGCAGATCCTGGCCTGCGCGGCGGCGAGCCGCGTGCCGACGGCGGTGGCCTCGTCGATGCCGACACCCTCGGCCGGCTCGACGACGTAGATGACGTCGACGTCAGAGATGTAGTTGAGTTCCTGTGCGCCGGCTTTGCCGAGTGCGAGCACGCCCAACCGCGCCTTCTCCCAGCCCGGGACCTCTGCCCGGGCATAGGCGAGGGAGCATTCGAGGACGGCATCAGCGACGTGGCTCAGCTCTTCGGCGACGGAATCGACGATCTCGATCGCCCTGGCGTCGACCTCGGCGAGATCGCGCGCCGCGATCTCGATCAGCGCCGCCCTGTTCGCGCGGCGGAGGGCATCGCCGTTGCCCTCGGCGACGCCGTCGGTCACGCCGGCGCGGGCGCGGAAGAACTCCATCCAGCCCGCCGCCCCCCGCGGCACCGGCGCCTCCTCGAGCAGCAGCGCCTCGTCCGGGTGCCGGACGAGGGTCTGCGCCAGCAGCGTGCTGCCTCCGAGGACGAGCAGGAGCCGCTGCAACCAGCCGGAGTCGGCGGCGACCCTCGCGAACAGAGCGGGATCTGCGGCCTCGAAACGCTCGAGGGCGTCGAGGGCCTGGTCACGGTCGGCGACGCGCTCGAACAGCGTGAGACCGACGGGCGGCTCCCCTCCCAGCCGCTCTGCCCACCGCCCCCAGACCCGCGCGGACGCCGTCGCGTCGTCGAAGCCGCGGCGCGCAAACTCTCCGGTCTGCGACTGGTATCTGGTCATGAGGGAAGACTATTCGCCGTTCCGTCCTCTGCGCCCGGCAATCGCCGCATCCAGCGGGTGGCGGGGCGTCCCGGCTATCCTGGCCGCAGGATGTTCAAGCCCACGCCAAAGGTGGTCGCCGAGCTGCGCTCCCGCCTCGGAGACGCGCCTGTCGATGCCGTTCTCGCCGCCCGGCGCCCGGATCTCACCGGGCTGCTGCTGCGCGCCTCGGCGACGCCAGGGCCGCTCGGGCGCGAGTTGACGGCCGCGTTCTGCCGGGCAGGCTGCGCGCTGCTGGGCGAGCGTCATCCCGGGCACGCGATCGAAGTGCGGGTGCCGCCGTTCGCGGCGGTGCAGATCGGGTTCGAGACCGGGCCACGGCACACGCGCGGGACGCCGCCGAACGTCGTCGAGATGGCGCCCGAGACCTTCATCGCGCTCGCCACCGGCGCCACGACTTGGGACGACGCGCAACTGTCAGCGAGCGGCGCCCACGCGCACGAGACCGCGCAGGCGTTTCCTCTAGCTACATGACCTTGATGTGCCGGGCCAACTCCCAGGGTGTCACCTGCTGGCGGTAGGCCGTGAACTCGTCGCGCTTGTTGCGCAGGAAGTACTCGAACACGTGCTCGCCGAGCGTGTCGGCGACGAGTTCGCTCTCCTCCATGAGGTGGATGGCCTGCTCGAGGTTGCGCGGCAGCTCCGCGATGCCGATCGCGCGGCGCTCACGCTCGGAGAGGCGCCACACCTCGTCCTCGGTCTCCTCGGGCAGCGGGTACTCGTTCTCGATGCCCTTCAGGCCGGCGTTCAGCAGCACGGCGTAGGCGAGGTACGGGTTCACGCCGGAGTCGACGGCGCGGTACTCGATGCGCGCGGACGATGTCTTGCCCGGGCTGAACTGCGGGACGCGCACCAGCGTGCTGCGGTTCGCGCGGCCCCAGCAGGCGAAGGACGGCGCCTCGCTGCCGCCGACGAGGCGCTTGTACGAGTTCACCCACTGATTGGTGACGGCGGTGATCTCGGGGGCGTGCCGCAGCAGGCCCGCGATGAAGTGCTTCGCGATCTTGGAGAGGCGGTACTCGTCGCTGGCGTCGAAGAAGGCGTTGGCGTCGCCCTCGAACAGCGACATGTGCGTGTGCATGCCCGAGCCGGGGTGCTCGGAGAACGGCTTCGGCATGAACGTGGCATGGACGCCCTGGCTGACGGCGATCTCCCGGATCACGACGCGGAACGTCATGATGTTGTCCGCCATGGTGAGGGCGTCGGCGTAGCGCAGATCGATCTCGTGCTGTCCCGGCCCCGCCTCGTGGTGGCTGAACTCCACCGAGATGCCCATCTGCTCCAGCATGGTGATGGCGTCGCGCCGGAAGTCCGTGCCGTCGCCGAGCGTGGTGTGGTCGAAGTAGCCGCCGTCGTCGAGCGGCACCGCCGGCGCGAGCGAACGGAGCAGGTAGAACTCGATCTCGGGGTGGATGTAGAACGTGAACCCCATGTCCGCGGCGCGGCGCATCGCGCGCTTCAGGACGAACCGGGGATCGGCGTAGCTGGGCGAGCCGTCCGGCAGCTTGATGTCGCACAGCATGCGGGCCGTGGCGCGCCCCTCCTGTCGCCAGGGCAGCACCTGATAGGTCGACGGATCCGGGTGCGCCACCATGTCCGACTCGAACACGCGCGCGAAGCCCTCGATCGCCGAGCCGTCGAACCCGACGCCCTCCGCGATCGCGCCCTCGACCTCCGCCGGGGTGATCGCGACGGACTTGAGCGAGCCCAGAACGTCGGTAAACCAGAGCCTCACGAATCGGATCCCACGCTCCTCCATTGAGCGCAGCACAAACTCAGTCTGCCTATCCATGATGCGAGTCTGCCGAGCCATTGTTACGAACGCGTGACAGCCCGCAGTGCGGACCGTCGCCTGACGCTCCTTGAGCCGAGCGCGAAGCGCCGTGACCGCGTCGAAAGGTCCCGTTCGAAGTTCGCATAAGCTGGGCCGCATGGCACAGCCGGGTTGGTACAGCGACCCCAGCGCGCCCCACGGTCGGCGCTACTGGGACGGCAGTCGTTGGCTCGATCCGCAGCAGCCGCAGCGCGGCGGGCTCGGGCGCTGGCTCTGGCTCGTGCTGGCGCTGGCCGTCGCGGCGGCCGTCGTCGTCGCGCTCATCATGCTCCCCCGGGGCCAGAACAGCTGGGGCGCGACCCCCGAGGACACGCGCACGTCGCGGCCGACCGGACAGCAGTGGAACGAGCTCTCCCCCACCGCAACGCCTCCGCCCGACGACATCGACGACGGCTTCGGCGAGCCCATCGACTGCCCGGTCGCAGAGGACTGGGGGGTCAGCGAGATCGTGAACGGCAGGCTGCACGGTGGCGGGCTCTCCATCGAACCGCCCACCGGGTCGAAGTGGCGCCAAGAGATCGCCTACATCGACTGGATGCACGACTCGAATTCGATGATCCGCTCCATCGCCGACGGCTGGATCAGCAACGTCAACGTCGGCTACATCAAGGTGAGCGAGGGCTTCAGCTCCGATCCCGCGACGGCAGCCGAGCAGTTCATCACCTGCATGGCGTCGTCGGGCATGTTCTACAGCTTCACGCACCGCGAGGTGATCACGGACAACGCCTTCACCGTCTCCGCCCGGCGGGGCTGGCGCCTGACGTCGAACGTCTTCGTCTCGAACCAGAAGCACCACGGCATCGAGGGCGACGTCGTCGACATCGTCCTGGTTCCCACCGACGATCCGGACAAGATCGCCGCCTACGTCTCCTGCGCGACGATCGGTCACGAGGAGAACCAGAAGGAGGTCCGGCACTCGCTGGACTCGCTCCGATACGACGGCTGATCGCGCGACTAAGCTGGCCCGCGTGAACCCGATCGCCCCGCACACCGTCACCCCCCTGCGCGACGTCCCCCGCTCGATCCCGCGGCCCGAGTACGTCGGCAGGCCCGGACCGAAGCGGTACACGGGATCGGACGTGCAGACCGACGAGGTGATCGCGAAGATGCGCGTCGCGGGCAGGATCGCGGCCAACGCGATGCACGAGGCCGCGAAGGCGATCGCGCCCGGCGTCACCACCAATCAGCTCGACGCCGTCGCGCACGAGTACATGCTCGACCACGGCGCCTACCCGTCGGCGCTCGGCTACCGCGGCTTCCCGAAGTCGATCTGCACCTCGGTCAACGAGGTCGTCTGCCACGGCATCCCGGACCTCCGCCCGCTCGAGGACGGCGACCTCGTGAAGATCGACTGCACCGCGTTCTACGACGGCGTGCACGGGGACAACTGCGCCACGTTCTACTGCGGCGACGTCGACGAGGAGTCGCGCCTGCTGACCGAGCGCACCCTCGAGTCGCTCAACCGCGCCATCAAGGCCGTCAAGCCCGGGCGCCCGATCTCCGTGATCGGACGCGTGATCGAGTCGTACGCGAAGCGCTTCGGCTACGGCGTCGTCCGCGACTACACCGGTCACGGCGTGCACACGTCGTTCCACTCCGGCCTCGTCATCCTCCATTACGACGAGCCCCGCCTCGACACTGTGATGACGCCTGGCATGACGTTCACGATCGAGCCGATGCTGACGCTGGGCACGCACGAGACCGACCTGTGGGCCGACGACTGGACGGTCGTCACCAAGGACCTGTCCCGCTGCGCGCAGTTCGAGCACTCCCTGGTCGTCACCAGGACCGGCGCGGAGATCCTCACCCTCCCCTGAGGTCGGCAGCTCGTCTCAACCTCGCCGCGGCCCGCCGTCGCCTCCTGGGCACCCACTAGACTGAGCGTGGACGAGACGGCCAGATGATCGCGGCTCGCAAGAGCTGAGGAAAGTCCGGACTCCATAGAGCAGGGTGGTGGGTAACGCCCACCCGGGGTGACCCGCGGGACAGTGCCACAGAAAGCAAACCGCCTGGCGACAGGTAAGGGTGAAACGGTGGTGTAAGAGACCACCAGCGCCCCAGGTGACTGGGGTGGCTAGGTAAACCCCACCCGGAGCAAGACCAAGAAGGCCGGCCTACGGGTCGGCCGCGGACGCCGCTTGAGCGCTGCTCGCGCGAGGCGCCCGGGTAGGTCGCACGAGCCCACCGGCAACGATGGGCCTCAGATAGATGATCATCCTTCGCCAGAATCCGGCTTAGCGGCCGTCTCGTCCCGCCCGCGCACGATACCAAGCGGTGTCCGCGGTCCCGCTGGACCGGGGGGTCGGCGGCTTGGGAGTCGGTTGTTGGTTCAGATCTGAACCAACAACCGACTCTTAAGTACCTTTGCGGGGACTCTTCGTGGCCCGGGACTCGGAACTCCCCGGCCAGCTGGCGCCTTCCTTTTGCCTCGTGTACGGGGCGGTGGTCAGGGGTTCCCGGCCATCGACCCAAAAGAGGGGCCCGCCCGATGGCCCAGTGCTCCCCGGGATCCCGGGTCCCGAGGCGGGGTGCGGGAAAGAGTGTGTGGGGATGCAGAAAACCCCTCCAACCGCAGGGGTTGGAGGGGTTTTCTGTTCAAATGAGTAGTCCGGCGGTGTCCTAGTCTCCCACAGCGTCCCCGCTGCAGTACCATCGGCGCTGAAAGGCTTAACTTCCGGGTTCGGGATGGGACCGGGTGTTTCCCTTTCGCTATGACCACCGTAACACTGTTGAACTTTCACGAACACTACCCTGCCGTGGTTTGTTGTGGCAAACACGGGGGTGGTGTTTCGTTCGTTGTTCGAGATATTCCACAGTGGACGCGAAGCATGTGTAGTGTTTTGTAGACACAAATTTTGTCTTGAAGTTAGTCTTGTTTTTGGGGTTGTTGTGACAAGCCCTCGGCCTATTAGTATCGGTCAGCTCCACACATTACTGTGCTTCCACGTCCGACCTATCAACCCTGTGGTCTACAGGGGGCCTTACCAACTTAAACGTTGTGGGAGCCCTCATCTTGAAGCGTGCTTCCCGCTTAGATGCTTTCAGCGGTTATCACTTCCCAACGTAGCCAACCAGCCGTGCTCCTGGTGGAACAACTGGCACACCAGAGGTTAGTCCGTCCCGGTCCTCTCGTACTAAGGACAGCTCTTCTCAAGACTCCTACGCGCG
>CAKUBE010000023.1 GCA_934636715.1 uncultured Arachnia sp.
ATTCGAAGCCACCATGAACACGACCGTCGCACTGGCGGTGTGACTAGAACTGTCACCTATCCGTGCAGCAGTCCCGGCGGCTCTTGGCGAGGATGTCGAGGCCGAGGTAGCGGCGGCCTTCGGCCCATTCGTCGGTCTGTTCGGCGAGGACGGCTCCGACGAGGCGGACGATCGCGTCTCGGTTCGGGAAGATGCCGACGGAGTCGGTGCGGCGGCGGATCTCACGGTTCAGTCTCTCGTTCGGGTTGTTGGACCAGATCTGCTGCCAGAGTCCCTCGGGGAACCCGGTGAACGCGAGGATGTCTGCCCTCGCATCGTCGAGGTGGTCGTGCGCGTCGGGGAGCTTCCCGTTCACGTAGTCCAGGAGCCGGTTGAACTGGGCGTGCACGGCATCGGCGTCGGGCTGGTCGTAGACGGAGTGCAGCATTGCCTTCACCGCCGGCCACATGCTCTTCGGGGTCACGGACATCAGGTTCGCGGCGTAGTGGGTGCGGCAGCGTTGCCAGACCGCGCCGGGCAGGTGCGATGCGATCGCGTCGACCAGCCCGGCGTGCGCGTCGGAAGTGACCAGGCGCACCCCGCTCAGGCCGCGGGCGACGAGGTCGGCGAAGAAGCTGTTCCAAGCCGCCCCAGTCTCCGACGTGGCGACCCGCAGTCCGAGGACCTCGCGGCGCCCGTCGGCGTTGACTCCGGTCGCGACGAGCACGACCGCGTTGATGACGCGGCCGCCTTCACGGACCTTCATGGTGAGCGCGTCGGCGGCGACGAACGTGAATGGCCCGGCGTCACCGAGCGGGCGATGCCGGAACTGTTCAACGTGCTCGTCGAGCTCGGCGGCCATCCGCGACACCTGCGACTTCGACAGAGAGTGGATCCCGAGCTGTTTGACGAGCTTGTCCATGCGACGGGTGGACACGCCAGCGAGGTAGCAGTCCGCGACGACCGTGATCATCGCGGTCTCCGCGCGTTTGCGGCGCTCGAGCAGCCATTCCGGGAAATAGGTGCCGGTGCGGAGCTTCGGGATCGCGACGTCAATCGTCCCAACCCGGGTGTCGAGGTCGCGGTGTCGGTACCCGTTGCGCTGCGCGGTCCGGTCGGGTGAGGGCTTGCCCCATTCCGCGCCGACGACGGCATCCGCGTCGGCGGAGAGGAGCGCGTTGATCATGGTCTGCAGCAGGGAGCGCATCAGATCCGGTGACGCGTCGGTCAGGGCTTCGCCGAGCAGGCCGGCAGGGTCGACAATATGAGGAGCGGTCATCGTGATGATGCCTTTCGAGTGGGATGTGAGAGTTTCCTCGAAGGACCACACGGTGACCGCGCCCACGTCAGCGACGCGGCGAGGCCACCGGGCGGCTACACCACGCTACGGGACTCCACTGGTCCCAGTAGTGCTGGAACGACTCGTAAGGGATCCGATTGCGGTTGCCGACCTTCACCGCGTGAATCTCCCCCGCCTTGATCTTGCGGGAAATGGTCGATCGCGAGACACCGGTCATGGCAGCCACCTGCTCCGGGGTGAGCATCCGCTGCTTCGCCGTCAACGTGACGGTCTCCCCCTCGGACGCCGCCTGCTGCACATATGCGGCCACCTTCTCCAGCCACGACGGAAGCGCGGACGTATCGCGGACGCTCGCCAGAACATCCTCGGGATCGATGGTCAAGGTCGGAGTAGTCATGGGTCCAGCCTACCCGACCTTGCACAGATAACAGGAGGCTATCTGCGCACCGCCATTCACCGACGACCCCCGACGCTCAATCGCCGAGCAGCCACTCCGGCACCCACCGGTGCTTGATGCCCGACTCGCTGCCACCCGCGTGCCGGTCGAGGGACAGCACGAGCTTGGGGTGCGCGTCCTTGATCGCCAGCAGCGGTGCGAGCTCTCGGTCGCGCGTGCGCGCCTCGACCATCGTCGTCGTCACCTGGACGTAGAGGCGCTCGTCGCCCACCTCCGCGACGAAGTCCACCTCCTGTTCACCGAGCTTCCCCACCATCACCCGGTAGCCGCGTCGGCGAAGCTCCGCCTGGACGATGTTCTCCAACGTCCCCGGCAGATGTCGGTCCTGGTACCCGAGCCGAGCGTGAACCAGGCCGTGGTCGCCGGCATAGTACTTCTCGTTGATAGTGAGCAGCTTGCGGCCAACGAGGTCGTAGCGCGGTGTGCGATGCAGCAGGAAGGACTCGGTCATCGCGTCCAGGTAGTTCACTACCGTCTCGGGGTCCACCTTGCGACGTTGGCTCTTGAAGTAGTCGGCGATCGACCTGGCCGAGAAGGGGTTGCCGACGTTGTCCAGCGCGAACGCCGCTATCCGGTTGAGCATGTCGACGTTGCGGATGCCGTGCCGCGTAATGGTGTCCCTGATCAGCGCCGACGCGTAGATGTCCTCGACGGCCTGATATAGCTGCTGATCGGCATAGTTGCCGAAGTACAGCCCTGGGAACCCGCCGCGGCGCAGATACCGCGCGAACTGCTCATCTGTCGCCTGGCTGGCGTCGGGGTCGAGAGCCGCAGTGAAGGCGAGGTGCTCCGCGAAGGACAGCGTTGACACCTCGATCGACACGTACCGCCCCGCGATATAGGTTGCCAACTCCGACGACAACAGTCGCGAGTTCGACCCAGTCAGGTAGATGTCGACGTTCCGGGTGGCGATCAGCGAGTTGACCGCCTTCTCCCAACCTTCAACCTCCTGAATCTCATCCAGCAACAGGTAGTAGCGCCCGTCGTCACCGAACCGCTCGGCGAGGTGGGCGTGGAGCGGCGTCGCATCCGTGAGCGCCGCGAGGTCGAGCGAGTCGAAGTCCAGGTAAATCAGGCGCTCGGGCGACACACCGCGCGCTCGAAGACGGTCCCCGATCAGGCGGAGCAGAGTCGACTTGCCGCTGCGCCGCAGCCCGGTGAGCACCTTGACCAGCGGTTGGTCGATGAACGGCTCGACGGCCGCGAGGTACGTGGGTCGCGCGATCCTCATGCCTGCCCAATCTGTCGGTTATAACCGACAGAATACCCAGAACCGCAACATTTGACGGTTACAACCGACAGATTTTGATCCACGACCAGGTCGACTCGACGGTGATTCGCGAGGGCCCAGCTCACTGGCGCTCCGCGTGCGCAGCCCAACCGGCCTCGGCGGGGAGCTCACGCAGACCCCGCGTCGAGGCCGCGAGCACGACGGCGACCAGGCAGATCGAGGCGGCCACGACCAACGTCCAGCCGCGGCCGGCGACGCCCAAGCCGACGCCGGCGATCAGCGGCGCCAGCGGCATCGCGCCCGTCGCGAACACCGTAATGGCACCCGTCGCGCGCCCGATCAGCGCCGACGGCGTCGCCACCATGAAGTAGCCGAGCAACGCGGCGTTCAGCGCCGGGGCGCCCAGGATCGACAGCGCCATCACGACGGTGATGCCCAGCGGGTGGATGACGAACGGGAGCGCCAGCGTCGCGCCCGCGAGGGGCACGAGGCCGCCGATGGCGAGTCGACCTGCCGGGACGCGCGCGACGAGGATGGGGGCGACGAGCGCGCCCGCCAGCATCCCGAGGCCGAGCCCGCCGGAGACCAGCCCGATCACCGCCGGGGACGAACCCTGCTGCTGCAGCGAGTACACGACGGTGCTCACCGCCGCGTTGAAGCCGAGGTTGATCAGCGTGCTGACGAGCAGCGCGCCGCGCAGGTCCGGGCGCGAGAACACCCAGCGGAACCCGTCGGCGAGCTCGCCGAGGAACCGGCGCTCCCCCGTCGGCACGACGTGCGGGCGCGCCCACCGCGGCAGCAGCGCCGCGGACCCGGCCGCGACCAGCTGACACGCCACGAGCACGACGCCGAGGACGGGAGCCCCGAGGCCCAGCAGGACGCCGCCGAGCGGCGAGCCCGCGAGCGCGATCACGGCGTCGCGCCCCTGATTCGACGCCTGCGCCCTGCCCAGCGCGTCCGCGGGGACGATGTCCTTCAGCGCCGCCTGCGTGGCCCCGCCGAACAACCCGTTGCGGGCCGCCATCGCGACGTTGAGCGCGAGCAGGGCCATGAACGTGAGCGACCCCGTCGCCGCCCAGGTGAACAGCAGCGCGAGCACCAGGCCGACGGCCGCGCCGGCGAGCATCATGCGGACCCGGTTGTGGCGGTCCGCGAGGACGCCGCCGACCAGCGAGGCAACGACGCGCGTCCCCACGCCCGCCGCGCCGATGACGCCGGCCTTGACCGGGTCGTCGGTGACCATCAGCGCGAGCAGCGGGACGGCGAAGCCCGCCAGCGCGGACGACAGCTCGAAGGACGTGTCGCTGACCAGCCACGTGGAATACCCGCCCGCCCACAGGCGGGAGGGCGCGGTCGGCCGCGCGTCGGTGGACTCGATGTGTGTGCTCATGGACTCACGATAGATCCGCAACTTCTTTTGCGCAATCTTTTTGGCGCGACTTTTCTCGCGGGTTTCACTAGGATCGCGTCATGACGGACACCGGCAGCGGCCTGCGCCAAGCGCCCAGCATGTCGACCGAGGTGCTCAAGGCGCTGGCCAACCCCCTGCGGAGGCGGGTGTGGAACGAGGTCACGCGGGCGCGCTACGCCCGCGCCGCCGACCTCGCCCAGCGGCTCGATCAGCCGGCCAACACGCTGAGCTTCCACCTGCGCGTGCTCGCCCAGGCCGGCCTGATCGAGGAGGCGCCGGAGAAGGCGCGCGACAAGCGCGACCGGGTGTGGAAGCCGACGTCGGGCGCGATGTCGCTCGGATCACCGGAGGACCCGGTCGCCGACCAGGTCTTGGGCTCCGCGGTCATGGCGGGCTTCGTCGACGACGCCCGATCGCTGCTGACCCGGGTCGCCAACTGGGCCGGCTCCTACGTCACGGGCGAGGACGCGGTGGAGCGCGGCGTCTACACGACGGCGACCCTGCGGCTGTCGAGGGAGCGATTCATCGCGCTCATCGACCAGCTCGACGGCGTGGTCACCAGCTTCCGCGAAGACCCCGAAGACGACGAGACCCTGACCTGGACGCTGTCCGTGATCGGCGCCAGCGAGGAGATCTAGCCGAGCGGAGCCGTCAGCTGGCGCCAGCGGCGCAGCTGGGTCGCGCAGAGCACCGAGCCCAGCGCGATGATCACGATGGCGCCGAGGAGGCCGCCGCCCGGGCCGAGGTTGTCGATCACGATGCCGCCGATGGCGGTGCCGAGCGCCCCGCCCGAGGTCATCGCCGCGTGCAGGAACGCCTGGGCCTCCGTGATCCGGTGCGGCGGCGCCAGCGCGTCGATCCCGTTCTGGAACATGATCAGGGTCGGCGCGATCGTCAGGCCGGTCAGGAACATCAGCGGCAGGATCACCCACAGCGACGTCGTGCCGGTCAGCATCAGGATCGGCAGCGGAACGAGGGTGAGCGCGAACAGGGCGAGCATCAGCGCTGTCCGCTTGAACTCGTCGCCCGGCCAGTGCCGCGAGCCGTAGAGCAGCCCGCCGATCGTGCTGCCGCCCGCGATGGCGGCGAAGAGGAAGCCGAGCCGGTCGGCGCTGCCGAGGACGAGCTCGGCCGTCGCGACGAACGCCGTGTCCATCTGCCCGAAGCCGACGGACATGCACAGCGCGACGAGCAGGACCATGGCGAGCCCCGGCGCGGTGAGGGCGGTGCTCGCGGTGTTGCGCCCGACGGCGGCGCGCGGGGCGTCGGCGTCGAGGACCACGAGATCGGCCGACCTCCACGAGCGGGCCGCCGACGTCGACGAGTAGGCCACCGACCCCACGGCCATCAGCCCCGCCGTGACGAGCAGCGGCACCTGCGGCGCGCTGAAGGCGGCGAGCAGCGAGAGCAGCAGCGGACCGCAGACGAAGATCAACTCGACGGCGGAGGCGTCCAGCGCGTAGCCGAGTCGTCGGCGCTCCGCGTCGGGGAAGATCACCCGCCAGGCCGCGCGCATCGCCGGGCTGACCGGCGGGAAGGCGAGACCGGTCAGGATCGCGAGCGCGACCAGGACGACGTTGCCGGCGCCCCCGACGGCCGCGAGGCTCAGCGCCGCCAGCGCCGCGGAACTGACCAGCCCGGTCCCGATCAGCACCTTCGGCTGTCCCGCCCGGTCCATCGCCCGTCCCCAGACAGGCGCGCTGACCGCCGTGGCGAGCGCGAACGCCGCGGTGACGACACCGGCGATCGAGTACGTCCCCCGCACCTGCTGGATCAGGACGATCATCCCGAGGCCTGCCATGCCCACGGGCAGGCGCGCGATGACGGCGGCGAGGAAGGGACGCACGGCGGGGCCGTGACCGAGGACGCGGCCGTAGCCGCGGAGACCGAGGGGAGAAGACATAGCCGTCCCACGCTACCGGCCGACGGCGCAAGGACCGAATCTGCTCGACCCGGCGTGGCGATCGAGCGAAGCCTCCGGCGTCAGTTCCGGGAGTCGGGGTGCGAGCCCGTGCGCTCTCCCGTCTCGAGGCCGGCGATGGCGGCCATATCGTCGTCGGTCAGCGCGAAGCCGAACACGTCGAGATTCTGCCGGAGCCGGTCCGGGTTCACGGACTTCGGGATCGCCGCCCCGCCCAGCTGCAGGTGCCAGCGGATGATCGCCTGCGCGACGGTGACGCCGTGAGCGGCGGCGATCCGGGCCAGCGTCGGATCCTCGAGCAGACGGCCCCGACCGAGCGGGCTCCACGCCTGCGTGACGATGCCGTGCTCGGCGTGGAACGCGCGCAGGTCGTGCTGTGGGAGCCACGGATGCGACTCCACCTGGTTGACCGCGGGCGCGACGCCCGTCTCGTCGAGCAGCCGCTGGATGTGAGCCTGCGTGAAGTTCGATACGCCGACGGTGCGCACGCGTCCCTGGTCGCGCAGTTCGACGAAGGCGCGCCAGGTCTCCACGAACTGGTTCCGCGCGGCGCGCGGCCAGTGGATCATGTAGACGTCGATGTGGGTGCCGAGCGCACGCTCGCTGCCGTCGAAGGCCCGCATCACCGCGTCGCGCGACTGGCTCTCCTCACCCCAGAACTTCGACGTCACGGTCAAGCCCGCGCGGTCGACGCGGCGCAGCGCCTCCCCCACCTGGGGCTCGTTGTGGTAGAACTCGGCGCCGTCCACGAGCCGGTAGCCGGCCTGGACACCCGCGACCACGACGTCCGTCGTGACCTCCGGCGCCACCTTGTAGAGGCCGAACCCGAGAGCCGGGAGGGACGATCCGTCGTTGAGAGGGACGAGCTGCTGCATGCCCCGATTCTGTCAAACGGCTATCGGCGGCTGACGACGACGGTGCCGAGTAGCAGGTCGGGAAGCGCGCGGCGTTCGGCGCCGACGACGAGCGCGGGCAGCACGAAGCACTTCAGCGCGGTGCGGACGACGGGCCGCCACCATCCGAGCGGCTGCCCGTCCACCCGCACGATGCCGATCCGCGCGATCAACTGCCCGAAGGAGCCGCCGGTGAAGATGGTGAGCAGGCTGGCCTCGACGAAGTAGACGACGAGGATCATGAACGACTTCCAGCCGGAGCCGACCATCACGTCCATGCCGAAGAGGCCGATCGCGACGAACATGCTCGCGGCCCAGTCGCCGACCATGGCCCCCACCCGCGCGCGCCACGGCGCCAGCGAACCCGGCCCGGACTGCGGGAGGCCGATGGTGGCGCCGGGGTACTCGTCGGTGGTCGTCACGCGCGAGAGCCTACCGGGTGCGCGGAACGGGACCGGGCTATTCCGCCTTCGGCTGCCAGCGAAACCGGGTGCGCGGGCGCGCGCCCGCGCGGCATAGTGTGCGAGGGTATCGGGATGGACATTCTCTTCGGACGGCCGTGGGTCGACCTGCGGCGCCAGGCCAGCGCAGTCTGTTGCGGCTGACGCCCCGCCCTCCCCTCCTCGAAGAAAGCCTCACCCATGTCACAAACAACAACAGATCCTGCCGTCGCGCCCAAGAACGAGCAGCCGGAAAAGAAGAAGCCCTTCTACACGAAGCTGTCGTTCCAGATCGTCGTCGGCCTCATCGCCGGCCTGATCCTCGGCTTCGTCGCCGTCGCCCTCGGCCCCGCCGGTGAGGACCCGAACTGGCTCACCAGCCTCCTCACCCAGGTGGGCAGCGCCTACGTCTCCCTCCTGACCGTCCTCGTCATCCCGCTGGTGGTCACCGCCGTCATCTCGTCGGTCGCGCGGCTGCGCCAGGTCGCCAACGCGGCCCGCCTCGCCGTCCAGACCCTCGTCTGGTTCGCCATCACCGCGCTGGCCTCCGTGATCGTCGGCATCGCGCTCGGCCTCGTCACGAAGTCCTGGCTGACGGCGGGCGTCACCGCCGAGGCGGAGCAGGCGCCTGGCCGCGTCGGCGAGTGGACGGCGTTCCTCACCGGCCTCGTGCCGTCGAACATCTTCGGCCTCTCGGTCCGCGTCGCGGGCAACGTCGACGATGGCTTCACCGCCAGCCCGAACTTCTCGATCCTGCAGATCCTGCTCATCTCCATCGCGCTCGGTGTCGCCGCGGTCAAGGTCGGCGCGAAGGCAGATCCGCTGATCACGTTCACCGAGTCGGCGCTCGCCGTCGTGCAGAAGGTGCTGTGGTGGGTCATCCGCCTGGCCCCGATCGGCACCGCCGCTCTCATCGGCAAGGCCGTCGTCGCCTATGGCTGGGACTCGCTCGCCTCTCTCGGCGCGTTCGTGATCACGCTCTACATCGGCCTGGTGATCGTCTTCGTCGCCGTCTACCCGCTGGTGCTGAAGCTGCACGGCCTGAATGTCGCTCAGTTCTACCGCAATGTGTGGCCGGTCATCTCGCTGGGCTTCGTGACCCGCTCGTCGATGGGCGTGATGCCGGTGACCGAGCAGGTCACCGAGCGCAACCTCGGCGTCCCCCGCGAGTACGCCTCGTTCGCCGTCCCGCTGGGCGCGACCACGAAGATGGACGGCTGCGCCGCGATCTTCCCCGCGCTGGCCGCGATCTTCATCGCGCAGTTCTACGGCATCCAGCTCAACCTGACGCACTACCTGCTGATCGCCTTCGTGGCCGTCATCGGGTCGGCCGCCACCGCCGGCACCACGGGCGCGACGGTGATGCTGACGCTCACGCTGTCGACGCTCGGCCTGCCGCTCGCCGGCGTCGGCCTGCTGCTGGCGGTGGAGCCCATCGTCGACATGGGCCGCACGGCGCTGAACGTCACCGGCCAGGCGCTGGTGCCCACCATCGTCGCCAAGCGCGAGGGCATCCTCGACAAGAAGGTCTACGACGCGAAGCCCAGCTTCGACGCCGTCTCCGTCTAGCCCTCCAGAGCCGATCCGCAACGCGAAGCGCCCGGATCGCGCCGAAGGGTGTGCACAGATCTCTGTATGCGTCGAGGAAGCGCCATATATCGCTTCCTTCATGCATACAGAGATCTGTGCACGCACCAGCCGGGCGAGCTTGCTCGATTGCCCTCGGCCTTCGTCGACGTGGGGTCGCGCTTCGCACTCAAACGTCTTCCTCGGCCTCGGCAACCGAGCAAGCTCGATTGCTCTCGGCCTTCGTCGACGTAACCTCCCTGAAACGAACGCGCAACTACGGGGCAACGCCGACCCACTACCGTCTGGGGTGCAGTTGATTTACTCCCACTAAGGAGCCCCAAATGTTCCAAGGCGCAGACGACCTCCTGGCCTACATCAAGGAAGAGGGCATCGAGACCGTCGACGTCCGCTTCTGCGATCTTCCCGGCGTCATGCAGCACTTCACCGTCCCGGCCGGCTCGTTCGGCCCCGAGGTCTTCGAGGAGGGTCTGAACTTCGACGGCTCGTCGATCACCGGATTCCAGAAGATCCACGAGTCGGACATGTCGCTGCTGCCCGACCCGACGACGGCCTACGTCGATCCGTTCCGCAAGTCCAAGACGCTGAACGTGAACTTCTTCGTTCACGATCCGCTGACCAAGGAGCCGTACTCGCGCGACCCGCGCAACATCGCCCGCAAGGCGCAGAGCTACCTCGCGTCGACGGGTATCGGCGACACCGCGTTCTTCGCCCCCGAGGCCGAGTTCTACGTGTTCGACGACATCCGCTTCGACACGTCGGCGAACTCGTCGTACTACCACATCGATTCCGAGGCCGGTGCCTGGAACACGGGCCGCGTGGAGAACGGCGGCAACCGCGGTTACAAGGTGAAGTTCAAGGGCGGCTACTTCCCCGTCGCCCCCGTCGACCACTTCGGTGATCTCCGCGACGACATCGTCCGCCACATGGAGAACGCCGGCCTCGAGGTCGAGCGCGCCCACCACGAGGTCGGCACCGCCGGCCAGGCCGAGATCAACTGGCGCTTCGACACGCTGCTCAAGGCCGCCGACGACGTGATGAAGTTCAAGTACCTCGTCAAGAACACCGCGTGGGAGGCGGGCAAGACCGCCACCTTCATGCCCAAGCCGATCTTCGGCGACAACGGCTCCGGCATGCACTGCCACCAGTCGATCTGGGACGAGGGCAAGCCCCTGTTCTACGACGAGAACGGCTACGCCGGCCTGTCCGACATGGCCCGCTACTACATCGGCGGCCTGCTCAAGCACGCCCCGGCGCTGCTGGCCTTCACGAACCCGTCGGTGAACTCGTTCCACCGCCTGGTCCCCGGCTTCGAGGCTCCGGTCAACCTGGTCTACTCGCAGCGCAACCGCTCGGCGTGCATCCGCATCCCGATCACGGGCTCCAACCCGAAGGCCAAGCGCATCGAGTTCCGCTGCCCCGACCCGTCGTCGAACCCCTACCTGGCGTTCGCGGCGATGCTGCTGGCCGGCATCGACGGCATCCAGAACCGGATCGAGCCCATGGCCCCGATCGACAAGGATCTCTACGAGCTGCCCCCGGACGAGCACGCCGAGGTCCCGACGGTGCCCGGCTCGCTCGGCGCCGTCCTCGACGCCCTCGAGGCCGACCACGAGTTCCTGCTGGCCGGCGATGTGTTCACGCCCGACCTGATCGAGACGTGGATCGAGCTGAAGCGCGCCGAGATCCAGGCGATCGCGATGCGTCCGCACCCGCACGAGTTCGAGTTGTACTACGCGCTCTGACCCGCTGACCGCGTGAGGCCCCTGCCGTTCGGCAGGGGCCTCACTGCATTCCCGCCAAGCCTCCCTCCAACCCCCTAGAATCCGGGCATGACGGCGCTGTTGATCGTGGGCGGACTCGTCGCCCTCGTCGTGGGCGCCGAGCTGCTCGTCCGCGGCGCGGCGGCGCTGGCGCTCCGGCTGGGCATCCCGCCGATCGTCGTCGGGCTCACCGTCGTCTCGATCGGCACCAGCCTCCCCGAGCTCGCCGTCGGCATCGACGCCGCCCGCATCGGCGCGGGACCGCTCGCCGTCGGCAACATCGCGGGCACCAACGTCGTCAACATCCTCCTGATCCTCGGCCTCAGCGCCGCCATCGCACCCCTCGCGATCGCGCGCAACACCATCCGCTTCGAGCTGCCGATGATGGTGGCGGCCTCCGCCCTGCTGACGGTCCTCGCCCTGGACGGCGAGATCTCGCACATCGACGGCGCCCTCCTGCTGCTCCTCGCCGTGGTCTTCTCCGTCCAGGTGGTGCGGCAGGGGCGGCGCGCGACGGCATCGTCGGCGGATGTCGAGGTCGACCTCCCGCCACCCGGCAACCCGTGGGTCGACGGCGCGCTGCTCGTCGGCGGCATGGCGATCGTGATCCTCGGCGCCGACTGGCTGGTCCACGGCGCCGTCGACGCCGCCCGCGCGCTCGTCGTCTCCGAGGCCATCATCGGCCTGACGATCGTGGCCATCGGCACCTCGATGCCCGAGCTGGTCACTACCCTGGTCAGCACGTTCCGCGGCCAGCGGGACGTCGCGATCGGCAACCTGATCGGCTCCAGCGTCTACAACCTCGCGTTCATCCTGGGGGCGACCTCGCTCGTCGCGCCCTTGGAGGTGACGCCGGAGCTCATCCGGATCGACCTTCCCGTCATGCTCGCGGTCGCTCTGGTGTGCATCCCCGTCTTCCTGACCGGGCGCCGGGTCAGCCGCGGCGAGGGCCTCGCCTTCATCATCGCCTACGCCGTCTACCTCGGCGCGCTCCTGCTCCTGCGCACCTAAGGAACCACTGATCAATCATTCCTCGGCTGCGGCGCACTGGATCGGGCGCCCCGTCATCCCCATATCTTGTGCCGTACGACCCGGTACGACACTGCGATCTGGTGATGACGGGGCATCCCGCCCAGCACGTCCTCGCCGGAGGAAGCATTGATCAGTGCTTCCCTA
>CAKUBE010000024.1 GCA_934636715.1 uncultured Arachnia sp.
AACACCCGACTCCCAACCCGCCGACGCTCCAGGTCCAGCGGGAACTCTGGAATGGCCCGCGCTCGGTGTCGTGCGCAGGCACACTGCCGTCGGTTATGCGTGGGGACGCGGGCCTGAGATGATTGTGGGCATGTCAAGAGATAACTCCACACCGGATGAGGGCCGCGCGGATCGGAAGCACGATCGCCCCCGGAACGACCGCGGGCCGAAGCGGGACTTTGGCGGCGACAACCGTGGAAGCGGCCCCCGTGACGGGCGTGGAGGTTATCAGGGCGGCGAGCGGAAGCAGTACCAGGACCGCGGAGAACGGGGCCCCCGCCAGGACGGCGAGCGCAAGCAATGGCAAGATCGCAGCCCCCGCCGTGACGATGATCGTCGCGGCGGTTACCAGGGCGGCGAACGGAAGCAGTACCACGAGCGCGGAGAACGCGGCCCCCGCCAGGACGGCGAGCGCAAGCAATGGCAAGACCGCGGCCCCCGCCGTGACGATGACCGTCGCGGCGGTTACCAGGGCGACCGGAAGCACAGCGACGATCGCGGCCCCAGGAAGTGGGAGGACCGCGGGGACCGAGGCTCCCGCCGAGACGATGATCGCCGTGGCGGTTATCAGGGCGGCGAGCGGAAGCAGTGGGACAACCGAGACGGCGGCCCGCGTAAGTGGGAGGACCGCGGCGACCGGGGTCCCCGCCGTGACGACGATCGCCGGGGTGGGTACCAGGGCGACCGGAAGCGCAGCGACGATCGCGGCCCCAGGAAGTGGCAGGACCGCGGCCCCCGCCGAGACGACGACCGCCGTGGCGGTTATCAGGGCGGCGAGCGGAAGCAGTGGGACAACCGAGACGGCGGCCCGCGTAAGTGGGAGGACCGCGGTGACCGCGGCCCCCGCCGGGATGACGATCGTCGGGGCGGTTATCAGGGTGGCGAGCGGAAGCAGTGGGACAACCGGGAGGGTGGCCCGCGCAAGTGGGAAGACCGCGGTGACCGCAGCCCCCGGCGTGACGATGATCGCCGGGGCGGTTACCAGGGTGACCGGAGGCAAAGCGACGATCGCGGCCCCAGGAAGTGGGAGGACCGCGAGGAGCGTCCCGCGCCGCGACCGGGCACGGCACCGCGGCCCGATGAGCCCGACAAGCCGCGCGACTTCGTCGAGGCCGAGCTGCCCGCGGGTGTGCGTGCCGAGCTGAAGAGCCTGCCGAAGGATCTCGCCGAGACGGTCGGCGCTCATATCTGGGCGGCCGGGCAACTCGTCGACATCGATGCTGACATGGCCTTCCGGCACGCGGAGGCCGCGCGGCGCCGTGCTGGCCGTCTCCCCGTCGTCCGCGAAGCCGCGGCAGTGACCGCGTACGCGGCAGGCGAGTTCGCCACGGCGCTGCGCGAGTTCCGGGCGCTGCGCCGGATGAACGGTGGCGACGAGCTGCTGCCGGTGATCGCGGACTGCGAGCGCGCCCTCGGCCGCCCGCGGGATGCGCTCGACATCCTCGGCGAGCTCGATCCGAAGACGCGTGACATAGACCTGCGCATCGAATGCCTCCTGGTGGAGGCGGGCGTGCGCGACGACCTCGGACAAAGGGCCGAGGCGCTTCGCCTGCTCAAGGCGGCGATCGGCCGCAACGTCGGCCGCCCGCTCGCCCGGGCGCGGCTGCGCTACGCGTATGCCAATCTCCTGGAAATCGAGGGCGACAAGAAGGGCGCACGCGAGTGGTTTACCTCGAGCGCCGCCCTCGATCCCGAAGGCGAGCTCGACAACGCCGACAGGATCGCGGCGCTCGACGGCGTCGTCCTCCCCGAGTCCATGGTCTTCGTCGAGGAGTTCGACGAGGACGAGGACGGGGATGTGCTGCCCGACGAGTCCTCCGACGAGGACGATGAAGAAGACGTCACTGACGCCGACACAGAGGAGGCGGATCGATGATCGCGCTTGCCAGCAACTACGACGCCGCGCTGTTCGACCTGGACGGGGTCGTCTACCTCGGGCCACTCGCCGTCGACGGTGTGCCGGAGGCCCTGGACGAGCTGC
Organism: uncultured Arachnia sp.; assembly: GCA_934636715.1. The sequence goes on from CAKUBE010000024.1 coordinate 2,021, forward strand.
GGTCGCGCGGCACCCACCTGGGATTCGTGACCAACAACGCGGCGCGGACGCCTGCCGTCGTGGCCGAGCACCTCACGGACCTCGGCATCACCGCGGGTGAGACCGATGTCGTGAACTCGACTCAGGCCACGCTGCGGATGCTCGCCACCGAGCTGACACCGGGTGCGAAGGTGCTCGCCGTCGGAACCGACGCGCTGCGGCAGCAGCTGGAGGAGGCCGGCTTCGTGGTCGTCGCCTCCCACGATGACGCCCCCGATGCCGTCGTGCAGGGATACAGCCCGACGATCGAGTGGCGACAACTGGAGGAGGCCGCATTCGCGGTCCAGCGCGGCGCCGTCTGGTACGGCACCAACCCCGACATGACCCGCCCGTCCGACAGGGGCATCGTCCCCGGCCTCGGCTCGCAACTGGCGGTCGTGCGCGCATGCGTCGACGTCGATCCGCGCATCGCGGGCAAGCCGTACCGTCCGCTGCTGGACGAGACGGTGCTGAGGATCGGGGCGGACAAACCGATCTTCGTCGGCGATCGCACCGATACCGACATCCTGGGTGCCAACAACGTCGGCATGGACTCGCTGTTCGTGTTCACGGGCGCGCACGGAAAGGCCGACCTCGCCGTCGCCCCGCCCGACTACCGCCCCACGTACATCGGCTTCGACGCCACCGCCCTCCTCGAGCCGCCGCGCGAGGCCGAGGTGTGCGGCGAGCGGTTCGTCTGTGGGTACCAGGAGGTCGACATGACGGAAGGGTTCGCCTACCTCGGCACCCGCCCGGTCACCCGCGACGAGCAGCTCGACGCGTTGTGGGCCGCGCTGCAGGCCAAGTGGCGTTTCGACGTCGACATCGACGCCGTCCTGAACTCCCTGGACACCCTGCGGTGACCGAGCCCACGCCGAGGAGCGCCGCTCCCGCCGACGTGCGTCGGCTGGAGCTCGTCGGCGAACTCGTGGCCAGCCTCGACGGTGTCGAGGAGTTGCCGCTCGACCAGCTCGCCAACCGCCTCGGCGAGGCCCAGGGCGTGTTGGCCGGCGTGCTCAACAACGATCCTTCCGTGACGCAGCTGGGCATCCCCGGCGTCGCGCGGTGAGGCTGGACGTCGCGCTCGTCGAGCGAGGGCTCGCCCGCTCGCGTACGCAGGCGGCTCGGCTCCTCGCCGACGGCCGCGTCACGCTCAACGGCGCGCCGGCGATCAAGGCGTCGACCCCGGTCACCGACGGCGACGACATCGCGGCCGTCGAGGAGCGCTGGGTCTCGCGCGCCGCGCACAAGCTGCTGGGCGCCCTCGACGACTCGGGCGTCACCGTCTCCGGCCGCGTCCTCGACGCCGGGGCATCGACGGGCGGATTCACCCAGGTCTGCCTCGATCGCGGAGCGGCTCGCGTCTACGCCGTCGACGTCGGCCACGGCCAGCTCGCCCACACCGTCGCGGCCGATCCCCGCGTCGTCGCCCACGAGGGGCTCAACCTCCGCGACCTCACCCTCGACCACCTCGACAGTGCCCCGGTCGACCTCGTCGTCGGCGACGTCTCCTTCATCTCGCTGACGCTGATCCTTCCGCGCCTCTTCGAGGTGGTGGCAGCCGACGGCGCGGCGTTGCTCCTCGTCAAGCCGCAATTCGAGGTGGGGCGCTCGCGCCTCGGCGCGGGCGGCGTCGTCCGCGATCCCGCGTTGCGCGCGCAGGCAGTCGACGGCGTCATCCGTGCGGCGCGCGTCCTCGGTTGGCGGGAGCGCTGGTGCGGCGAGAGTCGCCTCCCCGGCGCCTCCGGCAACGTCGAGTACTTCGTTCATTTCGTCAGAGCGGATGGGTAGGGTGGGGCGCGTGGATCAACGAGTCGTCGCAGTGCTCCTCCATCCCGCCAGGGAAGAGGCGTTGGAGAAGGCCGCCGCGTTCATCCGCACCATGCACGGCAAAGGCTTCTCCTTTCTCGTCTTCGAGCCCGATCTCACCCGTGTTCGCGAGCGGGTCCCCGAGGCCGTCGTCGGGCCGGTCGGCACCGCGCCCGCGGAGATCGCCGTCGTGTTCGGCGGCGACGGCACGATGCTGCGCGCCGCCGAATGGGCGCTCCCGCTCGGCGTGCCGCTGTTGGGAGTGAACCTCGGCCACGTCGGCTTCCTCGCCGAGATGGAACTCTCAGACCTCGACGAGCTGCCGACGGCGATCGCGAAGCGGCGCTACCTCGTCGAGAGGCGCCTCGCGCTGCGCGTCGAGGTCTTCGACTCCGCCGGCGCGACGGTGTGGCGCTCCGAAGCCGTCAACGAGGTCTCGATGGAGAAGCTGACGCGGGAGAAGATGCTCTCGGTCCTCGTCAGCGTCGACGACCGCCCCCTCTCCCGGTGGGGCTGCGACGGCGTCCTCGTCTCGACGCCGACCGGCTCGACCGCCTACGGGTTCTCCGCGGGCGGCCCCGTCATCTGGCCGGACGTGCAGGCCATCCTCGTGGTCCCCCTCGCGGCCCACGCCCTCTTCAACCGTCCCATGGTGCTCAGCCCGTCGTCGAAGGTCTGCCTCGAGATCACCGAGGACGCCCTCAGCACCGGCATCCTGTGGTGCGACGGACGCCGCAGTCACGAACTGGCGCGCGGCGAACGGGTGGTCGTCACCGCGCACTCCGACCACGTGCTGATCGCCCGACTCGGCGAGCAGCCGTTCACGACGAGGCTGGTCAAGAAGTTCGCGCTGCCCGTCAACGGCTGGCGGCGGCGGAGCGACGCCTGATGCTCACCTCGCTGAGGCTCACCGCCTTCGGGGTGGTGGACGAGGCGACGCTCGACCTCGGCCCCGGGCTGACGGCACTGACCGGCGAGACCGGCGCGGGCAAGACCATGATCGTCTCCGGGCTCGGCCATCTGCTCGGCGCGCGCGGCGACGCAGGGATCGTGCGGCGCGGCGCGGAGAAGGCCATCGTCGAGGGCCGGTGGGAGATCCCGCCCGCCGTCGGCGAGCGCGTGCGTGACCTCGGTGGCGACACCGACGACGCCGAGCTGGTCACGCTGCGGCAGGTGTCCGCGCAGGGCCGCTCGCGAGCCGTCGTCGGAGGGGCAGGCGTGCCGCTGTCCGCGCTCGCCGACCTGCTGGGCGACCTCGCCACCATCCACGGCCAGTCCGGCCAGATCCGGCTGTCGACGCCCGAGCGCCAACGCGAGCTGCTCGACGCCAGCGCCCGCCCCGCGGAACTGCCGCGCTACCGCGCCGACTTCGCCGAGCGCAGGGCCGCCGCACAGGAACTCGCACGGCTCGAGGACGAGGCCATGGCGCGCGCCCGAGAGGCCGACATGCTGCGCTTCGGCCTGGACGAGATCGCGGCCGTCGAACCACGGCCCGGTGAGGACGAGGCCCTCGCCGCGGAGCAGGCCAAGCTGATGGACCTCGACGAGCTGCGCGCCCTCGCCGGCGCCGCGCACGAGGCGCTGAGCGGCAACGAGGTCGACTACGACGCGCCCAGCGCCGTCGGCCTGACGGGCTCCGCGCGGAAATCGCTCGACGCCCTCGCCGGCCGCGACGGCGCCGCGCGCGACCTGGCGAGCCGCGCCACCGAGCTGGGCATGCTCGCCGCCGACCTCGCCGCGGACGTCGCGGGATACCTCGCCGACCTCGTCGCCGACCCGCTGCGCCTCCAAGCCGTGGGAGAGCGGCGCGCCCAGTTGGCGGGCTTGACGCGCAAGTACGGCGCCACCGTCGACGAGGTGCTCGGGTGGGCCGAGAGGTCCGCCGCGCGCCTGGGCGAGTTGGAGGGCAGCGACGACCGGATCGCCGGACTGCGAGCGCGCATCGCCGAGCTCGACGCCAGCCTCGCCGCCGACGCCGCGGCGATCACCGCGGCGCGCCGGAGCGCGGCCACGGAGCTCGCCGTCGCCGTCAAGGGGGAACTCGCCGCCCTGGCCATGCCGCACGCCGAGCTGCGGTTCGAGGTCACCGACGCCGCCCTCGGCTTGCACGGCGCCGACCGGATCGAGCTGCTGTTCGCCGCCAACCCCGGTTCGGAGCCCGCGCCGCTCGGCAAGGTCGCCTCGGGCGGCGAGCTGTCGCGGGTGCGCCTCGCGCTGGAGGTCGTGCTCGCGGAGGGGGAACGCGGACACACGTTCGTGTTCGACGAGGTCGACGCGGGCGTCGGCGGCGCTGTCGGCCTGGAGATCGGCCGCCGCCTGCAGCGCCTCGCCGAGACCAGCCAGGTCATCGTCGTGACGCACCTCGCGCAGGTCGCGGCCTTCGCGGACCACCACTTCGTGATCGCGAAGTCGAGCGACGGCCACCTCACTACCTCCGGCGTCCGGCGGCTCTCCGACGGCGAGCGCGCCGCCGAGCTTGCCCGCATGATGGGCGGCGAGTCCCGCTCCGAGAAGGGCGTCCAGCACGCCGTCGAGCTGCTGGATCGGGCGCGGCGATAGGACCGGAACCTCGCTGTAACCCAGGCGACACATGCGGGGCCTAAGCTGGAGACCCGTGGATAGCTCCAAGAAAACGGCAAAGCACATCTTCGTGACCGGCGGGGTCGTCTCGTCGCTCGGCAAGGGGCTCACGGCCTCCAGCCTCGGCAGCCTGCTCAAGGCGCGCGGACTCCGGGTCACCATGCAGAAGCTCGATCCGTATCTCAACGTCGACCCGGGCACCATGAACCCGTTCCAGCACGGCGAGGTCTTCGTCACCGACGACGGCGCGGAGACCGACCTCGACATCGGCCACTACGAGCGCTTCCTCGACGTCAACCTCGGCCGCGACGCCAACGTCACCACCGGACAGGTGTACTCGACGGTGATCGCGAAGGAGCGTCGCGGCGACTTCCTCGGCGACACCGTGCAGGTCATCCCGCACATCACCGGCGAGATCCGCGACCGCATGCTCGCGATGGCCGACGGCACCGTCGACATCGTCATCCACGAGGTGGGCGGCACCGTCGGCGACATCGAGTCGCTGCCGTTCCTCGAGGCCGCGCGCCAGGTCCGCCAGGAGGTGGGGCGCGCCAACGTCTTCTTCCTCCACGTCTCGCTCGTCCCGTACATCAAGCCGTCGGGCGAGATGAAGACCAAGCCGACCCAGCATTCGGTGGCCGCGCTGCGCCAGGTCGGCATCCAGCCCGACGCGATCGTCTGCCGCGCCGAACGCGAGGTCAGCCCTGCCCTGAAGCGCAAGATCGCGGCCATGTGCGACGTCGACGACGACGCCGTGATCAGCTGCGCCGACGCGCCCAGCATCTACGCCATCCCGCGCGTGCTGCACCGCGAGGGCCTCGACGCCTACGTGGTGCGGCGCCTCGGCGTCCCGTTCCGCGACGTCGACTGGACCGCCTGGGACGACCTGCTCGACCGCGTCAAGAGCCCGTCGGCGGGGGTCACCGTCGCCCTCGTCGGCAAGTACGTCGACCTGCCCGACGCCTACCTCTCCGTCACCGAGGCGCTGCGCGCCGGCGGATTCGCCCACCGCGCCAGGGTCTCCATCCGTTGGGTCGCCTCCGACGGCTGCGCCACCCCCGAGGGCGCGGCCGAGCACCTCGCCGGCGTCGACGCCGTGTGCGTGCCCGGCGGCTTCGGCATCCGCGGCGTCGAGGGCAAGCTCGGCGCGCTCACCTACGCCCGCGAGCACGGCATCCCGGCGCTCGGCCTCTGCCTCGGTATGCAGTGCATGGTGATCGAGGCCGCACGCTCGCTCGCGGGACTTCCCGCGGCCAACTCGAGCGAGCTCGACCCGGCTACCCCGGACCCCGTGATCGCCACGATGGCGGAGCAGGTCGGCATCGTCGACGGCGGGGGCGACCTCGGCGGCACCATGCGGCTCGGCTCCTACCCGGCCGTGCTCAGCCCCGGCTCGCAGGTCGCCGCGGCCTACGGCGCCGACACCGCGACGGAGCGGCACCGCCACCGCTACGAGGTCAACAACTCCTACCGCGGCCGCCTGGAAGAGGCCGGGCTCGTCTTCTCGGGCACGTCGCCCGACGGCGCGCTCGTCGAGTTCGTCGAGCTGCCGGCGGAGACCCACCCTTACTACGTGGGAACCCAGGCCCACCCGGAGCTCCAGTCGCGCCCGACGCGCCCGCACCCCCTATTCTCAGGGTTGATCGCCGCGGCCCTCGCCAACCGCAAGGGGTAGTCGGCGCCGACACCAGGAGGAGCCGATGCAGTTCGACCAGCCGATGGCGTGGTCCGTGCGCAGCCGCGAGGCGTTGGGCACGGGGTTCGTGTCCTCGTTCGTGGACGAGGAGGTCGAGACGCCGTCAGGCGAGACGATGCGCCGCCAGTACCTCACGCACCCGGGCGCTGTCGGCGTCGTCGCGTGGCGCGAGGACACCGACGACATCGCCGTGGTTCGCCAGTACCGCCACCCCGTACGGATGGAGCTGGTGGAGATCCCCGCCGGGCTGCTCGACCTCGACGGCGAGGAGTACGTCGTGGCCGCGCAGCGAGAGCTGGCGGAGGAGGCCGAGCTGGCCGCCGACCGCTGGGATGTGCTCGTCGACACCTGCACGACCCCTGGCGCCTGCCAGGAGTCGTTGCGGATCTTCCTCGCGCGTGGGCTTCACCCCACCGGGCGCCCCGAGGGGTTTGTCCTGGAGGGCGAGGAGGCGCACATGTCGTGGGAGTTCGTCCCGCGCGCGGATCTCGTCGACGCGGTCCTCGCGGGGTCGTGCCAGTCGCCGACGTTGGTCGCGGGCATCCTCGCGCTGGAGACCGCGCGCCTCTCCGGACGCCTCGACGACCTCCGCCCCGCCGATGCGCCCTGGCCGATCCGAGCGCGCCGATGACGGGATGAGCGTCGCCGACGTCGTCGCGGACTACCTCGCGCACGTGCGCGCCGAGCGCGGGTTGTCGGCCAACACCGTCGCGGCGTATCGGCGCGACCTCGCGCGCTACGAGGCGTTCCTCGAGTCGCGGGGGATCGGGGAGCTCTCCGAGGTGACTCCGGTCGAGATCATGGAGTTCGTGCGCTCGTTGAGCCAGGGGGGACCGCCGGCGGCCGGCGGTGCTGCCACCGTGCCCGGCAAGAAGGGGGCGTCGGCGTTGGAGACCATGACCGGGCAGGCGCCGTCCTCCGTGGCTAGGCATGTTGTGAGCGTGCGGAACCTGCACGCGTTCGCCGCGGACGAGGGCGTCACCCCGTCGAATCCCGCGGCCGAGGTCAGTCCGCCGAAGATCCCGCAGCGCCTGCCGAAGGCGCTCACGGTCGACGCCGTGGCCCGCATCCTCGACGCGCCGGACCGCAACGACGTCATCGGGCTCCGCGACGCCGCCCTGCTCGAGCTCCTCTACGCCACCGGCGCGCGCGTCTCAGAGGTCTGCGACCTCGACGTCGACGAGGTGCGGGTCGCGCTCGACAACCCCGACGCCGGCCTGCGCCTGCTCGGCAAGGGCGGCAAGGAGCGCATCGTTCCCCTCGGCAGCTACGCGGCCCGCGCCCTCGACGACTACCTGGTCCGTTCCCGCCCTGCGCTGGCGGAGAAGGTCGTGCGGGACGCATCGTCGTCGGCGGAGAAGTCCACACGGGGCGCACACGCGCTGTTTCTGAACCTCTTGGGGCGGCGCCTCAGCCGCCAGTCCGCGTGGGCGATCATCCGGAGCGCGGCGGCTGCTGCGGGAGTCACGGAGGAGGTGTCGCCGCACTCGCTGCGGCACTCGTTCGCCACGCACCTCCTCGACGGCGGCGCCGACCTGCGCGTCGTCCAGGAGCTGCTCGGCCACGCCTCGGTGGCGACCACGCAGATTTACACGCTCGTCACCATCGAGCACCTGCGCGAGGTCCACGCCGCCGCCCACCCCCGCGCGCGTTGATCATTGCCGCTAGTCGAGGAGCCAAAGGAGCGTCGGGCATCCGTCCGCTGGTTGAGCCGGACCCCCGCGCGAAGCGCCGGGTCCGTGTCGAAACCAATAGGGCCGCGCCCGGTTCATGGACTTGGCTCCGCTCGTTGAGCCGGGCCGCAAGCGAAGCGCGCGCCCGCGTCGAAACGCTCTGGCACCCGGTTCATGGACCTTCCCGAGTCTGTGTGGGCAGTCCTGAGAGAGTTGCCGGTCGGCGCGTGCGGTGCTGGGGCGGTGGTCGCCGCGCCTCCGCGCGCGGTGCGGGCTTTTTTCGAAGCGCCGCCCGACAACTCTCTCAGGACTGCCTGGCGTCGGGTTCGCGCTCGGGGCGGCAACCGTGGTCCAGGAAGCTGCGGCGATCATGGATCATCGTGGCGGCGTACGTTCGATCTGGTCCGCGTCAGGGATTAGCCTGGCGGTTTCTGTCAGCATGCTGACGGAAACCGCCAAGATGATCCGGTCCGTGGTGGGCTGCCGCCTGCGGCGTCGGGTGGCGTGTTGATAGTGTGCGCTCTGAAACATGCGGCCACGGGGCCGCGTTTGGATGGTCTGGCGCTGGGGTGTGTCGGCCTGAAGGGGGAAGATGATGTCCAAGATGGACTTTACCGATGACCGGCTGGGGGGGGGCTTGGCCGAATCGGCTTCTAGCCTCTGACCCGCGCGCAGTGGCGCTGACCAACGGCGGTCGGCAGGTAAGAAAAGGCGTCGCGCGACGTTGGCTTGCGGTGTGGGTCGCGATGACATTCGCTCTGTTGGGGAGTGTTGTGGGGCCGGTGGCCCCGGCGGCAGCGGCTGCGGGGGATGTCCTGGCGAAGGGTCAGCAGTACTGTGCAGACACCTACACCCGGTCCGACTACGGGCCTCACAGCCATGACTCTCGGTCGAACTCATGGGTGGTCGACATCAACTTCCCCGGCGACGCCGGCGCACCGATCTTCGCGCCCGGCCCGGGAACCGTGACATCAGGTTGGAGCAACCTCGGGGGGAACAATGTGAGATGGACGAGTTCCGACGGGGTTGAGATGATCTATCTCGGTCACCTCGCAACCGTCGGCAAGACCGGCTCCGTCAGCGGTGGCGAACAAATTGGAACGATCGGGAAGACAGGCGCCGCGACGGGTGAGCATATTCACGTCTATCGAAATGTTAATGGTCAGCCCGCGCCGGTGGTCCTCTCCGGGGTGAGGATCAACCCTGCGGTTGACCCGGCTGCGTATGGGAAGTGGCCGTGTAATGGCGCTACCTACACCTCCGCAGGACCGGTCGGATCTGCCCCCGCCGACTCCGATGGAGACGGTGTAGCCGATGCAGAAGACAAGTGCCCGGATGTGCCTGGTTCGGCGTCAACCTCTGGGTGTCCGGATCGTGACGGCGACGGCACTACCGACGCGCAGGACGCGTGCCCGGACGAGTTCGGACCAGTGTCGAACTCGGGATGCCCCGAGAAGGCTTCGGGATCGACTGTTGTTCACGCGGGTAGTTTGTTCCTTTTTGCGACTGGTTCTGATGGGAGGATGTATTACACGTGGCGGGATCGTGCTGCGGCGAAGTGGAACGATACCTGGACGGCTCGCTGGGCGCTGCCTGATGATGTGCGGCTGGTAAGTGCTCCAACGACGGTGGTCGAGGCCGATAGTCTGTTCCTTTTTGCGACTGGTTCTGATGGGAGGATGTATTACACGTGGCGGGATCGTGTTGCGGCGAAGTGGAACGATACCTGGATTGCTCGTTCGACACTTCCTGATGGGGTGAAATTGGTTGGTCAGCCTTCGGCGATTGTTGAGGCCAATGCTTTGTTTCTCTTTGCGACTGGTTCTGATGGGAGGATGTATTACACGTGGCGGGATCGTGTTGCGGCGAAGTGGAACGATACCTGGATTGCTCGTTCGACACTTCCTGATGGGGTGAAATTGGTTGGTCAGCCTTCGG
>CAKUBE010000025.1 GCA_934636715.1 uncultured Arachnia sp.
TGGGTATGCCAGTGAGTTCGACAACGAAGCCGGATCGCCATCCAGTGCGCCGCAGTAGGTACCACCTACCCGCGCGACCTCTACGTGTTCTTGGCCGCCTTGCGGGCCTTGATGATCAGCTGGATGGCGATGAAGGCCAGGAAGACGGCGAACAGCGGCGTGGCGACCTTCGGGTCGAGGAAGTTCGCCAGCTGGGCGCCGGCGGCGGTCGAGAGGCAGGCGCCGAGGCCGATGAACGCGGCGGCGTGGATATCGACGTTGCCGCGCTTGATGTTGCCGAGCGTGCCCGAGATCGCCGTCGGGATCATCATCAGCAGCGAGGTGCCCTTTGCGACGAGGTCGTTGGCCCCGAAGAGGAGGATCAGCACGGGGACGACGACGATGCCGCCGCCGACGCCCAGCAGGCCCGAGAGCACCCCGGTGATCAGCCCCGCGACGAGCAGCCCGGCCCCCGACAGCCAGGTGATGACGAGCTCCGCGTCGCGCGAGGGCACCACCATGAACAAGTTCGCGATGACGATGCCGAGGAACCCGATGAATCCCCACCGGAGCCACGGGAGCGGGAGGCGCGGCAGCAGCCAGGTCCCGATCTGAGCCCCGAACACGGCGCCCGCGGCGAGCAGGCCGGCGGCCACCCACGACACCTCCCCCATGACCGCGTAGGAGATCACGCCGACGATCGCCGTCGGGACGATCGCCGCGAGCGACGTCCCGGACGCGAGGCGCTGGTCGAAGGCCGCGAGCAGCACGAGCAGCGGCACGATCACCGTGCCGCCACCGACGCCGAACAGGCCGGACATCAGCCCGGACGCCAGGCCGACGAGCACGTAGATCAGCCAGCGGGGAACGCGCGATGCGCGCTCGGTTTCGGGTGACATGGAACTCCTTCGCGTGACCAGGCACAACCTATCGCCGTCGCATTACCGACCGGTTACCGGTGGCCGCGCGTGTCAGCGGGCCAGCAGCTCGTGCGCGATGCCGTCGAGGATGTCGGTCTCGCTCACCAGGATCTGCCGCCCGGGGACCCGGGAGACGATCTCGTCGAGGATCATCGAGCCGCCTCCGATCACGGCGGCGCGCAACGGGTGCATCAGCGGCTGCTGAGCGATCTCGTCCGCGGACTGGCCCAACCAGCACCGGCTGATGGCGCGGATCGTCGCCGCGCTCAACGCCGTGCCGTGGACCGCGTCGCGCGAGTACTCCTGGAGTCCGAGGTGCGTCGCCGCGACGCTCGTGACGGTGCCTGCGACGCCGATGGCCGAGGCGAGGGCGGCGAAGTCGACGTCGGCACCATCGATCAGCTGACCGATGTAGCCGCGGGCCGCGGCCCGCTCGTCGGTCGTCGGCGGATCGGTGCGCAGGAAACGCTCCGTGATCCGCACCGCGCCGATGTCGAGGCTGACGGCCGAGGCGACCTCGTCGTCCTCGCCGACGACGACCAACTCGGTCGAGCCCCCGCCGATGTCGAAGATGAGCGTCGGCCGCGGCGACGTCACGCCGCTGAGCACGCCGGCGGCGGACAGCCGCGCCTCCTCCTCGCCGGAGATGACGTCGACGCCGACCCCCAGCCGCGCGCGCACGCCCTCCTCGAACACGTCGCGGTTGCTGACGTCACGCGCCGCGGACGTGGCGACGAAGCGCGTCTCGTCGACGCCGTGGGCGGCGATGATGCCGGCGTACTCGTCGAGGACGGCGAACGTGCGCGCCAACGCATCCGGGTGGAACTCGCCCGTGGCGTCTACGCCCTGCCCCAACCGCGCGAGGCGGACCTCGCGCACCAGCTCCTTGTCACCACGGAGTATCAACAGGCGGACGGAGTTCGTGCCGCAGTCGACGGCGGCGACGGTGCGCGCCGCGGGGCAGACATCGCCCATCGCGTCGAGGGCCTCGTCGCCGAGCGGGTTGACGCCGCGGCCGGCGGCCAGCGCGTGGCCGACCAGTACGTGCAGGCACTTCACGCGGGTCGGCATGCCGCCGGCGCTGATGCCGTCGATCTCGTCGACGTGGCCGAGCGCCTCGCGGTCGGCGAGATAGGCCTCGTGCGCGGCGCGGTAGCCCCCGGCGAGGCCGGCGTCGGCCTCCAGGCGCGCCGACATCTCGGCCATCAGTCCGGACGCCTCCAGCGTCGAGCATGCCGACACCAGCCGGGGGCAGGTCAAGTAGTAGACGGTGGGGAACGGGGTGCCGTTCGGGAGCCGCGGGAGTGTCTTCACGACCCCGGGGTGCCCGCTCGGGCACCGGTAGGCGACCTCGACGACGCCCCGGGGGGCGCGGCCGAGCTGGGCCTCGACCTCGGCGAGATCGGCGGGACTGGGTTCGGTCATGAGTTGTTCCTCGAAGGTCAGGGGGACGGTTCCGCCGAAACGCCTGACGCGGTCGACGGTGGGCGCCGGTCAGCCGTCCTTGTCCGGCTTCGGCGACGGCGTGAGCTCGACGGTGCGCGGCTCCGAAGACTCGGACTCGTCGGCCTCCTCCTCGGCAGGCGCGTCGGCGACCTGGACCGAGCCCCACATCTTCTCCCACCACAGCTGCGGCGGAGCGCTCTCCTCCAGCTGGATGGCCGCGCCGTCGAGCGGCTTGCCCTCGGCATCGAGGACCCGGTAGCCCACCTCGCCGGGCAGCACCCAGCCGAGCCGCGACCGGGCGACGGAGCGCACGTAGGCGGGATCGTTCCACCGCTCGAGCTTGTCGTTCAGGTCCGCGATCCTGTCCTGTTCAGCGGCGATCTGCGCCTTCACGACGGCGATCTCCTCGGCCTGAGTGAAGTAGACGCGCAGCGAATGGGCCAGCACCATGGCGATGGCGGCGAACACGACGAGGAGGACGACCAGGCGCCACGTCGCCGTGACCGCGCGTTGCGCGCGCGGCGCCGGAGCCCGCTTCGTCGACATGGCCTCCCCGACGTCGACCGCATCCAACGGCTGGACGCGGGGCCGGCCGCTGCGCTCCCCCGGACGCGCAGCGGTCCGGGTCCGCGGAGTCCCGCGGCCCGGACCACTGTGAGCCGATGTCTGGCGAGGAGTCTGAGGCACGCCAACCAGTGTGCCCCAAACCCCCGAGAACTCAGCCCTGGAAACGCGGGAAGGCCGAACGGCCGGCGTAGACCGCCGCGTCGTCCAGGTCGTCCTCGATGCGCAGGAGCTGGTTGTACTTCGCGACGCGGTCGGTGCGCGCCGGGGCGCCCGACTTGATCTGGCCACAGCCCAGCGCGACGGCGAGGTCGGCGATGGTGGTGTCCTCGGTCTCACCGGAGCGGTGCGACATCATCGTGCGGAAGCCGTTGCGGTGCGCGAGGTCGACGGCGTCGATGGTCTCGGTCAGCGAGCCGATCTGGTTCACCTTCACCAGCAGCGCGTTGGCCGTCTTGGTGTCGATGCCGCGCTGCAGGCGGGTGACGTTGGTGACGAACAGGTCGTCGCCGACGATCTGGATCTTGTCGCCGAGACGATCGGTCATCAGCTTCCAGCCGTCCCAGTCCTCCTCGTTCAGCGGGTCCTCGATGGAGACCAGCGGGTAGAACTTCACGAGCTCCTCGTAGTAGGCCACCATCTCCTCGGAGGACTTCTTCTCGCCCTCGAAGAGGTAGCCGCCGTCCTCGTAGAACTCGGAGGCCGCGACGTCCATGGCGAGCGCCACGTCGGCGCCGGGCTCGTAGCCGGCGTCGCGGATGGCGGTCAGGATGAGGTCGAGGGCCTCGCGGTTGCTGTCGAGGTTGGGGGCGAAGCCGCCCTCGTCGCCGAGGCCGGTGTTCAGCTGGCGGGCCTTGAGCACCTTCTTGAGCTCGTGGTAGACCGCGGCGCCCATCTCGAGGGCCTGGGCGAACGACTCGGCGCCGATCGGGGCGATCATGAACTCCTGGATGTCCACGTTGGAGTCGGCGTGCGACCCACCGTTGAGGATGTTCATCATCGGAACGGGCAGGATGTGCGCGTTGGGGCCGCCGACGTACTTGTACAGCGGGAGGCCGGCCTCCTCGGCCGCGGCGTGCGCGACGGCGAGCGAGACGCCCAGGATGGCGTTGGCGCCCAGCTTGGCCTTGTTGTCCGTGCCGTCGAGCTCCAGCATCGCCTGGTCGACGGCGCGCTGGCAGTCGGCCTCGAGGCCGAGGATCTCCTCGCCGATGACCTCGGTCGCGTTCTTGACCGCGGTGAGGACGCCCTTGCCCCCGTAACGGCCCTTGTCGCCGTCGCGCAGCTCGACGGCCTCGAAGGCGCCGGTCGAGGCACCCGAGGGGACCGCGGCGCGGCCGCTGGCGCCCGAGTCAAGCTCGACCTCGACCTCGATGGTCGGGTTGCCGCGGGAATCGAGAATCTCGCGCGCCTGAATGAATTCGATGGATGCCATGAAGCTCCCTTTCAAAGAGTGTGCTCTTCCGAGGAGAAGCTTAACCGCCTCAAGCTCCGCGCGGGCGACCGCCCCTGATACGGGACGCGGGCACACGTTCCGCGGGGATCAGTGTCTCAGGCTTCGGCGGCGACGATCCTCGCCTCGAGGGCGCGCAGGGCCTCGCGAGCCGCGGCGTCGGCGTCGATCCCGTTGGCCTGGGCCCTCGCGACGAGGTCGACGATCCCCCTGCCGACGGCGTCCGCGTCGATCGGATCCGCGGGAAGGTCGACGACCACGCCATGCGAGCGGCTCCGCGACACCACCTTCTGGGCGCGGGCCACGACGCTGAGCGCGTCGGCGATCCCATCCAGCGACGAGCTGCGGCCCTTCTCCTCCCGCTTGCGCTGCTCCCAGGTGGCGCGCAGGTCCGCGGGGACGTCGGCGTCGCCGAACACGTACGGGTGGCGGCGGACCAGCTTGTCGGCGATGCCGCGGGCGACGTCCTCGACGTCGAACCGCCCCTCGTCCTCGGCGATCCGCGCATGGAAGTAGACCTGCAGCAGAAGGTCGCCGAGTTCCTCCTCGAGGTCCTCACTCGTGCCGGTCTCGACGGCGTCAACGACCTCGCCGGCCTCCTCGATCAGGTGCGGAAGCAGCGACGCGTGCGTCTGCGTGGCGTCCCACGGGCATTCGACCCGCAGGCGCGCCATCACCTCGCGGAGGCGCTCCAGCTCACTGCTGGGCATCTGCCGGGACGGACAGCGACCCCGTGGTGGCGAAGATCGCCGCCTCGCCCGGGGTGAACCGGCCGTAGCGGGGGTTCATCTGCACGTCGAGGCCGTTCAGCACGTCCAGCGCGGCGTTCTGGTCGACCTCTGCGAGCATGTTGTTCTTGATGGCCGCCAGCGCGACGGGGCCGCAGTCCGCGTCGCGGATCATCGCGTCGCCGTTGGTGAGCATCTGTCCCGCGATCTCGGTGAACTGGTCGTCCTCTACCGTCTGGCCGCTCGCGGTCGCGAGCCCGTCGAAGACCGACCCCATGATCAGGATCCGCACGACGTCGCCGCGCGGGATCTCCTGCCCGACGATCTGCGTGCAGTTGTCGACCATCCGCGTCAGGTCGGCCTCGGACACCGACTGACCGTCGACCACCAGCGCCGTGCCCGCGGTGGGGCTGCAGGCCGCCAGCATGGCCATCGCCGCGACGGCCGGGACAACGCGGGTGAGCTTCATGGAGGTCCTCTCAAGTCCAGTGCGAACGCACCGCGCCAGACTACCCCAACCCCACCCGCTCCTTGAGCCGGGCGCACGCGCGAAGCGCCGTGCCCGCGTCAGGCGTATATGCGCTCGAGGAAGGCGGTGGCCCAGGCGAGGTAGTCGTCGGCGGGCTTGGGCACCCAGACCTGGTCGAGGGCCGACTTGATCGTCGACCCCGGATACAGCCGCTGCAGGCGCACCTGCTTCGACTCGGGGAGGACCATCGGCGAGAACCGCACCACCTTTCCCTGCGGCACGATCTCCTGGATGCCGTGCTCGCGCGCCAGGTTCCGGAGGCGCGCGACGCCCAGCAGCGCCTCCACGGGGGCGGGGGGCTCGCCGTAGCGGTCGACGAGTTCCGCCCGGACCGCCTCGATGTCGGCCTCCGCGCGGATCTCGGCGATCTGCTTGTACATCTCGAGGCGCAGGCGCTCGGAGGCGATGTAGTCGTCGGGCAGGTGGGCGTCTACGGGGATCTCGACGCGCATCGTCGGCTCGACCTCGGTGTCGTCGCCCCGGTAGTTGGCGACCGCCTCGCCCACCATGCGCAGGTACATGTCGAAGCCGACGCCCTCGATGTGGCCTGACTGGTCCTCGCCAAGCAGGTTGCCCGCGCCGCGCAGCTCGAGGTCGCGCATGGCGATGGCCATGCCGGAGCCGAGGTCCGTGTTGGCCGCCATCGTCGCGAGGCGCTCGTGCGACGCCTCGCTCAGCGGCTTGTCCGGCGGGTAGAGGAAGTAGGCGTAGCCGCGCTCGCGCGAGCGGCCGACGCGGCCGCGCAACTGGTGCAGCTGCGAGAGCCCGAGCTTGTCGGAGTGGTCGATGATCAGCGTGTTCGCCGACTGGATGTTCAGCCCGGACTCGACGATCGTCGTGCAGACGAGGACGTCGGCGCGGCGCTCCCAGAAGTCGAGCATGACCTGCTCCAGCTGCCGCTCGTTCATCTGGCCGTGCGCCGTCACGATGCGCGCCTCGGGGACCAGCTCGCGGAGCTGCGCCGCGGTCTTCTCGATGGTCCCGACGCGGTTGTGGACGAAGAACACCTGGCCCTCGCGCGCCAGCTCGCGGCGGATCGCGGCCTTGACCTGGGCGCTGTCGTACGGGCCCGCGAAGGTCAGCACCGGGTGGCGCTCCTCTGGCGGTGTGGCGATGACGCTCATCTCGCGGATGCCCGTGATGGCGATCTCCAGCGTGCGTGGGATGGGCGTGGCGGACATGGACAGCACGTCCACGTTGACCCGCATCGACTTCAGGCGCTCCTTGTGCTCGACGCCGAACCGCTGCTCCTCGTCGATGATCACCAGGCCGAGGTCCTTGAACTGGACCTCCTTGCCGAACAGCCGATGGGTGCCGATCACGACGTCGATCTTGCCGCTGGCCAGCCCCTCGAGTACCTTGCGCGCCTCGGCGTCGGTCTGGAACCGCGACAGCTGCGCGAGGTGCACGGGGAAGCCCGCGAACCGGGACGCGAACGTCTGATAGTGCTGCGTGACGAGCAGCGTCGTCGGCACGAGCACCGCGACCTGTTTGCCGTCCTGCACCGCCTTGAACGCGGCCCGCACCGCGATCTCGGTCTTGCCGTAGCCGACATCGCCGCAGATCAGCCGATCCATGGGCACCAGGAGCTCCATGTCGGCCTTGACCTCCGTGATGGCCGAGAGCTGATCCGGCGTCTCGACGAAGCTGAACGCGTCCTCCAGCTCGCGCTGCCAGGGCGTGTCCGGCCCGAACGCGTGACCCTTCGTCGCCTGGCGCGCGGCGTACAGCTTGATCAACTCGGACGAGATCTCGCGCACGGCCTTGCGCGCCTTCGCCTTGCGCTTGCTCCAGTCCGCGCCGCCCATCTTGTCGAGGCTCTGGGACTCGGAGCCGACGTAGCGGCTCAGCTGGTCGAGCTGGTCCATCGGGACGAACAGCCGGTCGCCGGGGTGACCGCGCTTGCTGGGCGCGTACTCGATGACGAGATAGTCGCGCGTCGCGCCCTGCACGGTGCGCTGGACGAGCTCGACGAAACGCCCGACGCCGTGCTGCTCGTGGACGACCGGGTCGCCGGCCTTGAGCTCCAACGGCTGGATGGTCGCCTTGCGGCGGGCGGGGAGCTTGCGCTCGGCGCGGTCGACGCCGGTCTGGCCGGTCAGCTCCGCGGCGGTGATCACCTCGACCTTCGGGCCGTCGGCGCGCCACCCGGCGAGCGCCGACGACAGCACGACGGTCACCGAGCCCGGCGCGGGCGGCTCGTCCAGCTCGCCGACGGCGGCCCGGATCCCGGCCTCGCCCAGCAGCTCGACGAGGCGCTGCGCGAGGCCGCGCCCCTCGACGGCGAGGACGACGCGCCAGCCGTCGGTCACCCGCGCCGCAATATGGCGGGTCGCGGCGTCGGTGTCGCCGCGGAACGACTCCGACGGTCCGACGGCGAGGTTCCGGGAGTGGACCGAATCGGCGTCGAACTCCACCTCCGGGGCGTCGTCGCCGACGCCGAACGGCGAGAGCGACCACCAGCCGAGGCCCCGTTCGAGCGCGTGCAGGCGCACGTCGGCGAGGCTCCAGTAGGCGGAGGCGCCGAGGTCGATCGGCGACTGGCCTCCCCCGGCGGCCGCGGCCCAGCTGGCCTCGAGGAACTCCTGGCTGGTCGCGACGAGTTCCGCCGCGCGGGTCCTGATCAGCTCCGGCTGCGAGGCCAGGACCAGCGACCCCGCCGGCAGCACGTCGACGAGCAGCTCCAGTCCGTCGACCAGCACGGGGATCAGCGCCTCCATGCCCTCCTTGGCATGCCCCTCGGAGACCGGGCCGAGCAGGTCGGCAAGCTCGGGGTGCTGCGCCGACAGGCGCCGGGCGCGCGCACGCACGCCGTCGGTCAGGAGCAGCTCGCGGCACGGCGGGGCGACGACGGCCGACATCGTCTCGCCGGTCGAGCGCTGATCCGCAACGGTGAACGTGCGGATCTCGTCGACCTCGTCGCCGAAGAAGTCGACGCGCACCGGATGCTCCGCCGTGGGCGGGAAGACGTCGACGATGCCGCCGCGGACGGCGAACTCGCCCCGCCGCTCGACGAGGTCGACGCGGTTGTACGCGGCGCCGGAGAGGTCGCGGAGCAGATCCCCCAGGGGGTACTCGCGCCCCACCTCGATGCGCACCGGCGCCATCTCGGCGAGCCCTTTGACCTGCGGTTGGAGCAGCGACCGCACCGGTGCGACCACCACGCGCGGCGTGGGCAGGTCGTCGTGCCCGGCGAGCCGGCGCAGCACGGAGAGGCGGCGGCCGACGGTGTCCGCGCGCGGCGACAGCCGCTCGTGCGGGAGCGTCTCCCACGCGGGGTAATAGGCGACGGCGTCCTCGCCGAGGAGGTCGCCGACCTCCGCCGTCAGCTGCTCGGCCTCGCGATAGGTCGACGCCACCAAGAGAATCGTGCGCCCGGACTCCTCCGCGACGGAGGCCACGAGCCGGGGAAAGAACGACGCGACCGTGGTGACGTCGAGCGCGGTAACCCCCCGGCGCCGCGAGTCGGCAATCGTCGCCGCGAACCCGGGGTCAGTTTCGAGCAGCGCAAGCAGTCCGGGAAATTTCACCCGCCTACCCTACTCCCGCTCCTTGAGCCAGGCGCACGCGCGAAGCGCCGTGCCTGCGTCGAAAGGCGTCCGGGCGGCCGGGACAGATGAGGAGGGCGGTGCTGCTCGGCAGGGCCGGCACGCAGAAGGCGCCCTATCGTGGCTGCAAACGTTCACTTCGGCCCGACGCCAGGCTTAGTGTGTACGCCAAAGTCAACTATCTGACGGTGGGGTCACAGGATTGTCGCAACACCCGTTATGGGAAGGGTGTTCGATGGCTGTTTGGAGGAACTACGGGGC
>CAKUBE010000026.1 GCA_934636715.1 uncultured Arachnia sp.
GTGCAGCCCGCCCACCACGCCGTCGGCGTAGGCCCGGACGGCGCCGGCGTCGGTGCCGTCGAGCGTGGCGGAGATCCCGAATGCGCCGGCCTTCTCCACGGTGCGGCGCACCTTCGCCGCCTGCAGCCACGCCTTCGTGGGGATGCAGCCGCGATGGAGGCACGTCCCGCCGACGGGGGTGTCATCGAAGAGCGCGACGCTGAGCCCCAGCTGGGCGGCCCGCAACGCGGCCGCGTATCCGGCCGAGCCGGCCCCGATGATGGCAAGGTCCCACGACGTCGTCATGCCGGCCAGTCTCGCACGCGCGACGCCGGCCCGTGGCCCTCAGTCCCGGAGTATGGCGCGCGCTTGCATAATTGGCCCGTGGGATGGTTCGGACGTCTGAGACGGAAGGCGCAGGTCGCCGAGGAGACCCGGCAGGTGCCGGATGCGCTCTGGCAGCACCTGAGCGAGTTCGCGCGCACCCGTCGCGGCGTCGAGGCCTGGGTGGAGCAGCCGACGTCGTTCAACCCGCCGTCGATCCTGCTCGTCGCCGCCGACGGCGAGTCCACCCGCCGCGGGCTGCCGAGCGCCGCGGTCGGCTACTCGTTCGCCGCCGAGCACGACATGCCCTGCTACGACGCGGGCGTCGTGCCGTACCCCCAGCGGATGCGGGAGTACGGCCAGCGCACGAAGCGCGGCTAGAGCTGGGCGGCGAGCGCGACCAGCGTGCGCACGGCGACGCCGGTCCCGCCCTTCGGGACGCAGCCGTAGGGCTCCTCCGGGTTCTCCGCGGGACCCGCGATGTCCAGGTGGGCCCAGGCGACGCCGTCGGGCACGAACCGCTCCAGGAACGCGCCCGCGACGAGCGCGCCGCCCCAGCGGTTGCCGACGCCGGAGCGCATGTCGGCCACCGGGGTCTTCAGCTGGCCGCGGATGTACTCGGTGAGCGGCAGCTCCCAGAAGTCCTCGCCCGCGGTCTCCGCGGCGTCGAGCAGCAGGTTCGAGGTCTCCTCACCGTTGGTGATCAGGCCGCCGGTGCGCAGCCCGAGGGCCACCATGCAGGCGCCCGTCAGCGTCGCGACGTCGACGATGAGGTCCGGGCCCTCCGTCCCGGCGCGCCCGATGGCGTCGGCCATGACGAGGCGGCCCTCGGCGTCGGTGTTGAAGTTCTCGACCCGCTGGCCGTCGAACATCGTCAGCACGTCGCTGGAGCGGTAGGAGGAGCCTGACGGCATGTTCTCCGCGAGGGCCGCGTAGGCGGTGACGCGCACGGGGAGGCCGAGGTCGGCGATGGCGCGGGTGGCGGCGATCACGGCCGCCGCGCCCGACATGTCGAACTTCATGCCCGCCATCTGACCCGCGGGCTTGATGTCGAGGCCGCCCGAGTCGAAGGTGATGCCCTTCCCGATGAGCGCCAGGTGCGTCTTCGCGCCGCGCGGGGCGTAGCTCAGCCGGACCAGTCGCGGCTTGCGGGCGGATCCCCCGCCGACGGCCATGATGCCGCCGTAGCCGCCCTTCTCCAGCGCCTTCTCGTCCAGGATCTCGACGGAGATCTTCGCGTCGCGCACGTAGGCGCGGGCCGCGTCGGCGAATGTCTCGGGGTAGAGGACGTTCGGCGGCGTGTTCTGCCAGTCGCGGGCCTGGCACACGGCCTCCGCGACGGTGCGGGCGCGCGCCGCCGCGTCCTTCTGGGTGGTCCCGACGACCGACGACACCAGCACGATCTCCGCGACGGCCGAAGGGGCGGGCTCCGCCGTCAGCTTCTCGAACCGGTAGGCACCCAGCAGCGCGCCCTCGACCGCGGCCTGGATCAGCTCGGGGTCGGTGACCTCGAGCGACACGGCGACCTTCAGCCCGTCGGCGCCCGGCAGCCCCGCGACCGCCCGCAGCGCCACGCCCGCCGCGTTGCGGACGCGCTCCGGCGTGACGTCGGCGTCCTCGAGCCCGACGACGACCGCGCGGGCGCCGTCGATCACGGGCAGCAGGGTGAGGGAGTCCGCGGCGGGCTTCGCGCCCAGCGCCTCGGCCAGCGCCACGACGGGACGCCCGAAGGCCTTCTGATACGCCTTGTCGAGGTCGGCGGGAACGCCGACGGCGGCGGCGTCGCCGTGGTTGATGCTGGCGAGGCCCACGACGACGACGTCGACACCCCTCGGCAGCGACTTGGTAACGGTCACGTTCGGGTTCATGCGAGTCACGCCGTCACCCTACCCCTCGGACAGGATTGGGGGTGGCCGGTCCCGCACGCTACCTTGGCGGCATGATCAAGCGCGTGGGGCTGTGGGCCTTCGTCGTGGCGGGCCTCGCCGTCGCCGCGTGGGCGGCGGTGTCCTGGGTGTCGCCGACCGTGGTCTGTCACGGAGCGGTGCTGCAGCCGGGCGAGACCTGCGAGCAGCTGGGCTACTCGGGGGAGCGGAGTGGGAAGATCCGCACGTACGAGGAGCGCAGGGCGATCGTGCGGCAGCAGGCCCCCTTCGGCGTGCTCGCCGGGGTGGGCATGGCCGGCTTCGGCGTCGTGCTGATCCGCCGCGACGCGAAGGCGAAGGATCAGGCCTCGAGCGACATCGGCCCGTAGACGAGCCGGTCCTCCTCGTAGAGGCTGACCTCGGCGACGCCCTCGCGGAGGAGGTCGTCGAAGAACAGGCCGAGCCACTCCTCGGCCGCGCCCTGGTCGTCGAACGCGTGCGTCAGGCCCGCAGACTCCAGCGCGGAGTGCGAGAACGCCCCGCTGACCGGAACCCAGCGCCAGCTCATCAGAAGGTGTCCCCGCGCTTGATGACGGGCGACGGCTGGCGGAAGCGGCGCAGCATCATCGAGCGGTTGATCAGGTACATGAGAAGGCCGCGCGTCTCCGCGTTCGGGTGACGCTCGAACAGCAGGCGCTTGAACCCGCGCCACACGAAGAACGTCTGGATCACCGCGGCGGCGAAGAGCACCCAGATCGACAGCAGGATGACGTTGGACAGGCCGATGAAGCCCATCGACAGCGTGATCATCGATCCGGCCATGACGAGGATCATCACCGGCATCAGGAACTCGGCAACGGTCCAGCGGGTGTCGACGAAGTTGCGCGCGAGCAGGCGCTCGGGCGAGCGCTCGACACGCTCCCAGGCCTCTCCCCGCGCGGTGGTGCGCGCGGCGCGATCGGCCTTGCGCTGCTCCTTCGGTGTGAGCGTCGGATGCAGGCGCTCCATCCGTGCGGCCTGCGCCTGCTTGCGGCTCGGCGTCGGCGTCTCCTTCTTCCGCGGTGTCCGAGGGCCGGGCTGCTCGACAGGGGCCGGCGCGGGGTTCTCGACGGCGGGAGCGGCCGCGGCCTTGCGCGCCTTCTCCTCGGCCTTCTGGCCCTTCGGGGTCAGCGCGGAGATCTGGTCGCCGGAGGTCGACTCCTTGCGCTCATAGGGGCGGAATAGTCCCACGATGCCAAGTTCCTTTGCGGGAGGTGCGGTACGGCGGCCCATCTTAGCCGAGTTGCGCCGTCACTCAGGGTCGCCTCAGGGCTGGCACCGACGCCGGTCGTGGGCCCCGCGCGCTAGCCTAGGTCGTGGAAAACGCATCTTGCCGGAAGGACCCTTCAGTGGCCAGCATTTTTGAACGCATCGCTCTGGTCTTCAAGTCGAAGGCCAACAAGGCGCTCGACAAGTACGAGGACCCGCGAGAGACGCTTGACTACTCGTACCAGAAGCAGCTGGAGCTGCTCCAGAACGTGCGCCGCGGCGTCGCGGATGTGGCCACGAGCCGCAAGCGCGTCGAACTCCAGGCCACGAAGATGAGCAGCGAGGTCGAGCGGCTCCAGTCCGCCGCCCAGCGCGCGCTCGAGTCGAACCGCGAGGACCTGGCGCGCGAGGCGCTGACCCGCAAGGCCGGGCTGCAGGAGCAGCTGAACGATCTGCAGACGCAGCACGCGCAGCTCCAGGCCGAGGAGGAGAAGCTCGTCCGGGCCAGCTCCCGCCTCCAGGCGAAGGTCGACGCCTTCCGCACCCGCAAGGAGACCATCAAGGCCACCTACTCCGCGGCCGAGGCGCAGACCAGGATCAACGAGGCCTTCACCGGCATCTCGGAGGAGATGAGCGACGTCGGCCTCGCCATCCAGCGGGCCGAGGACAAGACGCTGCAGCTGCAGGCGCGCGCGTCCGCCGTCGACGAGCTGCTCGCCTCCGGCGCGCTCGACGATCCCACGGGCACGGTGAAGGACGACATCACCCGCGAGCTCGACATGCTCGCCGCCGACTCGTCGATCGAGAGCGAGCTGGCCGCCATGAAGGCGCAGCTCTCCGGCGGTCCCGCGGCCCGTCCCGAGCTCCAGGCCGCGCCGGAAGCCGCGGCGCCGGCCGGGGAGGAGCCGCAGGCATGATCGTTCGCATCATGGGCCAGGGCCAGTGGGTCATGGCGCCGGAGCACCTGCTCGAACTGAACGAACTGGACCGCGCGCTGGAGGCCTCCGTCGAGGCGGGGGACGAGGCCGGCATGGTCGAGGCGCTCGCCAGGCTGATCGACGGCGTGCAGCGGTTGGGCACCGAAGTGCCGGAGGACGTGATCGTCGAGTCCGACCTCGTCCTCCCCGACACCGACATCTCGCTCGAGGAGGTCCGGGCGCTGCTCGCGTCCACGAGCGAGTTCTACGGGCTGATCCCCGACGCGCACGACGAGCTGAGCGAGTCCGACGAGGCCGCAGACCTGTGAGGGTGGTCGTCGCCTGCGACGCGACGGCCGGCCTGAGCCCCCGCGCCGCCTCAGAGGCGGTGGCGGGGGCCTTCGCGCGCGAGGGAGCCACTGTGGCGGTCGTGCCGCTCGGCGCCGACGGCGACGCGTTCCGTGAGGCGCTCGCCGCCGCCGCACCGGATGCCGCTCTCGTCGCTCCCCGCGACAACGCCGATCTCGCCGACGTGCTGCGCGACCCGCGCGACGGCGTCGTCGTGGATCTCACGGACTACCGGGCCGACGACCTCGGCCGGTCCGCGGTCATGCGCCTCGGGCCGGACCCTCGTTCCGCGTTCGACGCGGCGAGGGCCGCCTGGTCCGGGCGCCGGCTCGCGGCGGTCGTCGCCGCCGACGAGGTGGACCGGCCGCTGACCGGCCTGAGCGGGCTCGCCTCGACGGTGGGCCGGGCCGAGGGGCTCGACCTCTCCGGCGTGCTGGCGGCCGACGCAACCGCGGAGGCGTGGGCGTCCGAGCTGGGCCTGACGCCCGGCCCGGGGTCCGGGGCCGCGTGGGGGGCGGGGCTCCTGCTCGCGGGCCTCGGCGCGACGATCGTGCACCCGCTCGCGCTGCTGACCGAGCGGTTCGGCCTCGCCCGCACCGTCGGCCAGGCCGACGTCGTCGTGACGGGGGCGGAGTCGCTCGACTTCCATGCCGTCGGCGGGCCCGTCGTGAAGCACATGGTGGCGCTGGCGGGGGAGGCGCTCCGGCCCGCGATCGCGGTGGTGGGGCGCAACTTCGTGTCGTCGCGGGAGCTGCGGCTGGTGGGCATCGAGTCGGCCTACCCGGCCATCGACACGGCAGGGGAGATGCCGTCGACGCCGGAGCAGCTCGGCCGCGTCGCGGCCCGGGTGGCGTCCACCTGGCGCTGGTGAACTGGGCGGGCTGGGGAACTGGCCGGTCGCCGCGTACAATCTTCTCGTCAGATACGAACCCAAGACTTCTAGAACGGGGAGCCTCTCGTGACCGATACCCAGATCCAGACCGGCGTGGTCCTGACCGACGTTGCCGTGCAGAAGGTGCGCTCGCTGCTGGAGGCGGAGGGCCGTGACGACCTAGCCCTGCGCATCGCGGTGCAGCCCGGCGGCTGCTCGGGTCTGCGCTACCAGCTTTACTTCGACGACCGCTCGCTCGACGGCGACGTGGCCACCGACTACGACGGCGTCACCGTCGTCACCGACAAGATGAGCGCCCCCTACCTGGGCGGGGCGAGCATCGACTTCATGGATTCGATCGAGAAGCAGGGCTTCACGATCGACAACCCCAACGCGCAGGGTTCCTGCGCTTGTGGCGACTCGTTCCACTGAGCCGAGCCCGGCACTATACGCCACCCCCGCGGCACGACTGCCGTGGGGGTGGCTTTTGCGTTAAGGTGGCAGCAGCAAGTGCGCCACCCTGTCTCCAAGGGTCGGGTTTGGCGCGCACGAACAGTTGAACGGAAGGGCAAGTTTGTGAGTGGCACCTCCGCCCCGTCGCGACGACGGACGGCTCGCGCGGCACTCCTCGCCGCGGTCCCAGCCATGCTCGTCGCGCTGACGGCCTGCGCCGGACCGCCGATCGGACTCCCCGAAGCGACGTCCGAGCAGGCACACCACATCGGCGACCTGTGGCTGGGCGCGTGGATCGCCTCGTTCATCATCGGCGGCATCGTGTGGGGATTGATCGGCTGGGCGGTGATCCGGTACCGCCGCAAGGCCGGCGACGCGCCCGCACCGCGGCAGACGGCCTATCACCTACCGCTCGAGCTCCTGTACACGCTCGTCCCGTTCCTGATCGTCGGCGTCCTCTTCGTGTACACGGTCAAGGCCCAGGACGCGATCCGCGACCAGTCGATCGAGCCCGACGTCGTCGTCAACGTCGTCGGACAGAAGTGGTCCTGGACTTTCAACTACATGGAAGAGGACAACCCCGACGTCGGCACCAACGCCTTCGAGGTCGGCACCATCGAGAAGATCCCGGACCTCTACCTGCCCATCAACAAGCGGGTCCGGTTCAACCTGGACTCCGCGGACGTCATCCATTCGTTCTGGATCCCCACCTTCTACTTCAAGTTGGACGTGATCCCCGGCCACCCGAACTCCTTCGATGCGACGCCGAACAGGCTCGGGACCTATGACGGCAAGTGCGCCGAGCTCTGCGGAGAGTTCCATGCGCGGATGATCTTCAAGGTCCACATCGTCTCCGAGGAGGACTACGAGGCCAAGGTTCGGGAACTCGCCCAGTCCGGCAACGCCGGCACCCGGACCGTCGAAGACGCGATCCAGGCTGTCCTTCCGACAGCGGCACCTGAGGAGCACCAGTGAGCAGCGCATCCATCACGAACCGAACCCAGTTGGGCGAGGCCGAGGTCTCGGCCCGCCCGCACACGCTGGGCACCACCTTCATGAAGTACCTGACGACGACCGATCACAAGGTCATCGGCAACATGTACTTCGTCACGGCGCTCATCTTCTTCGGCATCGGCGGCGTCCTGGCCCTCGGCATCCGCGCCGAGCTGGCGAGCCCCGGCATTCAGTTCCTGAACTTCGAGACGTTCAACCAGTTCTTCACGATGCACGGCACGATCATGCTGCTGATGTTCGCGACCCCGATGTTCGCGGGCTTCGCCAACGCCATCGTGCCGCTGCAGTTGGGCGCGCCCGACGTCGCCTTCCCGCGGCTCAACGGGTTCTCCTACTGGCTGTACCTTTTCGGCTCGATCATGGCTTGCCTCGGCTTCTTCAGCCCCAACGGCGCCGCGAGCTTCGGCTGGTTCGCCTATGCCCCGCTGTCTAACGCGATCCACTCGCCCGGCGTCGGCCACGATCTCTGGATCATGGGCCTCTACCTGCTCGGCCTCTCGTCGATCCTCGGCTCGGTGAACTTCGTCACCACCATCATCACGATGCGCGCGCCGGGCATGACCATGTTCCGCCTGCCGATCTTCTGCTGGAACATCCTCGTCACCTCGCTGCTTGTCCTGATCGTGTTCCCGGTGCTCGCCGCCGGTCTGCTGGTCCTCGAGTCCGACCGCGTGCTCGGCAGTCACGTGCTGGACCCGGCCTCCGGCGGCCCGATCCTGTGGCAGCACCTGTTCTGGTTCTTCGGCCACCCCGAGGTCTACGTCATCGCGCTGCCGTTCTTCGGAATCATCACCGAGGTGCTGAGCGCGTTCAGCCGCAAGCCGGTCTTCGGCTACTACGGCCTGGTGTTCGCGACACTCGCCATCGGCGCCCTCTCGGTGTCGGTGTGGGCGCACCACATGTTCGTCACCGGCGCGGTGAACCTGCCGTTCTTTGCCTTCATGACCTTCATGATCGCGGTGCCGACAGGCGTGAAGTTCTTCAACTGGGTCGGCACCATCTGGCGCGGATCCCTGACGCTCAACACGTCGATGACGTTCGCCATCGGCTTCCTGGTGACGTTCCTCTTCGGCGGCCTGACCGGCGTCATCCTGGCCAGCCCGCCGCTGGACTTCCAGGTCTCCGACACCTACTTCGTCGTGGCGCACTTCCACTACGTGCTGTTCGGCACCGTCGTGTTCGCCATGTTCGCCGGCTTCTACTACTGGTGGCCGAAGTTCACCGGCAGGATGCTGAACGAGCGCTGGGGCATGGTCCACTTCTGGACGCTGTTCATCGGCTTCCACACCACGTTCCTCGTGCAGCACTGGCTGGGCACGCAGGGTATGCAGCGGCGCATCGCGGACTATGGCGCATGGGAGGGCTTCACCTTCCTGAACCAGGTGTCGACGTTCGGCGCGTTCCTGCTCGGCGTCTCGATGCTGCCGTTCGCCTGGAACGTGTGGATCACGAGGAAGACCCCCAAGGTCGAGGTCAACGACCCCTGGGGCTGGGGCCGCACGCTCGAGTGGGCGACCTCCTGCCCGCCGCCGCGGCACAACTTCGACAGCCTCCCGCGCGTCCGCTCGCTGAGCCCGGCGCTCGACGCCGCCCGCCCAGAGCTGGCGCAAGGAGACCATCCCGCTGATCTCGGCGAGCTGCTCGACGGCCGCACCGAGGAAGACCTGAAAGGTGTGACCAAGTGAAGGGCGAGAAGTGGGTTTTCTGGTTCATCTTCCTCTTCTTCCTCGTGGTGACGCCGGTCTACTGGCTCATGTCCCACGAGATCGCGGGCACGTTCGTGCTCGGGTTCACGGGCCTGCTGGGCGGCATGATCGCGGCGTACCTGACGATCACCGCGCGCACGTTCGACCCGCGTCCTGAAGACCGTCCCGACGCGGAGGTCTACGAGGGCGCGGGCCCCGTGGGCTTCTTCGCCCCGAAGAGCATCTGGCCCTTCTGGGCCGCGCTGACCATCGCGGTCATCTTCCTCGGCCCGGCCCTGCACCAGGGCTGGATCACGCTGATGGGCATCGCGATGGGCATCTGGAGCTGCAGCGGCTGGGTCCTCGAGTTCTACCGCGGCGACTATAGGCACTGACCGATCGAGATCCACTAGTGTCCTGCGTCGGAAGTTCGTTGATGGGTTCCGGTGTTCCAGTGGATGGATCGCAAGGCCGACGAGCGAAGTA
>CAKUBE010000027.1 GCA_934636715.1 uncultured Arachnia sp.
GGATGGCGACGGGGAACGTGGGCGTGCCCTCGACGCGGCGGTCGGAGGTCTTCATGATCTGGGTGATCGCCGGGCCCTTGGCGTCGTTGTGCCCGTCGCCGTAGTTGGTGAAGGCGACGTAGGCCGTGTTCAGCATCACGTAGATCTGGAACACGAAGAGGAAGATCAGGCCCGGGACCAGGTACTTCGCGGGGATGGCCCGCTTCGAGAAGTAGATGTAGTCGACGACGAGCAGGGTCACGGCGAGGAAGGCGAGGACGCCCCACTCCTGCTGTCCGTAGCTGGCCATGACGCCGTACAGGCCGAACGCGTTGACCAGCATCATCAGGACGAGCTTCACGTAGAAGCCCGGGCGCGAGAGGTCTCGCGCGTGCGAGAGCCGGGGAGGCTGCTTCGTCTCACTACTCATGGGTGTCTTTCCTTCGCTTCTTTGCGAGAACGGATGGAGCCGCGTGGGGGCGGTTCTCCCGCCCCCACACGGCATCAGGCTGCCAGGCTCAGAGCTGGGCCTGCAGGTTGGCGATCATCTCCTGCCACGCGGCGACAGGCTCGGCCTTGCCGTCGATGATGGCGGCCTGGGCGTTGCCCCACAGGGTCCAGACGGCGCCCATCTGCGGGATGGCCGGCATCGGCTGGCCGTTCGCGCCGGCCTCGCCGAAGCCCTTGAGGATCTCGTCGCTGACGGCGTCGGCCGAGGCCTTCAGGGCGGGCATGCGGCCGCCGAGCTCGTACAGCTTGTCCTGGGCCTCCTTGGTGGTCATGTACTCGAGGAACTGGTTCGCGAGCAGCGCGTTCTTCGACTGCGAGGAGAGGTACACGCCCTGGATGCCGAGGAACGGCGCGGACGGCTGGCCGCCGGCCGAGGGAACGGCGAGGACGGAGACGTCGATGCCGGCGTCCTGGAAGTCCTTGATGTTCCACGGGCCGGTGATGATGTACGGCGTCTTCTGGTCGAGGAAGGCCTGCTTGGCCTGGTCGCCGCCGAGCGAGGTGGAGACGACCTTGTCGTCGGCCAGCTTCTTCAGGTACTTGGCGAAGGCCTCGCCCTCGGGGCCGGCCATGCCCAGCTCGGGCAGGTACTCGCCGTTGGCGTCGGATTTGAAGATGGGGGCGCCGAACGAGGTCTGGACGGGGTACATGTGGTACGCGTCGGCGTTCGGGCCCATCTGGATGACGGCCGGGAACTGCGCGCCGGCGACGCCCTTGCCCTGCTCGATCAGCTCGTCGAACGTGGCCGGGGTCTCGGAGACCATGCCGTTGTTGCGGACGAGGCCGATGTTCTCGGTGGCGTACGGCACGCCGTACAGCGAGCCGTCGAAGGTGAAGCCCTGCAGGGCGAGCGGGTTGAAGCCCGCGAGCGCGTCGCCCAGCTCGACGGGGGCGATCACGCCGTTGGCCTGGAGGTCGCCCACCCAGTCGTGCGCGCCGACGATGAGGTCGGGGCCTTCACCCGTGGGGACCTGGGCGATGAAGTCGGTCTTGATGTCCTGGGACGGCTTCTGGACCACGTCGAGCGTGACGCCGGTGGCGGTCTTGAACTCGCCGCCGAGGACGTTGAACAAGTCGATTCGGGTCTCGTCGACCCAGATGGTGAGCGAGCCGGCGTCCGCGGGCGGGGCGGAAGAGGCCGGCTTGCTGTCGGTGGGCTTCGGCGTCTCCGCCGGGGTCGAGGTGCCGCCGCAGGCGGTCAAGGCAAGGGCGAGCCCCGCCGCGGCGACGGAGATCAAGGACTTGCGCATCGGTTTTCTCCTCCGTTGGTCTTCTCCGGTTTCGCGTCGGCGCGACCGGTTGACCACCATCGTAGCCATCGCCGCAACGAATGCAACATCCTTGCGTAACAGTTCGATAACAACCCGTCTGGGGCTGCGCTGAGCGCGCGATCCTGCAAGAGTTTTGCAAGAATCATTGCGCAGCGTCGCGTCTTTTGCGACGATGGCGGGACGTGCTCGACGAGGAGGCAAGAAGTGATCGCACCGCGCATGAGGCTCGCGGAGGTGGCGCGCGTCGCCGACGTCTCGACCGCGACCGTCTCGCGCGTGCTGAACGAGAAGCCCGGCGTCGCGGAGGCGACCCGCGCCCGGGTGACCGCCGCGCTGCAGGCGCTCGGGTACAACCAGGAGCCCGTCGCGGAGTCCGAGCCGCTGATCGCGGTGACTGTCCCCGAGCTGGGCAACCCGACGTTCACCGTCTTCGCCGAGGAGATCGGCATCCAGCTCTCCGCGACGGGCTGGAACATGATCCTCTGCACCGCGGGGCCGAGGGGGGCGCACGAGTCCCAGTACATCGAGCTGCTGATCGGGCTGGGCGTGGCCGGCGTCGTCTCCGTCTCCGGGTCGCTGGCCGACCGGCTGTCCACCCCCGAGCACTACCACCACCTGGAGGCCGCGGGCATCCCGGCCGTGTTCGTCAACTGCCACCAGCCCGGCGTGCGCGGGTCGTTCTTCTCCAGCTCCGACGCCGAGGCCGTCGCCATGTCGGTTGCGCACCTGCGCGCGTTCGGGCACACGAGGATCGGGCTGGCGGTCGGCCAGCTGCGCTACATGCCCGCGGAACGCAAGGCCGAGGCGTTCCGCGCGCTGGGGTTTCCCGAGGAGAGCGCGGTGTCGACGACGTTCACCGTCGAGGGCGGGCAGGCCGCCGCCGCGCGGCTCCTCGACTCGGGCCACACCGCGCTGCTCTGCGGCTCCGACGTGATGGCGCTGGGCGCGATCCGCGAGGCGGGCTCGCGCGGGCTGGACGTGCCCGGCGACGTCTCGGTGGTCGGCTACGACGACTCGGCGCTGATGCCGTTCACCTCGCCCGCGCTCACCACCGTCCGCCAGCCGGTGCCCGCCATGGCGCGCGCCGCCGTCGACGCGTTGATCGCGGCCATCAACGGCCTGCCCGCCGATCCCACCGAGCTGCTCTTCCACCCGGACCTGATCATCCGGCAGTCGACGGGCCCCGTCCGCCCGGCGGATCCGCCCGCCTAGTAGGGTCGGCCAACATGACGACGTGGCCGGGCTTCAGCGTTCGGCGCGCGGCGTCGGCCAGGGGCCTGATCGGGCTGCTGCTCGCGCTCGTCGTCGTCTTCACCGGCGTCGTCGCCGGCACCCTCGGCCACTCGCGCGCGCTCGCCACGCGGGCCGCGGCGGCGGCGCTCACCGACGCCTCGGTCGGCGACGTGTCCATCGAGGTGCAGACCCGGCTCGGGCCCGACGGGGCCGCCCAGGACGCGCTGGCCCGCCGCCTGCTCGCCGAGGGCTTCTCCCCCGCGCCGATCACGGTCGAGACGGGGTACCGCTCCGACAAGGGCGAGCCCATCGATCCCTCCGAGGCCTCGCCGTCGGCCGACTCCTTCGTGCGCTGGACGGTGCGGCCGGACGTCGACCGCATCCAGCCCGAGCACCTCGAACCGCTGGCGGGCGGCGCAGAGCGGGCACGGCGGATCGTCGACGAGGTCAACGTGACGGGCCGCGGCATCACCGTGTCCGGCGACCTCGCCCTCGCCTCCGGGCGCGCGGCCCAGGAGTTCGCCGTCGGCGAGGCGTTCCGGCTGGTGCCGCTCTCGGTGCTGCTGCTGGTCGCGGTGGTCGGCCTCGCGCAGATGGCGAGCCTCCTGGCCGCGGCGCGGGAGCGCGAGCTGCACCTCCTGTTCGCGCGCGGCGCCAGCCTCCGACAGGTGCTGGCGGCGGGCCTCGCGGAGGCCGCGGCGGTCGCCGTCGCGGGCGCCGCGGTCGGCACCGGGCTGGCCGCCGGGATCGTCTGGGCCGCCTCCGGCACCCCCTCCCACACCCGGCTGGTGCTGCAGGGCGGCGCGCTCGGCGCGGCCCTCGTCGTCGCCTGCCTCGGCGCCGTCTCCGCCCGGGCGGCC
>CAKUBE010000028.1 GCA_934636715.1 uncultured Arachnia sp.
TGCAAGAATCAGAACAACCTCGACGCCACCGGCGCCGACCAGCCCCACACAGGGCCGTCATGAAATATCGAGGTTAGTAGGCAAGGGATGTAATCAAATTGTTGTCCGGCGCTCAGCCGAATTGCGCGTTTTAGTGAGGACGATCGGGAACGCTCAAGGGAGATGACGCATCGGGTGATCGGCCCAGAGGCCGTCCGGTAGCGTGCTGGCGGTAAACGCCTCACACACCCATTGGAAGGCCAGGCGCATGCAATCCACTTCTCCCGCCGCGATCGGCGGCGGGCTCGTCGTCCTCGATGTCGGCTTCGGCGGTTCCCTCGTCGGAGCGACGGCGTACACCACCACCGAGGGCGAGGCCATGCAGGGCACGCTGCGGCGCCTCGACGGCGCCGAGGAGCAGCGGCCCGGCACGGGCGTCGTCTTCGCCGGCGGCTCGCACGGCCTGCGGTTCGACCTGCCGCACCTCAGCATCGCCGACGCCGACGGCGTCGTGCGGGTGAGCTTCGTCGCCGAGGTCGTCTTCACACCCGACGCCGACCAGGCCGGCCTCGCGTACCTCTTCGCCACCCCGCACGTGGCTGCCGGATACCGCGACGGCGAGCTGGTCGTCGGCTTCCGCAACCTGGAGGACGGCACGTGGAGCGACTGCGCCGCGGTGCCGTGCCCGGCGGCGGGTGAGGAGCACATCCTCTCGATCCAGCAGCTGGTCACCCACACCGGCGCCGTCGTCCTCGAGTCCGAGCTCGACGGCGAGTCCCTGCCGTACGTGAAGGCCACCTCCGAGCTGAGGATCGGGTCCGAGGGCACCGCCGTCGGCTTCGCCAACGACATCCACCACGGCGCGCCCGCCCGCGGCTTCGCGGGCTCCCTCGCGGCCCTGCGGGTCGCGGGATCCGACGGCGCGTGGGGCGGTGCGGACTTCCTGTACCAGCGCACGCGCGCGGCGGTTGCGGCCGCGGCCGGGTTCGCGGGCACCCGGGAGGAGACCTACGCCGCGCTGGCGGGCCTGGTGCCTGGCAACTACGTGGACGTCTCGCCCGCTGACAGCGACTCGGTCGTCGTCGCGAAGGCCGCGATGGTGCGCCCGACCGCTCGCCAGGCGGACTTCCAGCAGGAACTCCTGACCGCGTTCATCCACTTCGGCCCCAACACGTTCTACGCGCAGGAGTGGGGCCACGGCACCGAGGACCCGGCCCGCTTCGACCCGAGCGAGGACATCGACCCCGACTCCTGGGCCCGGGAGCTGCGCGACGCCGGGTTCCGCCTCGCCGTCCTCACGCTCAAGCACCACGACGGGTTCACCCTGTGGCCGTCGCGCTACACGGACCACACCGTCGCCGCCACGCCCTGGCGCGACGGGAAGGGCGACATCGCGGCCGAGTTCGCCGCGGCCGCCCGGCGCTACGGGCTGCAGGTCGGCTTCTACGTCTCGCCCGCCGACTCCGCCGCGGAGATCCGGGGCGTCTTCGGCAACGGGTCGGCACGCTCGCCGCGCACCATCCCCACGCTGGTCCCCGGCGACGACCGCGCGGGCCTCGACCTGCCTACCTTCACCTACGAGGCCACCGACTACGGCCAGTACTTCCTCAACACGCTGTACGAGGTGCTGACGCAGTACGGCGACATCGCCGAGGTCTGGTTCGACGGAGCCGGCGGCAACACCACCGGCTCCGAGACCTTCGACTACGACGCCTACTACGACCTGATCGAGAAGCTGCAGCCGAACGCGAACGTGGCCTCCGGGGGACGCGACATCCGCTGGGTCGGCAACGAGGCGGGCGTCTCCCGCCAGAACGAGCCGTCGGTGATCCCCGTCATCGACGAGGGCCCGGGCAAGATCGAGGAGATCCAGCCGCGCGGGCCGTTCAACGAGAACCTCGGCTCCGACGCGCAGCTCGCCGCGGCGGTGCGCACGGGCGCGGCGAACAGGCTGCACTGGTGGGTGACCGAGACGGACATGCGGATCACCAAGGGCTGGTTCGCGCACCCCGACGACGTGCCCAAGAGCGGCCCGCGCCTGCTGGAGTACTTCGAGCAGACCGTCGCGCGCAACTCCGTCCTGCTGCTCAACGTCCCGCCGACGAGCACGGGCCGGTTCGCGCCCGCGTCGGTGACCTCGCTGCGCGACTTCGCGGCCGAGCGCCGTCGGGCCTACACGCTGGATCGCGCGCTGGGGGCACCGGTGACGGTCGCGGGTGAGGCGGTTTCGTCGATCACCAACGGCAACCTGCGCGACGGGCACGCGTTCGCTGCGGAGGATCGGACGCCGATCGTCGTGGACCTGGGGGAGGAGCGGACCATCGCCCGGGTCGGCCTGCGCGAGGAGATCCTCGGCGCCGGGATGACCGTCGCGTCGTTCACGGTCGAGGCGAAGGTGTCCGACGAGTGGGTCGAGGTCGCGGGTGCGGGTGTCGTCGGCTCGCAGCGCTTCCTGAAGCTCGCGAACCCAGTGACCGCGCGGTTGTGGCGCGTGACGGTGACCGATGCCCGCGGCCCGTACGTGATCGCGGCGGTGAACCTGTGGGAGGAACTCGACGCGGACCCGGGCCGCGCCGTCGACGTGTACGTCGACAGCTCGGCGCCGGTTGCGGGCGACGGTTCCGAGCAGCGACCGTTTGCGTCCCTGGAGCAGTTCCGCCAGTTGGACCTCGCGCCCGGCGCGACGCTCCACTTCCGCGCGGGTCAGGACCACCCGGATGCCGACGTGATCTTCTGGGGCTACGGCACCGACGACGCGCCGATCCGGGTCGCGTCCTGGGGCGAAGGCACGGAACCGACCATCGGGGGCGCGTCGCTTTCCGCGAGGTTCGCCCGGTACGCCGCCCAGGGCTGGGTCGTCGCCGCTGGTTGAGCGGCCACCGCTGGTTGAGCGGCCCGGCTCACCCAGCGGTGGTTTCGCTAAGTTGGTGTCGAACAACAAGGAGGTTGCCGGTGACTGTGGGTGTGAGCCTCGAACGGGTGACGAAGGCCTACCGGCTGGGTGACGGGTCGCTGCTGTGCGCCGCCGACGACGTCAGCGTGCGGCTCGCCGCCGGGCGTCGCACGGCGCTGATCGGTGCGTCGGGCTCGGGCAAGTCGACGCTGCTGCACCTGATGGGGGCCATCGACGTACCGGACTCGGGCACCATCACGGTCGGCGATGAGGTGATCACCGGGCGCTCCTCCCGTTGGCTCGCCGACTACCGCAGTCGCGTCGGGTTCGTGTTCCAGCAGTTCCACCAAAAGTGTCGTACGGGAACACGCGACATCGCTGTTCCCGGTCGCTGAGCCTGTCGAGGCGTCCCGTTTGGCT
>CAKUBE010000029.1 GCA_934636715.1 uncultured Arachnia sp.
GGGCATGATGACATCCTTCCAGGCCAGCCCACCGGGCTAGCCAACTCAGATGTCACCTATCCGTGCAGCAGTCCCCGACGACGACCACGAGGACGATCGAGCTCACGACCAGCGCGGTTCCCAGCGCCTGATGCGTCGCAGGCAGGCCGACCCGGGCCGCGAGGGCATTGCCGGACAGCATCGCCCCGACGGCGCCGAGCGCCGCGACGACGGAGAACACGAGGATCAGGCCCGCGTACCGTGGCCGCCAGGCGGGGCGCGCGGCGAGCGCCACGACGCCCAGCGCCACGAGCGGGAGCAGCACGACCGGCACATGGACGAGCAGCGGATGAACTGGCAGGCCGAGGAGCTGATCAAACATGAAAGGAGACTACGGACGAACCCTGTGAGTTGTCTGTGAATTGCGCCGAGGGCGAATGGAGCGGGCGACGGGAATCGAACCCGCGTATCGAGCTTGGGAAGCTAGCGCTCTGCCATTGAGCTACGCCCGCGTGCCGACAAGGTTAGCAGCTTCCCGAGGCGGGGCGCATTCCGTGGGTATGGTGGGCGCGTGGACAGCGTGGGGGCCCCAGTTGAGCGTGACACGCGCGCCATCACGCGGCTCGCGATGTCGCACGACGCCTCCCATTTTCTCCTCACCCCGGCCGAGGTCGCGCGGCCCGTCAGCGTCGAGGAGGTCGCGGCCCTGATCGCGGACGCCGCCCGCCGACGGCGCCCCCTCACCTTCCGCGCGGGAGGCACGAGCCTGACCGGACAGGCCGTCACCGACGGGACACTCGTCGACGTGCGCACCGGCTTCGACGAGATCGAGGTCCTCGACGACGGCCGCCGGGTCCGGGCCGGTGCCGGCGCCACCCTCGCCGCGGTCAACGCCCGGCTCGCCCCATTCGGCCGGCGGCTCGGGCCCGACCCGTCGAGCGCCGTCGCCTGCACCGTCGGCGGAATCATCGCCAACAACTCCGCCGGGATCCTCAGCGGCATCGCGCAGAACAGCTACCACACCGTCGAGTCGATGGTGTTCGCCCTGCCCAGCGGCCGCATCATCGACACCGCCGACCCCACCGCCGACATGACGCTCCGCCTCGAGGAGACCGAGCTGGTCGGCGGGCTCCACATGCTGCGGAAGCGGCTGCGCATCAACCCGGACTCGATCCGCGACATCAACCGGCTCTTCGGCATGAAGAACACCATGGGCTACGGGATCAACGCGCTGCTGGAGTACCACCGCCCCGTCGACATCATCCAGCACCTGCTCGTCGGCAGCGAGGGCACGCTGGCGTTCATCGCGGAGGCGACGTTCCGCACGGTGCCCTTGCCCGACCGGCTCGCCGCGGCGCTCGTCCTCTTCCCCGACGCCCAAGCCGCGGCCGCCGCGTCAGCCACCCTCCTCGACCTCACCCCCGAGGCGCTGGAGCTGATGGATGTGGCCTGCCTGCGCGTCCTCCAGCACGATCCGTCCGCGCCCGCGTTCCTGCGCAACGCCATCCTGACGACGGAGGCCGCGCTCCTGATCGAGCTGCACGACATCGGCCCCGCGACGCTGACGCAGCGCATCACCGTGACCAAGGACAGGCTCGCGAAGCTCCGGCCTGTCGCGACCACGGGCTTCCTCACCGAGCCGCGGCAGTGGCGCACCCTCGTCGCGTTGCGCCGCGGCCTGTACGCGCGGGTCGCGGGGGCGCGCCCCTCGGGCGTGACGACGCTCATGGAGGACATCTGCGTGCCCCTCGACGGCTTCGCCGCCGCGCTCGCCGACCTCGACAGGCTGTTCGACAAGCACGGCTACGGCATCCCGAACGTCCCCCTCTTCGGGCATGCCAAGGACGGCAACATCCACTTCCTGCTCAGCGAGGACTTCAGCCACACCGCGGGCCTGCTGCGCTACCGCAAGTTCACCCGCGACCTCGTCCGCACCGTCCTGCGGCGCGGGGGCGTGCTCAAGGCCGAGCACGGCACAGGCCGCGCGATGGCCCCGTTCGTCCACGCGCAGTACGGCGACGAGCTGCACGAGGTGATGCTCGCCATCAAGCACCTTTTCGACCCCGTCGGCGTTCTCAACCCCGGCGTGCTCATCTCCGACGATCCGGACGAGCACCTGCGCAACCTCAAACTGATGCCGCAGATCCGGCAGGGGCTCAACGGCTGCATCGAGTGCGGCTACTGCGAGACCGGCGCGCGCGGCGTCGCGCTCACCCCCCGCCAGCAGATCGTGCTGCAACGCGAACTCGTGGCCCGCCGCGACGACGAGGAACTCGTGGCCGCCGTCACCGAGGACTACGAGACCTACCCCGTCGAGCGGCCCTCCATCGACGGCCACGCCGCCGACTGCCCGCTGGGCATCGACACCGACGACGTCGACCTCCTCCCGCGCGCCGACCGCCCGGGCGGGTTCCTGCGGGCGAAGGGCACCCGGGCGGCCGCGATCGCCCTAGCCGGAGCCGCGCTCGCGGCCGTCGGGTCGGGGGTGCGACGGCTCCGCCGCCGCGGTCAGGGCTCCCCCTGAACCGCCCCGGAATCGGCTCTCGGGCCGATGCGCCGCGCCGACGCCCAGACCTAGCCTCGTGCTTTCATGACGGTGGGTGGACTGTAGTGGCCTGGGATGGCGAAAGTGCCCCTGACTTGGGATGAT
>CAKUBE010000030.1 GCA_934636715.1 uncultured Arachnia sp.
CCGGCGGCCCGCGCGAGCTGCGTGATCCGGACGATCGAGTCCTCCACGTCGCGCGGCGCGACCATCATCAGGTCGGCGAGCTCGTCGACGATCACGAGCAGGTAGGGGTACGGCGCCAGGACGCGCTCCGAGCCCGGGGGCAGCTTGACCTGCCCGGCGCGCACGGCCTTGTTGAAGTCGTCGACGTGCCGGAACCCGAAGGCGGCCAGGTCGTCGTAGCGCATGTCCATCTCGCGGCAGACCCACTGCAGGGCCTCGGCCGCCTTCTTGGGGTTGGTGATGATCGGCGTGACGAGGTGCGGGATGCCCTCGTAGTTGGTGAGCTCCACGCGCTTGGGGTCGACCAGCAGCATGCGCACCTCGTCGGGGGTGGCCCGCATCATGATCGAGGTGATCATCGAGTTGATGAAGCTCGACTTGCCCGACCCGGTGGCGCCGGCGACGAGCAGGTGGGGCATCTTGGCGAGGTTGGCCACGACGTAGCCGCCCTCGACGTCCTTGCCCAGGCCGACGGTCATCGGGTGGTGGTCGTTGCGGGCGCGGCCCGAACGCAGCACGTCACCCAGCGACACGATCTCCTTGTCGACGTTCGGGATCTCCACGCCGATCGCCGACTTGCCCGGGATCGGGCTGAGGATCCGCACGTCGGCCGACGCGACGGCGTACGCGATGTTCTTGCCGAGCGCGGTCACCTTCTCGACCTTGACGCCGGTGCCGAGTTCGACCTCGTAGCGGGTGACCGTCGGGCCGCGCGTGTAGCCGGTCACGGTCGCGTCGATGTCGAAGTCGCGGAACACCTCCGCGAGGCGTCCCACCACCGCGTCGGACGCCTCGGTGCGCGACTTCGGCGCCGACCCGGCCTTCAACACCTGGGGTTCGGGCAGGACGTATTGGACGTCGCCGCTCAGCACCGCCTGCTCCGCGCGCAGCGGTTCGTTGCTGTGCGCTGGCGGCTGCAACTCGGGCACGCTGCCGGCCGAACCCGCAGAGGCCCCGGCCGACCCGGACGCCCCGGGCGCCTTCCCGGCGACCACCGGCTTGCGGGGCTCGTCGTCGAAGGAGTCGATGTCGAACACCTCGCTGGCGGGTGCTTCGTCGGCCACGGGCTCGTCGCGCACCAGCGGGGTGTCGTAGGCCTCGTCGACGCCGTAGGTCAGCTCGGGGGCCTCATCGCGGCGGTACTTCTCGCGCAGGGCGCGGAACCGTTCGGGCACCTCGTGCAGCGGGATGCCGGTGATCACGACCGCCCCGAACACCGCCATCACGATCAGCACCGGCACGGCGACCCACACGGTGGCGAGGTCGGCCAGGAACGACGACGGGATGAACCCGAGCGCGCCACCCGCCTGGCGCATCTCGTCGGCCCGGCTCGGGCTCGGGATCCCCTTGGCGACGGAGACCAGCCCGAGCACGCCGAGGGAGAAGACGAGCCAACCGACGGGCTGGCGTCCGGTCGGGCCGTTGGCGGATGGGTCGCGCAACGTGCGCCACGCCATGCCGAACGCGGCCAGCGGCAGCGCGACGCTCGCCGCGCCGAAGATGGTGGAGAAGACGAGGCGCAGCCAGTCCCCCACCGCGCCGGGCAGCAGGAACCAGAAGGCGGCCGCGGTCAGGATGCCGAGGACGACCAGCAGCAGCCCGGTGCCGTCGCGGCGCTGCTCGGGGTCGAGGTCGCGGACGCCGGTGCCGATGCTGCGCACCAGCCCGCCGAGCAGCCCGGCCAGGCCGCGCCAGATGGCGACGAGGCCGCGCCCGACGGCGGACAGGAATGCGCCGAAGCCGCCCCCGGACTGCTTCACGGGAGCGCGACGGGTGGTCTTGGGTTTGCTTCCGCCACGAGGAGACGACGAACGCGAAGACGTGTTCGATCGGCTCCGCGCGGGGGAAGACGCGCGGGTCGCCATGGAGCGAAGGCTAACAAGGCCGGACGCCGTGGGCCAAGCAACCACGCCGCCCCGGCGGTCCGAGCCTGCCGAAGCTCCTGCGGCTGAGCCTGCCCAGGTCACTACCTTGTGCAACCCGCTACTGTGTGTGGCACACCTTGAAGGAGGATGCGATGGTCTCGTCGTTGTCGATCGCGTTCATGGTCGTCACGTTGCTGATCACGATCGTGGTGCCCCTGGGCGGCATCCTGTGGATCGCGACTCCCCGCAACCCCGACCGCACCCGCCGCTGTCCGCGCGTGTGGCGGGCGTTCGGCGCCGGGGCGCTGGCGTTCCTCATCTCGCAGGTGCTCACGCGCATCCCGCTCATGACGGTGGTCGTGCCGCAGCTGCCCGAGCCGATCTCGGGGTTCCTGCTGTCCGGACCCGTGGCCTCCTACACCGCCGGCCTGTTCGAGGAGACCGGACGCCTCGTCGTCATGCTCCTGCTGCTCAAGGCCTTCCACCGCTGGATCGACGGCGTGTCGTTCGGGCTGGGGCACG